>JAACJQ010000133.1 GCA_016879935.1 Archangiaceae bacterium | reverse complement strand
GGCCGAGAAGGTCGTCGCTGCGTACGAGAAGAGCGCGAACGCGATTCGGGAGAAGGCCGAGAAGGAGACGCAGCCGCACCTCGACAAGGCCATCGCCGCGCTGCAGGCGTTGCAGGACTCGTATTGTCAGCAGAAGAAGCTCGATGAAGCGCTCGCGATTCGGGAACGCATTCGGGCGCTGCGCGGCATTCTTCCCGACCCGGGCGCGCTGTCGGTGCAAGCGTCGGACATCGGGCGAACGTTTCTGTTCGAGGTGACGGGCTCGACGAACGGGAGCGTGTGGGGCACCGAGGTGTACACGTCTGACACGCACCTCGGCGCTGCCGCCGTGCATCAGGGGTTGCTGAAGCCCGGCGAGAAGGGCGTGCTCAAGGTGAAGGTGATCAACGGCCAGAAGGAGTACCTGGGCACGGTGAAGAACGGCGTCACCTCGCAGGGCTACGGCGAGTGGACGGTGAGCTTCACGATGAGCCGGGTGAATTGATCAGCATGAAGACCCTGAGCCTTCTGTGTTGTCTCTTCATCGGCTGTGCCTCGATGGGTGCTGCCTCGCGGGAAGAGCGGGTGATCAGCGTCGTGCGAGCAGAGGCGCTTCGGCTGTTGGAGGAACGGCTCCACGTTCACGGGCACGTGGGCCAGGTCTCTGAGAGTGCACGCGATGGGGATGCACGACGCTTCATCGTGACGTTCTCCGACGTGAGCGACACGGCGGCCGAGATCTCGGTCGACGCGCAGTCGGGTGCGGTTCGCTCGTCGAGCCTCGGCGGAGGGCTCTGAGCGTCGACTGAAGGTGCGAACTCCGAAAGTCGCCGAACACAGTCCGCGAAGACGATCTCTCGTGAGCAGCCGGGAACTCGAAGCGCGGTCGGGGAGGTTCCTTCGTCGAGACTCGGTGTCGACGCGGAGAAGCGCATTCTGGAAGTCGCGGAACACCGTCGACGCCGACCGCGGTTTGCTGGATCCGCGATGTTCGGAATGTCGTTCAACGTCGAGGCCTCAAGACCGCTTGGCTGAAGCAACGACGCTGATCAGCGCGCGAACGGAATCGAGAGCGTCGACACTCCTTCACCCACCAGCACCGTCTGTGTCGCCACGTCGGCGCCGGTCTGCGTCGCCCACGGCCCCGCGCGATTCGAGTGCGTGTGCAGCACCGGAAAGCTCGACGACGAGACATCGACCCGCAGGCGCGCGCCCTTCGGCAGCGTCCACTCCATCGGCCAGAAGTCGAGCTCGACCGTCGTCAGCGTTCCCGGCGCATACGTCTGCGCGGTCATCGCCTGCGCGGTGGGGAACGCGAGCGTCGCGGCGGCTTCACGAATCAACAGCGCCTTGCCGTCCTGCTCCGAGATGAGCCTCGCGACGAACGCGGTGTCGGGCGCGGTGGACGAGACCTTCAACGTCAGGTGGGCAGCGCCCGAGAGGCGACGCTCTTCGGTCAGCGGCGCCGCCTTGAACGTCAGCACGTCCTTTCGCTCGCAGCTGTCGCCCTGATCGACCGGCCCGGGCGTGATGCCGAGGTTGCGGAAGAACGCGAACGAGAGCATCGACGCTCCACCACGTGACGGCAGCGGATCAGCCGGGTCGAACGCGTACGCAGTCTGCGTCGACGTCGTCGGAGCCGATTCCAGCGCGCCACCCGAGCACGACTGCGAGGCATCGGCGTTGCCGAGGTGAAACGTCGTCGCGCTGATGGTCTGATCAGGCCATTGGTCGTGCGTTCTCCACGCGTGGTCACCCGGCCCGAGCGTGCGCACCTTGCCCTTCTCGAGCGTCGTGAGCGGCTTGCCCTTCAGGGTGTGGTCGAACCACTCGAGCATCAACGGCCACGGGTCGAAGCGGCCCGTGTCGACCTCGTACGAGACGTCTCCGCTCGTCATGTTCAGGTGATTCCACGGCCCGATGACGAAGACGCTCTGGTCGCGCGTGGCCAGGCGATTCCACACGTCATTCTGCGCGGCGAAGAACGGGTCGAAGAACGCTCCGACGAGCAGCATCGGCACCTTCGTGTTCTCGGGCACCGCGCGAAACGTTCGTTGAATGTCGGTCTGCCAATACGCATCGCCCGGCGCCGGAGCCGCCGACACGTCGCGGTACCACGGCAGCTTCTTCGTCATGAAGTGCTCGTCGGCCTCCATGGCGGGCCGGTACGCCGCCGCCTTCAAATAGTCGGAGCCCGCCGTCAGCCGCATGCCCCGCTCAGGCATCAACGTCGCCCACGCGGTGAGCAGGTCGTGCCGCAACAACCCGCGCTCGTACGTCGCCAGCCGGAAGTCGACGCCGAACACGCTCGGCACCAGCGTCTTCACCTCGGGCGGCAGCACGTCGGCCATCGTCAGCTGCGTGCACGTCAGGTAGCTCGGCCCGCGCATGCCGATGTTGCCGTCGACGAAGGGCTGCTTCACGAGCCAGTTCACCGTGTCGAGCCCGTCGTCGCGCTCGTGCACGATGGGCTCCCAGACGCCTTCGCTGTCCATCTCGCCGCGCACGTCCTGCAACACGCACGCGTACCCGTAGCGCGTCATCACCTTGCACTGGAACCGCTCGAGCGCGCGCAGCGGCGTGTACGGGTTGCGCACGAGAATCGTCGGTGCCTTCTCGACGCCCGCTGGGCGAAACACCTCGGTGTGCAGCTTCACGCCGTCGCGCATGGCGACCATGACGTCTTCGCTGCCGCCAAACTCGTTGGTGAACTCGCGCAGCTTCGCCTGCCGCCGGAAGAGCTCGTCACGGAAGATGGCGATGGTCGCGACGACGAAGGCCACCACGGCCACCACACCCAGACTCCACTTGAGCACCCGGCGCACGCGCACGGAGTAACGCTGGACGACGTCAGCGTCACCAGTGAATCGCGTTTCGCACCAACAGTGATTGATGGCCGAACAACAGGTGACGGATGAGCGGCGCCGAGCGGGTGTTCAATCGCATTCGGAGCCCTTGCCGGAGGCCGCATGAAGAACCTCGCCGCGTTTCTGCTCGGAGTCGCGCTCTGCGGAGCGCTGGCGTTCATCGCCCACGTTCAGATTCCCCTCACACTGGTCGCGACCGTGGGAGCCGGCATCGGCTGCCTCGCGTGGCTCGTCGTCATCGTGGTGCTGCCGTGGAATCTCTATTTCCAGGCGCGGCACCTGCTTTTCGAGCTGCGTCGTTCGAGAGCGCGCGGCATCGCCGTGTCAGGCGACCAGGAGGGCGAAGCGCACAGTGTCGCGCGCCGCATGCTGCGGGTCTCCATCGGCCTGCACCTCGTCTCTGCCGCGCTCCTGGCGCTGGGCTCGTGGCTGTATGGCGAGCCGCTGGCTTACGCGTTCGCCGCGCTCTACCTGATCAGCACGTTGTTCCGCCCTGGCGTCGAGTACTACCGCTCCGTGCGGTCGCGTTTGAGCGACGCGCTCGACGAGGTGAAGTACCCGCGAGACGACATTCAGAAGCTGGTGGGCGAGGTGCAGGCGCTGACAGAGGGAGCAAAGGCCCATGACGAGGCGCTCACCACCCTGCGTGAAGACCTCGGCCAGCTGTCGCAGACGATGACGCACGGCGACCGCGAGGCGCAGCGAAAGCTGGACTCGGTGGCGCGCAGGTTCGAGGAGACCATCGACCGGCTCACCGACAATCAGGAGATCATCTCTGGCATCAAGGCCTTCCTGCGCCTGGTGCAGTCGCCTCGGCCGGTGACGGGTGCTCGACTCGAAGGCGGCTGAGCACTAGGCCTGTCTTCGTGACCCGACGGCACCGCTACGCCGAGACGCTCCGCAGGCCCGCCCACATCAGCCACCGCGGCGGCGCGAAGCTCGAGCCAGAGAACACCCTCACCGCCTTCACCCGCGCGGTGAACGAGTTCCACACCGACGTGCTCGAGCTCGATGTGCACCTCACGCGCGACGGAGTGCTCGTCGTGCACCACGACCCGACGCTGGAGCGCTGCACGAACGGCACAGGTCCGCTCGCGCAACACTCGCTCGCCGAGCTGCAGCAGCTCGACGCCGGCTTTCACTTTTCTCCTGATGGCCTCACGTTTCCGAGGAGGGGCCAGGGCGTTCGAATTCCCACGCTGCGTGAGGTGCTGACGACGTTGCCCGACGTCCGCGTGAACCTCGAGGTGAAGCCCGACGTGCCGGGCATCGAGCAGGTGCTGGCCGACGAGGTGCGGTCCCTCGGCGCGGTGGAGCGCCTCTGCATCGGCAGCGAGTCTGACGTGGTGGCCGAGCGGCTCGTGAAGACGCTGCCCGAGGCGTGCCATTTCTTCCCTCGCGAGGCGCTGACGGCGTTCGTGTTGGGCGCGCTCGGCGGAGACGGCTCCACGCCCGACCCGCGCTTCCACGTCGCCGACATGCCGGCCGAGTACGAGGGCATGCCGCTCATCACGCCCGAGCTGATCAACACGGCCCGCACCCACGGCATCTCGGTGCTGGTGTGGACCATCGACGACGAAGCGCAGATGCGCGCGCTGCTCGAGGCCGGCGTCGACGGCATCATGACCGACCGGCCCGACGTGCTCCGCCGCGTGCTGGAGACCGCATGAATCAGGGAAAGAAGACCGCCGCCATCGGCAAGACGTTCTCGCGCGTTCTCTCGGGAGCGCCGTCGCGATTCAGCAAGGCCGAGCTCAAGACGCTCTGGGAGACATACCTGCCCGAGCAGAAGCCCTCGTGGACGCTGAAGAAGGACACCCAGGTGGTGGTCGCGGGCACCGATGCCGATGAGGCGGTGCTGACTGACGCGCGGAGCCGCGGCCTCGAGGTGGTCTCGGGGGCGAACTGGCTCGGCTTCGAAGAAGCAGCTGGCGCGTCGAGCATCGGCGACTATCTGCGGCGACTCGTCGAGCTCGGCTACCGCTTCGACACCGGCTGCAACGAAGGCGAGGGCACGACCACCGTCTCCACCGTCGCGCTGCAGCCCGTCGCCACCACACCGGCCCTGAGCACGTCCGACCGCGAGAAGCTGGCAGCGCTCCAGTCGAGCCCGCTCGCCATCGACGTGTTGAACACCCTCGTCGCGCAGGCTGCTGGCACCTCAGGCGCATGGCTGGGCGAGGGCGCAGCGGCCAGCATCGACCCATGGTTCTTCCCGACCGCCACGACGCCCGTGTTGTTCCGCGCTCCGGGCCGCTTCGGTGGCCAACCAGACCTCACTGCGCTGCGAGCGAAGAGCCGGGAGGACCGCGTGATTCCCGGCGAGGTCCTCGAAGAGCGCTGCCGCATGTTGGGCGCCCACACATACACGCTCGTGGTGACGCGGCTGCAGGCTGCTCCAGTGCGCGATGCGCCGAAGACGTTGCTCGTGTTCGGCGGCCTCGAGAAGAACGGCACCGAGGTCTCGTTCGCGACGGTACACGTCGTTCACACGTGAGCAGGAACGTGAACGACGCCGCAGACGGCGGCCAGGACGCTCGCCGTCGACGGCGTGGACGACCGAGAGCAACGTTCAAGCGGGCTACCGCGACCGGCAACAGCGACAGTCGCCCGCCCTGGGTGACACTCGAGCCCTGCCGCTTCAACGCCGCGTACTGAGTTTCGGTTTTCCTTCACGGCGGGAGGCAAACCGGGTTCATTGGCCCGATGCCCCGCCTCGTCGCAGTCCTCGTCGTCACGGTTGCGCTCACCGTCATCGGCTTCGCGTGCGGCAGCACCTCGACGTGTGGACCCACCACCTGCCCCTCGGGCTGCTGTGACTCGATGGGCCTGTGCTCGACGAGGCCAACGTCACCCACCGAAGAACTCACCCGCCGCGGCTGTGGAACGAACGGCGGCGCCTGCGTGATGTGCGCCTCGACCGAAATCTGCAGCAACGGCGCCTGCGTCGCCGACCCGAGCCAGGTGGTCGACGCCGGAGCCACCTGCGCCAACTGCCGCGGCTGCTGTCAGAACGGCGTCTGCCGCACCGGCAACGTGACGAACGCGTGCGGCTTCGACGGAGGCATGTGCTCCGACTGCACCACGCAGAACCGGCAGTGCATCGCAGGCCGTTGCCAGACGCCGTGCGGGCCGACGAACTGCACGGGCTGCTGCCGCAACAACGAGTGCATCGTCACCACCACCGTGCAGGCCTGCGGGCGGGGCGGAGAGAGTTGCGTGCTCTGCCAGCCGCGTGAGTCGTGTCAGGCAGGCCTCTGCTCGCTCGGTGATGGCGGCGTCGACGCAGGCATCATGGAGACGTGTGAGACGACGTGCACGAGCGGTTGCTGTGACGTCGCCGGCGTCTGCCAGTCCGGCACGAGCCCTGCGGCATGTGGAACGCTGGGCTCCCGCTGCCTGACGTGCGCTTCGTGCATGCCCTACGCCGCAGCGGGTGGCGGCCGCTGTCCCTGAGCTGACGCCCCGGCGTCGCACGGCTGTCACACGGCACTGCCAGCGTTCCCCTCATGCCGATTCACACGGCCTCGAACGACGCGGGCACGACCTGGGTCTGGCGGGAGCCCAGGCCGCTTCGCTCCTTCGTGAAGCAGCTGGCCTTCGTCGCGTTGCTGACGCCAGTGGGGCTCGGCGTGCTCGCGCTGGGCTCGCCCACGTTCGAGGTGCGCTGCGAACGAGACGTCGTGATGCGCTGCGCGCTCTCGGAGCGCTATCTGTTCGGCCTCGCGCCGCTCGAGCACACGCTCTCGGAGGTGCAGTCGTGCGAGCAGGTCGACGTCGGCGACGAAGGCGCCACGGTGGTGCAGCTCTCGGGTCCGGCCGGCGCACTTCGCAGCTCGGGCTTCAGCTCGAGCCTCGACCGGTCGAAGCAACGCGCGCTGGTCAAGGCCGTCTCCGCGCGGCTCGGGGAGCCGTCGTTCGTCGTGCAGCAGTCGATGGTCTCACTCCCCTTCCTCGTGTTCGGCGTGTGCGGCTCGTTGTTGTGGGCGCTCGCGACGTGGGGCCTGGTGACGACACCGCTGACGTGGCTGTGGCCGACGCGCCTTCGGTTCGACGGTACCGCGCTGTGGGTTCGGTCGGTGCGTGCGTGGCCGCTCGAGCGTCGTCTGAACCGGAGTGACGTGCGTGAAGTTCGGCTGACGCGCAACCCGGGCGGGCCCTTCGGCGCCTTCGTCGCACGACCACGTGAGAACGTGCCGGTGCCGCCGCTGCACGTCGTGCTGGTGTTGGGCGAAGGAGACGTTCGCCTCGTCAACCGAGACCAGACGCCGGCCGAGGTGCTGAAGACGTTCGCGCAGCAGCTCGCGCAACGCCCTGGCTGCCCCTGTCGAGAGACCGATGAGTGGGCGGCGCCAGCCTCAGCCCGCTGATGGAGCGACCCGCAGGCACGTGCTATTCGCGCGGCCTCACCTCGGAGAAGACACCATGCCGTTTCAGGGAAAGACCGTCGTCGTCGTTGGCGCCACCGGCGTCGTTG
The DNA here is from genome assembly GCA_016879935.1 of Archangiaceae bacterium. Classification (GTDB taxonomy): domain Bacteria; phylum Myxococcota; class Myxococcia; order Myxococcales; family Myxococcaceae; genus Xiheimicrobium. Next base: position 54,521 of record JAACJQ010000133.1, on the reverse strand, counting down.
GCTCGGGCATCTGCCGTGCGTTCCTCGACCAGGGCGCGTTCGTCGTCGGCGTCTCGCGCAGCGCGCAGAAGCTCGAGGAGCTGAAGAAGACCATCTCGGTGAAGCCCGGTGAGGCGTTCGCCACGGCGGTCGGTGACTTCAAAGACGACACGACCTCGGGGCGCGCCATGGCCGCCATCGACACGGCCCTCGCCGGCCGGCCCATCGACCACGTCATCTCGTCGCAGGGCTTCGTGAAGTTCGGCCCGCCTCCGACGCAGTCGACCTCGGCGCAGCTGCACGACGCGCTCGACGACGGCCTCACGGTGAACTTCCAGGCGGCGAAGGCGCTGCTGCCGGCCATCAAGCAGCGGCCCGCGTCGTTCACGATGGTGAGCGGTGGGCTCGCGCACATGCCTCCGCCCGACCCGGCGATGTGGATGGGCACGCTGAAGAACGCGGCGGTCAACGCCTTCACGTATGGGCTCGCGGCAGAGACCGCGCGCGACCACGTGCGCGTGAACACCGTGTGCATTCACTTCGGCGTCGCACCCATCGGTGGAAAGCAGAACCAGTTCGGGTTGGCGGCAGACCGTGACACGAAGGGCCTGGCCCCCGCCTTCCTCGCCATCGCGCGCGGGAAGCAGAAGGGCCAGGTCATCTGTCTCAACGGCTGGGCCGACGTCGACACGCTCGCGAAGAGCTGAGCTCGCTCGACCATCGTTGATCAGCGCTCCGGCAGCTCGAGGGTACACGGAGCGTTGAGCGTGATTCGAAGCTGCCCCGCCCACCGACGAGAAATCAACGCTCCGGCAGCTCGAGGGTGCACGGAGCATTGAGCGTGATTCGCCGCGACCCCTCGGCCGGAACGCGCTCGAACGTCGGGCTGTCGGCTCCCGCGATGGCGAGTTGCAATCGCCCACCCACGGGAAGCTCTGCCGCCAACGCACGCAGCGGGAACGAGACCGGTCCGCTCTTCACGCGCTGAACGCCCTCGGTCAGCAACGTCACCCGTCCATCGACGCCCACCTCTTCGAGGTACACGTGCAGCGCCGCCTCGGGTCCATCCAGGGCCACCTCGCACGTCACCTGCGGCGCGCCGAAGAAGCGCAACGGCGTCGCCCGCGCCGCTTCGAACGCCCGGAGCGTGCCCTTCGCCTGTCGCCGGTCTTCGTAGACGACGCTCTGGGCCATGCCCGTCATCCACCGGTTCTTCACGCCCGTCGTCGCGGCGAAGTCGACGTCGAGCGTCGGCGTCTCGAACCTGAACCCATGCGCCACCTCGTGCGTCTCGGGCCATGCCGTACCCGACTCCCAGCGCTCGGCGCCCGCGACCCACCAGCGCCTCGACTGCGGCACGTTCGTGTCGGTCTTCAAGTGCTGGTCGAAGAACGCCACGATGCTCGAGAGCTCGACCGTCGCATCCGTCGTTCCTCCGAATGGGCTCGCGGTGGCGTGGCCCTCGTGCTCCCACGGCCCGATGACGGCCTGCTGGAGCGGCATGAAGGCGCTGGCACGCAGCACGGCATCGGCGGTCGCTCCATCGAACCAGCTGCCCCACAGCGACACCACTGCCGTCGTCTTCGAGAGCGCGTCACGCGACGACGGGCCCAGCGAGCGCGCCGGCGGACCACCGGCTCCGAACGGGTCCATCGGCCCGTGCACCTGCGTCACTGCCTCGGCGACGTCGGCCACGACCCGCGCCTGCTCCAGCGCACGCAGCGCCGCGCCTTCGGAGTCCCCATCGATGGGGTGCACGTTCGCGATGAGCCAACGCGCGCTCGCCGGGAACAGCTCGGGAGGCTGCCCACGGTCGAGCGCCTTCACGGTGCGGCCCCATGCCTCGGGGAACCCCAGGTTGCGAACACCGCCGGGCGCAACCAGCTCGTCGACCAGGTCCCACTCGAGGTCGCGCGCGAGCACCGCCTTGAGCGCCGGGTGATTCGTGGCGGCCGTGAGCAACGCCGTCGTGCCCTCGTACGAGAGGCCGGTCGCGCCCACACGGCCGTTGCAGAAGGGCTGCTTCGAGACCCACTCGATGAGCTCGGCGCCGTCACGCGCCTCCTGCTCGCCGAAGGGGTGTGGCCAGGTGCCTTCGGAGGCGCCGGTGCCGCGAACGTCGGCGACGACCACGCCGTAGCCCGCACGCACGAGCGCGTCGACGATGGGTTCACGCGGCCCTTTCGGCACGCGGCCCGGGTTCTCGGGCACCTTCAGCGCGAAGCTGCGCCAGTACCGGGTCTGCATCAGCACGATGGGAAACGGCCCACCGGTCTCGGGCAGCACCACGTCGACCGCGAGCTTCGTTCCGTCTGACATCGCGACCGTGGGCCGGCTCACCTGCGCGGGAGGAGCGTCGTCGAGCGCGGACAAGACGACACCGCTGATCAACAGGAACGCCACGACGACGGCCAGCACGACGAGGAGCTTCTTCATGGCTTCTTCCAGGCTGCGTGGAGGTCGGCGACCAGCTGACCCAACTCGAGCAACTCCAGCGCCTCTGGCATGAGCACCATCACGGCGAGCGCCAACAGGCCGACGATGACCATCACCTGACGCACGGGCGGCTGACGAACCGCGAGGCTCGCGATTGCACCGGAGCGCCGCCGGCCGTCGACCTTCACGAGCTCACGTCACGCCGCGAGTGGAGGCAGCTCCAGGGCCTTGCGCAACGCTTCCACCGGCGCCTCCAGGAACTGGTCGTAGCGCACGCTGAACAGGTTCGCGGTCTGCTGCCCACGACGGTATGCGCGCTTCAGGCGGCTCCAGTACCTCCACATGGGTGGCAGGTTGTGCGGCCGCAGAATCGCCGCGAAGGTGAGAATCATCTTGCTGACGCGGAAGCCCTGGTTGCCGAGCGCGAAGGCCTGCACCTCCATCTCGCCCACCGCGTCCGTCGCGTAGCCGGTGAGCACGTGGTGCAGGTCGTGCGTCTCGCGGTACCACTTGATGAGGTAGTCGACTTCGTTGCGCACCTCGTACGGCGTCTCGAACGGCGCAATCTTGTTCACCACGAAGTACTCGGCGAACGCGCGGCCCACGGTGCCCTCGGGCAGCTTCGCGAGCGCGTCGAGGTCGATGGAGCCCTTCTGCAGCGTCGGCCGCTCCACCAGCAGCTTTCGGCCGAACTCGGTCTTCGAGAGCGCCTCGGCCTGACGGCGGTAGACGTCTCCGTCGAGCGCAGCGTTCAACATGGCCGCCGCGACCGGGTCGTCGGGCGCCTTCGAGAGAATGGTCAGCGCGCGATAGGCGACGCGAAGCCGGGCGAACCACGACGCGTCCGGAGCGAGCTCGAGGCCGTCGGCGGCGCGTGAAACGGGAGCAGTGAACTCGGAAGCGGTGGACTCCATGGCGGATTCCTTCACTGCAGCGGGTTGGCGTAGAGCGCGTCGACCGAGAGCCGCACACCGACCGAACTCAACTCGACGTGCTCTCCAGGCCCGAAGAAGTGCAGCTCCCAGATGCCGCGCTCGTTGCGCCGCTGCACCTCGACGCGCCGCTCGGTCTGACTGACCAGCACGTATTCCTCGAGGGACTCGAGCCGACGGGAGTGGGCGGCCTTCGCGCCCCGGTCGTACGCTTCGGTCGACTCCGAGAGCACCTCGACGAGCAGGACCGGGTTGGTGATGGCATTCGGGTCTTCTGCGGCGGTTTCTGTCGAACCGCAGACCACGCTCACGTCTGGGTAGAACGAGGCCCCGGTGCTCCGCACATGAACTCGGACGTCGGAGCTGAAACCGCGGCACGGCTTTCCTTTGAGGACACTTCGAAGCTCCCCGCCCACGGCCAGCGCGAGCGCACCATGCTCCACAGTCCCGCCGGCCATCGCGAACACGTCGCCGTCGATGAACTCGTGTTTGACCGCAGAAGCGGCCTCCATCGCGAGGTACTCGGCGTGCGACACCTTTGGTTTCGCCTGCGCGTTCATCACGCCCAGCATCGCACGTTCACTTCAGCGCGAGCCACACGCCGAGGAACCCGAGCCCGACGGCCACGAAGAAGATGCCGCCGAACAGCGCGACCTTCTGCCAGCCCGTGGGCCCCTCGTAGGCGGCGGTGTACCCCTCACCCGAGATGTACGGCTCCTCGTCACCGGTGGCCTCGATCTCCTGAATGAGGCTCTGCTCGATGACGGGCTCCTGAATGTCGCCGAAGGTGAGGCCGAAGCTCTTTCGCGACTCGAGCAGGTGCGCGTCGAGCGGCCGGGTGAGCCGCGGGTCTTTCGCGGGCGTCGGTGTGCCGTCGTCTTCGAGCTGCCGCGCGAGCGTCGGGTCGGGCCGGCCGGGGTCGGTGATGTCGTCGTTCGACTTGAGAATGTCGGCCGGCGCCATCACGGCGGTGTGCTCGAAGGCGAGCGCGGTCGGCGGCACCAGCGCCACCTGCCGCGTCTTCTCGCTCGCCATCGGCGTCACGGTCTTCCCGTAGACGACCTCCTGCAGCACGTAGTCTTCGCTCGACTTCTCTTTGTGGAAGACGCGCGCGAGCAGGTCGCCCAGGTCGCGCTCCTTCACGTCGGGAGCGTGCCGCAGCCGCGCCTTCTTCAGCGCCTCACCGAACTCGGCGGCGTTGTTCCACCGCTCGCCGGGCTCCTTCTTGAGCGCCTTGAGCACGAGCTCGTCGACGTCACGGGGCACCGACTGGTTGTTCTTGCTCGGCGGCTCCCACGCGGGGTTCGCGGCGCGGCGCCAGCGCTCGATGGGGTCGCCCTTCTGCGGCAGCGCGTGCCACGCGAGCAGCTCCCACAGCATCACGCCGCACGAGTAGACGTCGGCGCGCCCGTCGACGATGAGCTTCTTCGCCTGCTCGGGCGCCATGTACGTGAGGTTGCCGATGACGACGCGTGGAGCCGTCTGCTCCTCCTTCAGCGTCGACTGCGCGGCGCCGAAGTCGATGATTTTCACCTCGCCGCGATAGCTGATGCACACGTTCGCCGGAGAGAGGTCGCGGTGCACGAGGTGCAGCGGGCTGTTCGTCTCGTCCTTCGCTTCGTGCGCGTACTGCAGGCCCTGACACACCTTCTCGCCCAGCAGCAGAATGAGGCCGAGCGGCATCTCGGCTTTGCGGTCGCGCAGGCGCTTGGTGAAGCGGCTCACCGTCTTGCCCTGCACGTACTCCATCGAGAGGAAGTACTCGCCGTTGACGTCACCCATCGCGTACACGCGGGCGATGTTGTTGTGCTTGAGCCGCACGACGACCTTCGCTTCGTCGAGGAAGCGGCCGACGAACGCGCGGTTCGCCACCAGGTTCGGCAGCACTTTCTTCACCACGCAGGCACGAGGGTGCTCACCGCCTTCTCTGGCGAGAAACACTTCACCCATGCCACCCGCCCCGATTCGGCGGATCAGCTGGTAGCGCCCGAACGGAACGGGCGCTTCCGGCGTCGGCTCCTGCAACATGAAGCGCGGACTTTGGGGCTGGTTCCGCTCGCGGGCAAGCACCTGGGCGGCGCCGTGCTCCGGCGTCATCGCGTCCAGGCTGTTCGAGTCAGAGTTCATGGCGCCCCGCACACCTTGTGCGACAGTGTCTCACCTAATATCGACGTGCCGCGTCAAAAGTTGCCGCGCGGCCAACGACGTAAGGTTTTTCAACGGGTTGGCAGTCATCGAACGACCCAGACGAGGCTTTGAGGCGTCTGCTCGACGAGAACGAACTGTCGACCCAGCTGACGGGTGGTGTCCGGCCAGGCTTCGACCACGAAGTTGTTCTTCTCCATTCTGGGAGCCAGCAGGCCGAGCATCGGACCCGGCAGCGAGGCGCGCAGCCTTGGAACCGAGGTGGCCGAGATGGGGCCTGGCGAGAGCTCCACCCCGTCGAACCCACGGAAGGCTCGCGAGAGCTGTGGCGTGACGAGGTCGGCACGACGAACCTCGAGCACCTGATTCAGTTGTGAGTTCACCCACACCGCGTCGTCGCTGACTCCTGCGATGCCGAACAAACCGATGCACGACGGAGGGCCCGTACGCACCTCGCACAACCCATCGCCCGCGAGCGCGAACGACTTCGAGCCGAGCATGAAGACGGCCCGCGCCGAGGGAGGAAAAGGCTTCTGCTCGTCGACGACGGCACCTCCGTCGAACCGGAAGGGACCGCGGGGCGAGTCACCGTCGACGAGAATCGCCGTGTCGTCGGCGAAGAAGCCTGCGTTCGGTGCGAACGACTGCAGCGGCGTCACACGCCCCATCGGCACGAGCGTGCCCGCGTCATCGAGATAGCGGTCGACCTGCTGAGCGCGCGCGACCCACACGGTGTTCCCCGAGACGAAGACGGAGCCCGGCGGCACCTGGTCGGTGATGCCGCCGTCACGAATCACGAGGGTGCTCGCGCGCTGCTGGCACACCACCGAGCCCGAGGCCGTTCGACCCAGGCCGTCGCAACCCGCCGGGTCGAAGGGCATCGCGTCGACGAGCCGTGGCTCCTCGGGCGCCGGCCGTCTCTTCGCCACCTCGACGAGCAGCTGCACCACCTCCATCGAAGGCTGGAAGCGGCCGATGACGAGGTACCGGCCAGGGACTGTGGGCGTGAACGACACGTCTGCCGCAATGCGCGAAGGCTGCTGGCTGAGGACGGCGGCGGCCTCGAGCACGCGGCTCGACGGGTCCTGCACCTCGACCTCGACCGTCATCGGAAACGGGCACGCCAACACCGCATCGAGCCGCACGCTCGCGACGCCCGACTGGAGGACGATGGGCACGCGCCCGGCGGTCTCGAGCGGCTCGACCGAGAAGCAGCGCTCCTCGACCCGCGTTGGGCAGCCGAGCGACGACACGACGAGAAAGAAGACCGGCAGGGCTCGCACGAGGCTCCACGCCACACGCCCGGCCAGCGGTGTGGGTTCAGTCGACCATCATTCCCGCGAGCCGTCGACGCTCAATAGGCGCCGGGCACGGGCACGACGACTCGGCTGCGAATCGGCGGCGCGGGCGGCGGTACCTGCGTGGCGGTCGGCGGTGGCGTGATGGTGGAGGACGGGAGCGAGCCCGTGTTCAGCGGGTTGCCGGGGTTGCTCGGGTTGCCCGCGCGAGCCTGTTCGACCTTGAGGCGGGCCAGCGACAGCTCGTGCGCCTGTTGGCGGCGTTTGAGCTCTTCTTCGGGCGTGGGCAGGTCGGCCGGGTCGATGCACGAGGCGAGGCGTTGCGCTCTCGCGCGCTCGAGCAGCCGGGCGGCGCGTTTGGCGAGCTGCACCGTCATGGAGTCGAGCCCTGCCGGCGTCAGCGCGCTGTTCTTGAAATCAAAACCAACGGAATCGGTGAGCGGCGGGCACTCCTGCGTCGAGAGCCGCCAGGTGAAGCGCACGCCCACGCCGTCTTTCCCGGGAGCGAGCACGCCGCGAATCGCGACGTCACCACGAACTTCGTCACCGACGACGACGTAGTGCTCGGCCCAGGTGAGGTTCGAGGTGCGGTCGAGCGCTTCGAGCGTCACCTTCTCGAGCCTCGGCGTCGGCCACTCGTCGACATCGCTGCGCAGCCCTTCGAGCTTGAGCCCCACCTGCCCCGCGCTGCTCACCATCATCGGAATCGTCACCAGCACCAGCAGGCTCATGAAGGCTCCTCATCGTGATGGGCAGGGTCCTCACTCGACGCCACACGTCGGCGACAGTATGCACCAAAGAAAGCCAGCTCATGTCGACACCCGCACCTCAGACAGAACCCGTCACCCCGGCTCCGCTGAGCGGCTGGAGACGATGGAAACACGCGTACGATTCACGCCCGCTGGTTCGCTGGGCCTTCGACCTGGGGCTCTTGTTCCTCATCTTCGTGAGCGTGGGGGTCTGGCAGACGCGGGCGCACGTGCGAGGCGGGCCGATTCCCGCGGTGACGCTCAAGGCGCTCGACGGGCAGACCGTTTCGCTCGAGAGCCTCAAGGGCAAGCCGACGTTGCTGGCGTTCTGGGCGCCCTGGTGCACCGTCTGTGAGACCGAGTCGCGCAATCTCGGCTGGGCGCGCTCGCTCGTCGGAGACCGCGCGAACGTCATCTCGGTGGCCACGTCGTGGGAGCAGCCCTCGCAGGTGACCGCGTACACCCAGCGAAACGGTGTCGACTACCCCGTGCTCCTCGACGACTCGGGGCTCGCTGATTCGCTGCACATCAGCTCGTTCCCCACGGTGTATTTCGTCGACGCGCAGGGGCACATCAAGGGCAGCGTCGTCGGCTACACGACCACGTTCGGGTTGGTGCTGCGAACGTTGTTCTGAGCGGACCGTCGGTTCGAAGCGCTCCCCGAAGTCGTACGGAGCGGCTGATCATCCGCCACTCGTGGTCGGCTGCTCACGACAAGACGCCGGCGCGAATCAGGCCGAGGGTCGTCGCAGAGACCAGCAGCCACAACACGACGCCCAGCACGAGCGGGCGCACGCCGACGGCCTTCAACGCCGCCCGGTTCACGCTCGCGCCAATGAGAAACAACGTCAGCACCAGCACCTGCCGCGCCACGCGCGCGACGACCTGACCCGTCTCGGCCAGCGCAGGCACCCACGTCACCAGCGCGGCCATGACGAGAAAGCCCAGAATGAACCAGGGCTTCTTCGTCTCCTTTTTGCCGTCCTCGGACTTCACCAGCCGCGAGAGCACCAGCGTGAGCGGCACGATCCACAACGCGCGCGTCAACTTCACCGTGGTGCCGACCTGCAGCGCCGTCTCGCCGAACTGCATCGACGCTCCGACGACCGAGCTGGTGTCGTGAATGGCGAGCGCGCTCCACAGCCCGAAAGCGTTCGGCGACAACTCGAGCGCGTGGCCGATGGGCGGGAACACCACGAGCGCGACGGCGTTGAGCAGGAAGACGACCGCGAGCGCGACGCTCGTCTGATGCGACTTCGCCCCAATGGCCGGAGCGACCGCCGCGATGGCCGAGCCGCCGCAGATGGCGGTGCCGACTCCGATGAGCAGCGAGGTGATGCGCTCGGTGCCCAGCGCCTTCGAGAGCGCGAGCGTCACCAGCAGCGTCGACACGATGGCGACGAAGGTCTGCCCGACTCCCGAGAGCCCCACCTTCAGCACGACGGCCAGGTTCATCGCGGCGCCGAGACCGATGACCGAAGCCTGCAGCAGGTACGTCTGTGCCTGCTTCGCCTGCGTGGGAAACGGGTGCTCGACCATCAGCCCGAACGTGAGGCCCGCCAACAGCGCGACCCACGTCGGCACCCACGGCAGCAACGACGCTGCCGCGAGCGCGAAGAAGAGGAGCCGTCTCACCAGTTCGACATGGGCCCGAGGTTGTGCACCTTCGTGTAGCCGGCGCCCGTGAGCAGCGACTTGCCGCGCGCGCTCCGAGCCCCGCTGCGACAGTAGAGAACGATGTCTTTGTCCTTCGGCAGCTCGGCCTTGCGGGCTTCGAGGTCGTCGATGGGAATGTTCACGGCGCCGTCGAGGTGTTTGGCGGCGAACTCCTCGGGCGTGCGCACGTCGACGAGCACCGCGCCAGCCTTCACGAGGGCCTTCGCCTCGGCGCTGGGCGTGTAGCCCTCACCGGCGCAAGCCGTCACGGCGAGGCTGAAAGAAAGGAACGCCAGCAGAGCGAAGCGCTTCATGTCGGGAACTCCGGGTCGAGGGTTGGCGTGCGAGCCTGAATGGGTTGACGACGATTCAGCCTCCCTGCCCTTTTGCCTGAATCGTGCCGGCGGTGGCGAGGCTCTCGTGGGGCATGAAGACGCCGCTCGACGTGATGAACGACAGCCGAAGTGCCCGCCAGCAGGGGAAGGACTGGTTGACGGCCGGGCTGGGGGTCGGCGCCATCGGCGTGCTCGGCGCCCTCGCAGGAGCCGTCTGCCCGGTCTGCGTCGTCGCAACTCCTGCGCTCGTGGGTGCAGGGCTCGCGCGCCTGGGTTGGGCCAAACACCTGCAACACCGCGCGCAGCTGGCGCTCGAGAACGCTGCGGCACAGCCCACGCCGAGCTCGGAGCCGCGGTAAGACGCGGGCATGCAACCAACCCGACGGCAGCGGCTCGAGGTCGCGCTGGAGGAATTGAGGAACGACGGGAGCGGCGCCGAGGCGGTCTTCGAGTGGTTCGGTGAACGCGACGCTGAACGAACCGAGGCGTGGTTGAGCAACTGCGAGACGACGCTCCAGTGTCTCGAAGAAGCACGTGAACAGCCGTACGACCTTCGGGGCGATTGGGTGTCGGCGCTGCCCGCGGCCTCCGTGTTCTCTCGTCAGGGAGAAGTGCACCCACTCGCCGCTCCCTTCGTGCACGTGCGCGACTCGATGACGACGCTCGGCCGGGGGAGCGGGTTCGTGACCGTGTTCCGCGGGCCCGTTCGCCTGAAGGGCCACGTTCGAATCGACGGCATGGTCGTCATCATCGGAGACCTCGAGGTCGACGGCTTCCTCGAGCACTTCAGCGACCCGGGCGATTGCCTGATGGTGCTCGGCACCGAGACGTTGACGTCGCTCTCGGTAGGCTGGGCGCACTTCGTGATGGGCGCGCTGAACGCCCAGGTGCGCTTCTACAGCTACAACGCCATCAACGAGGGGCTGATGCACGTGACGGGAACGTGCTCGGTCGCGCTCGACATCGAAGACCAGTCGGGCGGAGACGAACCATCTCGCTGGGCTCCGCTCGCGCGCCTCCTCGAGCCACCCGTCGATGGTGAGTTCGACGGCGAGCGCCTGTGCGAACTGGTCGCGAGCGGTGCGTGTCGCGTCGTCGAAGGGCGGCACGAACTGCGGGTGTGATCAGCTCAGCAGGCTCGACACGATGAGCACTGCCTGCGCCGATGCCACCAGGGCGAAGCACGACGGCAAGGACGACACCGAGCGGCGCCTCGAAACGAACCACGAGCTCGACGATGAGCACCCCGCCGGCGCCGTGGACACCAAGGCGATGGGCGCTGGACTGATCAACTCCAACGAACTCGACGGGCGCGACGCCGGCCGCGATGAAGGCGATGGGGCGCTGGCTTGATCAACCCCAACGAAACTCGACGGCGAACACTGCCCAGGTGCCCACGAGGCCGAACATGCACCCCATAAAGGCAGGAGCGCGGATTGCTCAGCTCCAACCACCACGACGCGAGAAGGCCTTCGCTCCGGCGCCGACGAGACGAAACACGCGCGATCAGATCACTGGTCCAACGGCACGTCTTGCTCAGCTCAGCAGAATCCACACGACGAGCGCGACGATGAGCACGGCTCCGGCGCCGATGCCCACGAAGACGATGGGCGCGGTCTGCTCGTCCATCAGTGTTCGCCGGGGAGCGGGAGGCAGCACCGGGTCGAGCACCTCGTGCGTGTGCGTCGGCGCGGCGAGCACCGGCGCGCTCGGGTCGGTCGAGACGTCGCGCACCGGGTTGATGACGGCGATGGTGCGCGACGAATCACTGGTGGCCGAAGGCGTCACCTCGGAGACGGCAGAGAGCGTCTGCTGCGAGTTCACCGTGTCGAGCCCGACGAGCGTGTTGGCCGAGTCCTTCGTGCCGGGCGGCAGCACCGCGGCCGGCGTCTCGAGCAGCGTGCGCTTCGACGACAACGTTCCACGCGCGGGCTGTGACGGCGCCTGAACCACCGGCACTCCCGTGTCGGTGCCTTCGTCGGCCTTCTTCACCTCGAGCGCGCGGCGGGCGCGCGACTTCGCCGAGACCGTCGACTCGTCGTCGTCGTCGTCGAGACGCGCGATGCGGCGAGCTCCGGCGCTCGGAGACTCGGCGCGGGTCAGCTCGACCTCTTCGTCATCGACGATGGGTCGCTGCTTGCCCGAGTCGCCCTTCTTCTTCACGACGGGCGCGGGCACCACCATCGTCGCCGAGATGGCCGCCGCTTCGGCGAGCTCGCTCATGAACTGCGCCACCGACTGCTGACGCGCGGCCGGCTTCTTCTCGAGCGCGTGCAGCAACACCTCCGACACCGACTGCGGCACGCTCGGGTCGAGGTCGTGCGGCGCCATCGGCGGCTTCTCGAGGTGCGCGAGCAACGACGCGTGCGCGTCACCTTCGGCAAAGGGCCGGCGGCCCGTGAGCAGCTCGGTCAACACCACCGCGAGCGTGTAGAGGTCGGAGCGCGCATCGACGGTGTCGGCGATGGCCTGCTCGGGCGACATGTAGAAGGGGCTGCCGAGCGCGACGCCTGGCCGCGTCAGCCCCACGCCGTGGGAACGAATGAGGCCGAAGTCGAGCAACGTGACGTGGCCCTCGTCGGAGACGATGACGTTGCCGGGCTTCAAGTCGCGGTGGACGTAGCCCTGCGAGTGCAGCGCCGTCAGCGCCGACGTCATCTGTCGAATGAGCGGCATCGCCTCGGTGAGCGGCAGCTTCGTGCGGTCTTTGATGAGCTTCGCGAGCGTGCGGCCGGTGACGTACTTCATCACCAGGAAGGGCACCTCACCGTCGCGCTCGACGCCGTAGAGCGTGAGCAGGTTCGGGTGGTCGACCTTCGCCATCACCCGCGCCTCCTGCTCGAAGCGCGCGCGGTATTCGGTCTCGGCCGCCAGCGCCGGTAACAGGAACTTCAGGGCCACCGGCCGGTCCACCGTGAGGTCGGTCGCGAGATACACGGTGCCCATGCCGCCGGCGCCGAGCTTCTTCTCGATGCGCCACTTGCCCGCGATGGTGCGCCCGATGAAGGTGTCATCGAGGGCCAGTCGCGATTGATCAGCGCTCACAGGTGAAGTCATCGGCATCGACCCCGTCTCCCGGCCGCGCACGTAGGCAGGCAACCGGACGAAGTCGATGAGGCTCCACGCGGGTGAAACGCAGGCGTGACGAAGAGCTGTGCACTCGCGTGAACAGGCACGCGCGCATCATGACTCACTGGAGCCTCCACCGCAGACCTGCTTCGAGCGTCGCGACCCAGTGCGGCAACGTGACCCGGCCCTGCAGCCTCGAGACGCCCACCGAGAAGAACGCTCCGAAGCGCTTGGGAGCCTCGATGCCGAGCCGTACCTGCCGCACGTCGAACGCGACGTCGGCCATGAGCCGCGGCCCGTGACCGAACAGCAGGTCCTCCTCACCGACCATGCCTCGAGCCACCTGCACCATGTCGAGGCCGTAGCTGAGCAGCAGCGTGAGCGCTTCGACACCGGGCCGCACGCCGACCTCGAGCGCGAAGAGCCGCCCGTTTCCGCCGCGAAAGAGCAGGCTCGCCTCGAACCAGCGCGAGAAGAGGCCAACCGTTCCTTCGACCGTCCCCACGAAAGCGGCTGGGCTGACGACCGAGGTCTGGAGTGGGCCCGCTTTGGTGCGGCTGATCAACGCTCCACCGAGCAGGCGAAGCCGCGCCTGATAGCGAGAAGGGCTCGCGTCGCGCAGCCGTGACTCGAGGCTCGCCAGCTCGAGCGGTTCGAAGCTGACGGGGCGTTCTCCGAGGGTCGCCTGCTCGAGGCGCACCACGAAGCGCTCACCTTCACCGGCGCGAGCTTCGAACGACCGACGCCGAGCCCGCTTTGCATCGATGACGATTCCAGCCGCGGTGACGTCGCGGTCCATCGCGGTCATGGCGTGACGCCGGCCGTCTTCGTCGAGCACGAGCCCAGCCGGCGGGATGGTCAACGTCTCGTCGGTGTCGTTCTCGAAGAGCAGGTCGAAGGCCACGCGGTCATGCCGAACCTCGATGGTGGGGCCGATGGTGACCCTGAGCCCGTTGGCGCGGAGCGAGCGCTCCGCAGTCTTCGCGACGAACGGCAACGTGCAAGCCGAGCCGCCGAACACGAGCACCGCCAGGGTCACGCCCTTCATCGAAGCCGCCACATCAGGCCCAGCTCGAAGACGAGAAAGACCGAAGACGGAGTCGGCGCTCTGGCGATGGTCGTCGTCCAGCCGCCGAGCGCGAAGAACCCGAAGGTTCGCGGTTGCTTCGATGCGAAGGGTGCGTCACCCACGTCGAAGAGCGCTTCGACCGAAAAGCGCGGGCCATGGCCGAACTGGTCATCCTTCGAGCCGTCGTGACCAAAGAGGTCGAGGGCGTAGCCGACCTTCGCCGTGAGAAACGGGAGCCCAGGGTGCAGTCCCAGCTCGACGCCCGCCAGGCGGCCGCGCCCAGCCCGGCCCGTCGCGGCCAGCTCGACCCACCGAGACGAGTAGCCCAGGCCGAGCTCGACGCCACCAAGCGCCCCCTGTGGAACCCACGCCGCGGGTGCCAGAGGCCGATCGATGGTGCGACCGAAGGCAACACCACCGACCGCCCGAAGGGTGACCGAGAACGGGCTGTTGCGCATCTGCTCGATGGGGCCCCGAAGCCGGAGCGCACCGACCCGCAGCGGCACGCCGTGCGCCTCGAACGCGTCATCGAAGACGAGCGTGATTTCTGCCGCGTGTGGCGCCTGCATGGGGAAGGTGATGACCCGCTCGTGCTCGGGCGCGATGGTGATGACCCCGAGCCCCCCGAGCCGGTGATTCCACGCACCGGCCTGGGCGATGACGCGAGCCGAATGGAACGCGACGGTCGACCGCGTTCGATTGGCGATGCGCAGGCCCATGACGAGCCCGTCACGGCTGAACTCGACGTCATCTTCGACCGACACCGCGACCTCATCGCCACCTTCGAGCTGCTCAGCGCGCACGTTGCCGACGAACGACGCCGTGCAGCCGCAGAGCAGCCCGCACGCCACCAACCATCTCATTGCGTGGGCAGGTCGTTCACCGTGAACTTCTGCGCCTTGTTCTTCCCGGGCGAGACCTGCACCGACAACCGGCGCTTCACCCCGTCGGAGCCCACGATGGTGAGCATGTGCGTACCCGAGGGCAGCGAGAACGAGACCATCGAGCCATTGCCGAGCTCTTCTTTGCCTTTGAACACCTTCGCGCCGTCGGGGAGCAGCGCGAGCGTCACGTCTCCAGCAGGACCCGACGGTGGCACCCGGTTCTTCGGCTTCGGTGTGGCAGCCGGGGTCTTCGCCTCTCCACCACCTGCAGCGGGCAGCACCACCGGCGAGGAGCCCGCAGGCGCGTCGTCGTCTTCGTCACCCGTCGTCTCGGCCCCGGGAATCGCATCGACCGCGATGGGCAGCTTCGGTGCAGGCTTCGGTTGATCAGCGTTCGCCGACGAATCGTCCGGCTCACCGTCCCACAAGACGAGCCCGCTCGAGCTCACCCGCTTCTCGGGAAAGACGAACTTGTTCGCGGTCGCGAGCGCGAGCACGACGAGCACCGCGAAGACGAGCGGGCCCGTGTACGTGCGTCGCGGCTTGTGCACCTCGGCACCGAGCGCGACCTGGTCGACCCTGATGGCGAGCTCGAGCAGCTTGTCGTCCTCCGAGGAGCGTTGCTTCGACTTCTTCCCCGGCGCCGGCTTCGGCCGCTCGCCCTTCGACTTCACCGGCTTGAGCACCGGCTGCGACATCGCGCTCTCTTGAATCGACTTCGCGAGCTGCCGCACTTCTTGATCAGACGTGCCCTCCTTCGCCTTCGAGAGCTCGAACAGCTTTCGAGTCTGGTCGATGCGGTCCGAGAAGAGCTCGCGCATGAACGCCGACCGCTCCTCGGCGTCGAAGAGCAGCTCTGGGCAGCGCGTGCTGATGGCCTTCGACATCTCCTTCGCCGAGTTCCAGCGGTCAGAGGGCTCTCGCGCCACCGCCTTCATGATGATGTCGGCGATGGTCGACGGAACGACGGGTTCGACCTCGTCTGGCCGCTCCACCTTCGCCTCGAGAATCAGCTTCATCTCGGCGAGCTCGGTCTCGGCGGCGAACAACCGCTGGCCAGTCACCATCTCCCACAGCACCACGCCCAGCGAGAAGACGTCGGAGCGCCCGTCGACCGCCTTGCCCGTCACCTGCTCCGGCGACATGTAGCCGGCCGTGCCCTTCACGGTGCCGACCTTCGTTCGAGAGAGCGTGTTGGCGGCCTTCGCGATGCCGAAGTCGAGCAGCTTCGTCTGCCCGTCCCAGCCCACCATGATGTTCTTCTGCGCCACGTCGCGGTGCACCACCGGGTACGACTCTCCCGACGGCTTCACGTACGTGTGCGCGTAGTGCAGCGCCTGCGCGCAGTCGTTGATCACCGACACCGAGAAGCCCAGCGGCAGAACGTGCTGCTTCTTCGCGCAGACCGAGACGACCTGGTTCAGGTTCTGCCCGGCGATGAACTCCATCACCACGTACAGGCCCTGCTCGTCTTCGCCGAGGTCGTAGACCTGCGCGATGTTCGGGTGCGAGAAGCCCGCGGTGATGCGCGCCTCGTCGAGGACCATGCGCATGAAGTTCTCGTCACGCGACGCATCGGGAAGAATGCGCTTGATGACGACGTGCTTCTGAAACCCGCCAGGGCCGACCGTGGAGCCGATGAAGAGCTCCGCCATGCCGCCCAACGTCAGCGGCGTGAGGATCTCGTATTTCCCTACCCGGTCCCCACGCGCCGGCGTCGTCATCGCGCGCGAACTGTACCGCAGCGTCGGCTGTGGAGTTCGCTGTGAGAAGTGTTCGAAAAAGGGCCGTCAGACTTTCGTGACGTGTGGGGAAAGGCCCTGCATGCGCCGACGGTGTGGGAAGCCTTGGAAAGCTCAACAGGTTGGCCACAGGGGCGGGGCACTCAGGTCGTTGAAGTTCTTCCCGTTTCCCGGTTCCCCACAGGAAAACCCGCCCCTACTGCTGTCACTACAGATCTACAGATCATTCACACAGTCGAAAGCAGAGGGCTGGCACGGGGCTCGTAACACTCGAGCCCGAATGACAGAATCGTGTCAGGTGCTCACACGCTCCCCGCGACGTTCCGCACCCGGCTGGCTGCTGCTGGCCGCGCTGAACGTGTTGGTGGCGGGCGCCTGCAAGGACGACAAGCTCGAGCCCACCACGACCGTCCTGCGCTTCGGGGCAGACCCGCTGAAGTTCGACCCGGTGTTCGCCGACTCACAGCCCAGGCGGAAGACGGTCTCGGTGATCAACGATGGGCGCTCCACCGCCGAGGTGTCGTGGCAGGTGCCTGATGAGCCCATCTTTCTCATCGACCCACCCTCGGTGCTGCCGCCCGGAGAGACCGAGCTGACCGTCGAGTTCATTCCAAAGGTGCCTGGCCGGCTCTCGAGAACGCTCTCGGTGAAGACGGGCGACTCGAGGCCGGTGGTGCTCGCCATCGACGCGGCGGCTCGCGCCATTCCCCAGTGTGTTCCCACCTCGACCTGCGCGACCTCGTCGTTCGACACCACCCTGCAGCGCTGCGTCGAGACGACGGTGGCTGATGGAACGTCGTGTGACCCACAGAGCGCCTGCATCACGGGAGCAACCTGCGTGGGTGGCCGCTGCATCGGAGCGCCGAAGACCTGCGACGACGGCAACCAGTGCACCATCGAC
Source organism: Archangiaceae bacterium (assembly GCA_016879935.1). GTDB lineage: Bacteria > Myxococcota > Myxococcia > Myxococcales > Myxococcaceae > Xiheimicrobium. The sequence continues at coordinate 37,326 of JAACJQ010000133.1, read as the reverse complement.
GTCTGCAACGCCACCCTCGGCTGCGAGTTCCTGCCTGCGCCGCCGTGCCCTGGAGACGGGAAGTGCATGCAAGGCGTCTGCGACCCGGTGAAGGGCTGTGGCCTGGCGCCGATGGCCGATGGCACGACCTGCGGAACGCTCCAAACCTGCCTGGCTGCCGAAATCTGCATCGAAGGTGCGTGCGTGGTGCGAGACCCGCCCGAGGGCTACGTCTGCGCCCAGGCCTCACCGTGTCAGGACCGCGGCGTCTGCGTGAACGACGTCTGTGTTCGTCCTCCAGCGACCGCGCTATTGCCGTCATGGAGCTTCGACGCCGCCGCCGTCGACGCCGGCACCACCACGCCGCAGCTGCATGACTTCGTGATGGAGCCCAACGGCGACATGACGCTCGGTGGTTTCTTCCAGACGCCCGTGATTCTTCGCGCGAACACGAGCAGCGCGAAGCCGACACCGCTGGGCGTCTCGCGTCGCTGCATTCTCTGGGGCCCACGGCTCGTCTGCGCTGACTACCCGGCGAGCCCCAACGGTCGGGTCACCGCCATCGACCCCGCGACCGGTGGCACCCTGTGGAGCTACGACGTTCGCACCGACCGGGCCGACTTCCTCATGGTGGCGCCGCAGATTTTCCTCGCGCGGCTCGTGGTGCAGACGACCGACCGCATGGCCGCCGTGTTCGAGGCCTACCCGGTGACGACGTCGTCGAACCCGAACACCCAGTGCCGCCGCTACTTCATGGTCACCCTCGACGCTCAGGGCCGTGCCATCGCAGGCCAGCGCATCGAAGACCCGCTCCTCGACGTCTGCAATCACCCGCACCCGTACGGCGTCGCCGCCGATGCCGTGGGCAACATCTTCATCGCGTTCTCGCCGACGACGAGCCAGCAGGCGCCGCTGAAGCCGGGCACTCCGACGTTGCTCATGAGCTACACGCGTGACGGCGTCTTCCGCTGGAAGGTGACCGACGCGTCGATGCCCGGTGGCGAGCTCGCGGTCGCGCGTGGCCTGCTCTACCCCGAGAACGGCAGTGTCGCGTTGCTCGCCGCGACGGGGGCTCCCGCGTTCAGCCTGCCCAGCGCGCTGGGCCGCATCGTCATCTCCGACGCGCGCTTCAGTCCGGCGCCGGTGCAGGGCTCGCAGACACTCAGCGGCTACGAAGCCGGGCTCAACACCCTGCGGTGGACGCACGTGCTGCCGAGCGCGAGCCGGTTCTGGTCAGACCAGATTCGCCTCGCTTCCTGGAAGGTGCCCAACGGTCAGCGCAGCGTCGCGCTCACCTTCATCGAAGACAGCGCGAACCCGCTCACGCCAATCTCACTGCGGGCCATTCACGTGAACGACGGCAGCGAGGCCTTCAGCTGCCCCCTGTTGATCGCGCCGCGTACGCCGACGCAGCTGTTCGAGGTCGGCCTGAACACGTTCGGCATGATGGAGGGCGCGCTCGACGAGAACGGCGGCCCCGGGTGTGGAAAGTGTGACCCGCCCTTCGCTGGGAGCTCGGCTGCGTTCCGTCAGTTCTCGGTGCCCGGCTTGAGTGTGCCGTTCGAGCCGTGGCTTGGAACGTTCGGTGGGCCGAGCCACGACCACCGCGAAGAGGTTCAGCCCACCGGCCCCGGGCCGAACTGATCAACCCTCGGGCGCAGGTGCAGGCTTCGGAGCTTCGACGTTGTTCTTCGTCGGCAGCGGAGACTCGCGCTCGAACGGCGGCAGGCCTGCGGCGTACAACACGGCCAACACTGCAGCGATGAAGAGCGGCACCAGAATCGCCGCGACCAGCACGGTCGAGCTGCTCCTCGTGGCGGCCGCGACCGTCTCGCGAAAGTCGTCGTCTTCTTCGTCGACCTGCGTGTTCTTCGATTTCGAGGGGGCAGGCTCGGTGACGCCCGACGGAATGGAGCGCCGCGGTGGCTGCCGCATGCTCTCGAAGGGCAGACCGATGGCCGTCTTGGCTTCGGGCTCCTCGTCACTCCACTGAGACGGTGCACCCCGGGTCGTGATGCTGAGCGTCTCTCCGGTGCTCGTTCGTTCGGCCAGCGACCCGGCCGGAATCGTCTTCACGATGTTCGAAGCGATGGGCCGGCTGGGCTCGGGGGCGACGACCACCGACGGCTGGTAGGCAGGCACCGCGTCGGTCATCGGCTGGGTGGGCTGCAGCGGCTTGGCCTGCGACAGCTTCGCCCGCAACGCCTTGATTTCGTCTGGCAGCGCGGCGGCCGGAATCGTCTTCGCCTCGCTGTCGTCGTCGTCGTAGTTCGAGCCGGGGTCGAGGCGAACGACCATGGGCATGACGTTCGGCGTCTGGTTGTCGGGCGAGCTGTTGGCGCGCAGCACCTTGGGCCGTGCCGGGTTCGTCTCGGGCTCGGGGAGCGGCTGCGGCGCCTGGCTGGGCGCTGGAGGTGGCGGCGGAGTCGTCTTGCGCCTCAGGCTGTTGGGCAGCCCCGTGGGCGGTGTCGGAGCGGGCAGCAGCGTGCCCTGCGCGATGGGCGGCAAGGTCGGAGAGCTCGACCGGGGCTCGGCGCTCTTCACCCGCGCCATCAGGGAGTCGATGCGCAGCTCTCCCGTCGTCTCGCCACCGAAGTTGGTGGCCTCGAGCAGGCGGCGGGTCTCCTGGCGGCGGTCGGCGAAGTGGCGTGAGACGAGCTCACCGGTCTGCTCGGGGTGCCAGATGAGCCCGGGCGCGGCCTTGTCGATGGCGCGGGCGAACTCGAGCGCAGTGCCAAAGCGGTCTTCGCGCTTTCGCTGCAGCGCCTTCATCACCACCGCGTCGACTTCGGGAGAGACCTGCGGGTTCGTCTTCGATGGTGGCGCGACGTTGGTGTTGAGGGCCGCCATCATGCCCTCTTCGGGGCTCCTGCCGTGGAAGAGGCGCAGGCCGGTGAGGCACTCGTGCAGCACGACGCCCAGCGAGAAGATGTCGCTGCGCGCATCGAGCGGCTCTCCGCGAATCTGCTCGGGAGACATGTAGCCCGAGGTGCCCTTCACCATGCCGATGCTGGTGCGGCTCGAGCGGCCGAGCGCTTTGGCGATGCCGAAGTCGAGCAGCTTGGTGACGCCTTCGTACGTCACCATGATGTTCTTCTCGGCGACGTCACGGTGAATGACGATTTGTTTGCGGCCGCGCGCGTCGGTGAACGAGTGCGCGTAGTGCAGCGCGAGCGCGGTATCGCGAACGCTCTGCAGCGTGAACCCGATGGGAATGGGCTCCTTCGCGGCGCGGCAGGCCTTCGCCATCTCGACGAGCGTGCAGCCCTGCACGAACTCCATCGCCATGAAGAGCTCGCCCGAGTCGACGTCGAGCTCGTACACCTGCGCGATGTTCGGGTGGTTGAAGGCCGCGGTGGTGCGCGCTTCTTCCAGGAACATGCGCACGAAGTCTTCTTCGCCGCCGATGTCGGGCAGAATCGTCTTCAGCACCACGAGCTTGCGGAAGCCGCCGATTCCAGACTGCGTCGCAAGGTAGATCTGGCTCATGCCGCCAGCTGACAGGCGACACAGAACCTCGAACTTCCCCAGGCGACGCCGATCGAGCGCCGACGAGGGGGCAATGAAGGGCTGACCCGCCACGGAGTTGGTCGAGTCTACACGGCTCCGCCAACGCGTCGCGTTTCTGGAGACACGACACCCACCATGTCGCACCCCATTGGGGGCAGGTCAGCAACCGTGATGTTTCATTCTCGGAGCGGAGCGGCGACTGGTTGCCGCCCGGCTCGAGGCTGGAGCGCGCCGAGCAACACGCCACCGACACACAGCACGGCGCCGAGCGCCGAGAGCGGAGCGATGGGCTCCGAGAGCAACACCACACCGAAGACCCAGGCCAGCACCGGCACGAGCTGCGTCGTCGCGCTGCCAGAGGTCGCGGTGGTGAAACCCATGCCGTAGGTGAAGAGCAGCTGGCCTCCGACCGAGAGCAGGCCCATCAGCAGCGCGAGGGGCAGCAGCACGCCGTCGAGCGGCACCCAGCTCGGGAGCGCCAGCGGGGCGCTGATCACCATTCCCACCCCCGAGAAGGCGAGGAAGACGGTGGGAGCGTTGGTGTCGCTGCGCAAGGAGCGAATCACGGTGATGGCCGCGCCGCCGAAGACCCCCGACACGAGACCAGCGAGCCCGCCGAGGCCGGGGTTGAGCGGCTGCGAGAACTCTCCGGTGGCGATGGAGACGAGCACGGCGCCGACGGTGGCGAGCGCGAGGCCGGCCCGCATCAGCCCGCTGGGGCGCTCCTTCAAGAAGATGCTCGCGAAGAGCGCGGCGTAGATGGGCGAGCAGTAGTTGAGCACCGTCGCCGGGCCGCTGCCGAGACGCTGAATCGCGACGAAGTACGTCAACACTGCCGCGGTGCCGAAGAGCCCGCGCAACAGCAGCTTCTTCGAGTGCCTGAGGTCAGGCGGCGTGCGTCTCCACAGGAACACCGACGTCATCAGCGCGCTGCCGATGGCGAAACGAATGAACGAGAGCTGAAACGGCGGCACCTGCTTCGACAGATGCCGCGCGAGCACCGCCATCGACGCGAAGAAGACGGACGAGAGAACGATGACCCAGGTGCCGCGACGGGACTGCACCCGGGCCGAATACTCGCGAGCTGCGGCTGCGTCACCTCGAACGTCAGGCTGGCGCGCAGATGACGTCGGTTGGGCCCAGACGCACCCGGCCGATGAGGCCCTACACGCAAACCAACCCACGCCGGAGGACACAGGTTCGAATCCTGTCGGCCGCTCTCTCACGCGGCCGTAGCTCAGCTGGAACAGAGCGCCGGCATTCCAAGGCGGGGAGAAATCCCCACGGTGGCTTCGCCACTCGGGTGCGTCGAAATCTTCAGCGCTGATCAACCGCGCGACATCAACGCTTCACGGAATCGCTTCGCCACGTCGACGGCCTCGTTCGGCGTCTCGGCGTGCACCACGAAGTGACCCATCTTCCGCTTCGTCCGCGCCTCACGTTTTCCGTAGAGGTACACGTCGACGACCTGGGGGAAGTGCTCCCACGACGAGAGGTCGAGCGCGCCGCCGGTGCGCCCCTGCGCGAGCCACACGTCACCGAGCAGGTTCCCCATGCACCAGCCGCCGGGGTGCAGCTCGGGAGCCGTGATGGGCACCCCCGAGGTGATGCGCGCGAGAATGTCGAACTGGCTCATCGTGCACGCCTGCCGCGTCACGTGCCCCGAGGTGTGAACGCGCGGCGCGAGCTCGTTGACGAAGAGCTTGCGCGCGCCGTCCCGGCCCGTGCCGACGAAGAACTCCACGGTGAGCAGACCGACGACGTCGAGCGCCTTGGCGATGGCGAGCGCGCGTTCTCTGGCCTCGTTCTGGAGTGACGGGTCGATGCGCGCCGGCAGCACCGTCACGTCGAGAATGTGGTGCGTGTGCACGTTCTCGAAGACGGGGAAGGTGAAGGCGCGGCCGCCGTCGTCACGCCCGACGATGCACGAGACCTCCGACTCGAGGGTGAGCACATCTTCGAGCACCCACTCCGAGCCGGTGTCGGGCAGGGCGCGCACGTCGGCGTCGTGCTTCACCTTGTGCTGGCCCTTGCCGTCGTAGCCGCCGAGTGACGACTTCACGATGCAGGGTGTGCCGAACCGTCGAACCGCGTCGTGGAGCGAGTCGGTCGCCTTCACCACCGAGAACTGCACGGGCCCGAAGCCATGGGTCGCGAGAAACGTCTTCTCTGCGGCGCGGTGTTGCGAGACCTGCAGCACGCGCAGCGACGGGGCGAGCTTGTCGGCGAACGGCGCGAGCGGCGCCGACGGAATGTTCTCGGAGTCGTAGGTGACGCGGGTGCAGCGCGCGAAGAAGTCCTTCAGGGCGGCCGCGTCGTCGAAGGCCGCGGGGATGATGCCGGCCAGGCGCTGTGCACAGGGCGCTTCGTCATCGGGCTCGAGCACCAGCACCGGCGTGTCGAGCTTGCGCAGCGACTCCGCCAGCATGAGGCCGAGCTGCCCGCCACCGAGAATACCGACGGTCATGCCTTCTTCGCCTTCCTGGGCCGCTCGTCGTCGAGCACGAGGTCGTTCGACGAGGTGCGCGCCTTCTCGGCGTTCTCGACTCGGAAGGCCTCGAGGCGCTTGTGCAGCTCGAGGTCGTCGAGCGCGAGCAGGCGAACGGCGAAGAGGGCCGCGTTGGTGGCGCCCGAGGGCCCGATGGAGAACGTCGCCGTCGGCACGCCGCCGGGCATCTGCACGATGGAGAGCAACGAGTCGACGCCGGACAACGCCTTCGACTGTACCGGCACGCCGAGCACCGGCAGCGACGTGAGCGAAGCCACCATGCCTGGCAGGTGAGCGGCTCCACCGGCGCCGGCGATGATGAGACGCACGCCGCGGGCGCGGGCCGACTGCGCGAACTCGACCATCAGCTCGGGGGTGCGATGCGCCGAGACGACGCGGCGTTCACAGGGCACCGAGAAGCGTCGCAGCGTCTCCACTGCGTGCTTCATGGTGTCCCAATCGGAGGAGCTCCCCATGATGACCGAGACCGTGGGGGCCACGGGTGATGCCGTTCGAGGTGCCATCGGAGCGGGGCAGGCTATACCGCTCCACGACCGGGCCGCGCAGCATTCCAGTAACGTGGAGCCCAGACCCTTGGAGGTACGCGTGGCGAAGGTGAAGACGTTGGAAGAGCGGCTGTGGGGCGCGGCGGTGCTGAAGATGAGCTTCCGGCTCCGGAGCGCTGAAGAGTCGCCGGCGTTCAAGGCCATCTACCCGGGCGTGTTGCGCGACCTCGACGTCGAAGACGCGGCCGTCGAACAGTTCATCGTCGCGAACAAAGAGCGCGTCGAGAAGGCTGCGCGCGGCACCGCGCAGGAGTGACGATGCGAAGAATGCCGCTGGCGGCCTTGCTGGTGGTGTTGATGCGCTGCGCGCCAGACCTCGCCGTTCTTCCCTGCGCGACGTCGATGAACTGCCCGGACGGGTTCACGTGTGTGGCGAACGTGTGCGTCGTGGGTGCCGAGGCTGATGCGGGCGTCGCGGGCGGACGAGCAGGTGGAGCAGCCGGCGGGCGCGTGGGCGGGGGCTCGGCAGGTGGCGCTGCGGGTGGGCCCGGCGGTGGAGTCGTTGCGGGTGGCGTGGCCGGTGGAGCGACTGCTGGCGGCACCGCAGGGGGCGATGTTGCGGGCGGGACGGCGGGTGGCGAGGTTGCTGGTGGCGACGCCGGTGGATCGTCGGGCGGTGGATCGACAGGCGGCGGATCGACAGGCGGTGGATCGACAGGCGGTGGATCGACAGGCGGCGGATCAACAGGCGGCGGATCAACAGGCGGCGGATCAACAGGCGGCGGATCACCGAGCTGCGTCCGCGCGTCGGATTGTGGCGTGCCGACCGGCTGCTCGATGCCAACTTGTCTGGCGAATGGCACGTGTTCGACCGTTCCGGTCGACGCAGGTGTGGTGTGTCGAGCTGCGTTGGGGTTGTGCGACGTGGAGGAGCGCTGTACCGGTCTGTCAGTGACCTGTCCCGCCAATCAGTTCGCGACAGGCACGGTGTGCAGCCCTGCGACGGCCGTCTGTGAAGCTGATGCCATCTGCAACGGGGGCTCGGCGAGCTGTCCCGTGCGGCCATTTCGAGATGCGGGCGTCGTCTGCTCGACCGATCTGTGCCGGCCGCCTCAGCTTTGTACCGGAGCGTCGCTCCAGTGCCCGCCGCCGCCCATCCCCACCCCTCCAGCCTGCGACGACCGCAACTTGTGCAGCATTGGTCAATGCTCCGCTTCGGGGTGTTCGTATCAGCTCGACCCCGTGGTGACCGCTCGCGGGTTGCTCACCACCTTCGCCGATGCAGGAGTGCTCCGGTTGCCCATACCGACGACCTCGGGCTCCATTGGTTCGGTGATTGGCGCCGTCAACTACCTCGTGTGTGGAAGTGGCTCGAACCCCGGCGCCAATCCTCCGAGCTGTGTGCTCGAGGCCAACATGGGTCTGGGCACGTTCATGCTGGTGCGAGACGGCGGCGTCGTGGCCGTGGACGGGACGGTTCCCATGCGGGTTCAGCGAATGCCCGTCGACCTCAGCGGCCCCGTCACCGACATGGCGGGAGGCTACACGGGCTCGGCCAGTTGTTCGGGTTCGATGCCAGGCTTCGTGGGCGCGGTGCCGACGCCCGTTCGCTTTTCGTTCCGTATGGACGAGAGCGATGGCGGCGTGTTGACCATTCAAGCGGTCGACCCGGGGCAGACGGTGCTGAGCATGGCGACGTCGCTGTGCTCAAACTCTCCTTTTGCCAGCAGCCTCGTGCCGCAGGTGAGCCCGATTCTCGGCAGCATCGTCGCTTCGGCGGCTGATCAGGGGCTCAGACCAGCCATCGAGGCCTCTCTCGTCGCGCAGTTGTGCCTGCGGGCGGGCGATGGTGGCACGTGCGCGCTGGGCACCCGTGGTGACGGTGGCATCTGTGTGAACAGCATGGGCCGCTGCTACTCGGGCCTGCACTTCAGACCTGCCATTCCCACGATTCCGGCCTGCCAGCAGTAGTCTATTTGAGACAGTCAGGCTTGTTCTTGTAGCGCCGTTTGAACGGCACGAACGTCATGCACGAGGTGTCTCCGTCAGTCACCTCGCAGACCTCCTGGCACATTTCATATTTGTTCTTGTGTTCACGTTTGAGGGCCGAGCCCGTGCGCGTGTCGACGACGCGGTTGTAGGGCTCGTTGCTGTCGTCTCCGTCTTCTCCGACGGAGTGCAGGCTGGTGATGACGCCCTTCACCACGCCCTTTTCCCACATGCCGCGCTTCTGCTTCATCGCGTCGCGCTGGGCTTCGAGCAGGTTTTCGGGCGAGGTGCCCTCGACGGCGTACGCGAGCCCGTGGCCCTGGCGAATCATCTCTTCGGCGAGCTGCGGGCAGTTCACGAGCACACGACCGTAGCCGTCTGCCTTGCCATCGGTGGTGCAGCTCCACTCTCGCGATGCGGCGACCTGTGACGAGGCTTCGGCGATGGCGAAGAGTTCCCTCGTGGTCCACTCGCCCCAGCGGTGCACCGGCCCGTAGGCCTCGAGGGTGTTGTAGCCGACCAGCCGCGTGCCCTTGCCGTCGTACTTCCCCGAGAGGAACTTGAACGAGTCACCATCGGTCCACCGCACGAGCACCTGCTCGTCGTTGAGCAGAATCGAACCCTTCGCCGAGTGCCCCTTTGGCTTCGACTTCTTCTCTTTCGCGAGCGCGCTCGAGGCGACCAGGAGCACCAACACCGACAGCAGAACGTGACGCATGAAAACCAGCGTAGCTGCAAGACGCGACGGAGCGCCGCTCCTGTCGTAGACCTGTCACTCTTGGAGGCCGCATGTTCTGGAAGAAAGATGATCCAAACGGCCTGAATCAGCCGATTCCCCCGGGCTGGGACATCACCGAGCTCGGCCTGCTCGGGCAGGGCGGAATGTCCCGCGTGTTTCGGGTGCGCGACGAGGCGCTGGGGCGAGAAGTCGCGCTCAAGGTGCTCAAGCCCGACCTGCTCAAAGACGACGACGCGGTCGTCACGTTCATCGACGAAGCCGCCATCACCGCGCAGCTCGACCACCCGAACGTGCCGCCGGTGTACGCGCTGTCGGCCGACAAGAAGCGCTCGACGTGCTTCACGATGAAGGTGCTCGAGGGCTTCACGTTTCAGCAGATGCTCGAGAAGCGGAAGAACGACGGTGTCGAGGGGTTGTTCGCCGCGCTCGAGGTGATGATTCGCGTGTGTGACGCCGTGTCGTTCGCGCACACGAAGGGCATCATTCACTGCGACCTGAAGCCCGGGAACGTGATGGTCGGCGACCACGGGCAAATCTACGTCGTCGACTGGGGCCTCGCGCGGCGCAAGGAGAAGCTGCCGAAAGAAGGAGAAGACGACCACCGCGCGGTGGGCACGCCCGCGTACATGGCGCCCGAGCAGGCGCGGGGAAACAACCACCTCATCGACGAGCGCACCGACGTCTTCCTGCTGGGTGGAATGCTGTACCGCGTGCTGGTGGGCAAGCCCCCGTACGTCGCCGCGACCGCCGAAGACACGCTCGAGCTCGCGCGCAAGGTGGCGATGCCGGCGCCAGAGGTGGTGGCAGCTCCCGGGCGGCCGATGCCTCCGCGCCTCGCGACGATTTGCCGCAAGGCGCTCGCGCCCGAGAAGGAGCACCGCTACCAGACGGTGAGCGAGCTGCGAAAAGAGCTCGAAGAGTTCATTCACGGCACCGCGCGACTGCCCGAGCAGGTGTTTCAGCCGGGCGACGTGGTGGTCAAAGAAGGCGAGCCGGGCGACTGCGCGTACATCATTCTCGACGGCCACTGCCAGGTGACGCGAATGGTGGCGGGGAAAAAGCAGAACCTTCGCCTGCTCGGCCCCGGTGAAATGTTTGGCGAAGCGGCAGTGTTGACGAACAACCCACGGCTCGCGACGGTGACGGCGTTGATGGAGACGCGCGTGGCCGTGGTGCAGCGCTCGTTCCTGCAAGACGAGATGGAGCGCACGTCGCTCATCTCGCTCGCGATTCGCGCGGTGGCGTCGAGTTTTCTCGACTTGAACGGCCAGACGGCGGCGCTGCTGCAAGACCAGGTCGTGTCGAAGGCGTGGGAGTCGATTCTGCGCGAGGTGGCGTTGATGGGCCGCGCCGAGGCCGATGGCGCGCGGTCGATTGCGTGGGGCCCGACGTTGTCACGCGTGGCGCAGGAGACCGGCCTCGACCCCGAGGTCATCTCGAAGCGTGTGCTGCGACAGCAGGGCGTGCGCATCGATGACCTGCAGGACCGGTTGGTCGTCAGCCCGCTGCGGCGGTGAGACGGGTCCCAATACGACGACGCCGGTCAGCCAGTCAGCTCTCGAGGGTGACGCCCGCATACACTTCATCCACCAGGAACGAGAGCGCTGGCGTCTGCAGCACGAGGCGCTCGCCAGCGCGAAACTCCAGTTCCTCCCAGCCAGTCGCGCCACGTCGAACGACGGTGATTCGTTGGGTGCGGTGCGACACGAAGAGAACCGCCGAGAGGGACGGCAGCTGCTTGTAGTGGCTGAGCTTCTCCCCACGGTCGTAGTCCTCGGTTGATGGGCTCGTGACTTCGACGAGAATGACGGGATTGGTCAGCGCGTTTCGGTCGATGGATGAGGACTCGAGCGGACCGCAGACTACGGAGGCATCGGGAAACGCCGAGAGATCGGTCCGCTCGATCCGGACCTTCAGATCCGAGGAGAAGACGGAGCACTTCGTCAACTCGCGCTTCAGAATCGCCGCCGTGTTGACGGAGAGCTCTGCGTGGGTCGGCGTTCCGCCGGCCATCGCGTAGATGACGCCCTCGCAGTACTCGAGCTTGAGCTCAGAGACCTCGAGCGCCGAGAGATAGTCCTGGTACGAGAAGTGAAGTCGTCGCGCAGGGCTCATCGAGGGCGAGCGTAGCACTCACTCTGCTGATGCCGTCATGGCGTGCCAGCGCCCCTCGAACCGAATCGCCTCGGCGAACGCGGCGTGAACGACGGCTCCACCCACGCCGAGTGACATCACCGTCTCGGCCGAGCGCTCGAGCTGGGTCGCCGTCGCCACATCTCCATTCGCTTTCGCGGCGCTGATGGCCAGCGCGCTCGCCGCCGTTCCAATGCCAAACACGACAGGTCCCGAATCCGAATCGACCTGGCCCTCGACGCCCTTCGGCCACTCACGAAACCCTGCGATGCCGAGCGGCAACGAGACGAAGTACCCACCGCGGTACGTCTTCCACCACGCCAGCGTGCGAGGCGCGTCGACCTCGGCGAGGTACCGGCTGATGAATGACTGCGCACAGCCGCGAGGGTATTTCGCGCCCGGCCCCTTCCCGGTCACCTCGGACTTCGGAAGCCCCGAGCGATGGGTGCCCTTCTCGTCGATGAACGCGAAGAACGCCTTCGTGGGCTCGACGTGAAACGCGGGTCCATGCGCGACATCGGTGCGGTGCAGGCCCGCGAGCAGCGCCGATTGGTCGGCGGGCCAGCGCAACGGCAGCTTTCGATACGACGGCAGGTGCGCGAACGGATCAGCCACGGACGCCTCCGACAGCGCGCGTGAGAGCTCGAGATGCAGCGCGTCGTCGGCGCACGAGCCCATCGCGTCGTTCGCCCCCATCACCAGCAGCAGGTGCGCGAGGAAGAGTGGATCAGCCGTCGTCGCCAGCGCCTTCGCGTCGCACACGCCCTTCGCACACGTCTTCGGTTGCAGTGCCAGCGCCTGCGCGTACGCGCGTGAGGCACACTGCTTCGCCGCCTCGGTGTGCTCGGGCTTCTCCTTCGCCTGCGACACGCAGCCATCGGCGATGTGGCTCAACGTGATGGCGCGAAAGCCCGCTGGCGTTCCACCGAAGTCACCCGTGTCGAGCACCCGCTGGAGCGACGGCGACAGACCCAGCGTCGTCCACGGGGTTGGCGACGCAGCGAGCACGGCGACGAGAAGGAGCGTCATGCCCGAACGATGTGTCAGCCCACCCGTCATGAGCGGACCGACTTCCCGAGCCGTCGCGAATCACGCCTGAGCGGTCGGCGCCTCGACCCGAATCGCGCACTTCACCGACCGCGAGATGAAGCACTCATGGTGTGCGCGCTCATGGAGCGCGGCCAGCTGCTCCGTCGTCGGCCCCTTCCCTTCGGCCCACACGATGCGCGGCTTCAGCACCACCTCGGTGATGGACTGCCCGGTACCGTCGTCGGCCAGCAGCCCGCTCGCGTCGTCATCGTACGACTCGCACACGAAGCCATCGTTGGCCGCGAGGAAGAGGAACGTCAGCATGTGACAGCTCGAGATGGCGGCGACGAGCGCCTCTTCGGGGTCGACGGCGTGCTCCACCGTCCACGGTTTTGGCACCACGTGCGGCGACGCGGCGGCTGGTACCTCGATGCCACCGTCGAACTTCCACACATGCCCGCGGTGGTACTTCTTCCTCGCGAAGTCACCTTCCCGCTTCCACCCGATGGTCGCCGTATGCCGTGACATGTCAGCGGGATAACCACCGCCAGCGTCGACGTCTACGTGCTGATCCGCTCCAGTCGTCACGCGGGAACGCGCCCGCATGCTTCATGGGAAAAGGGGCGCCCCCTGCGCCAGAAACGTGCGTGGCAGAGCGTCGTCGAGGGTAGTGTCAGCGGTGAAATGGTCGCTCTGCTCCTGTCGGTGCTGATGTCTCAGACGCCCACGCCCACGTCGGTCGTCGTGATGACCCGGCGCGCGGGGGTGTCGGTGGCAGACTCGCAGGGGCTGGTGAACGAGGTCTCGACGTTGCTCTCGCAGCAGGGCGTGCCCGTCACGCTCGCGCCCGACGCCGCGAGCCAGCAGCTCAAGAAGCTCGGCCTGCCCGACGCCGCGTCGTGCACGGGCAAACGCGACTGCGTCATCGAGCTCGGCCGCCAGCTGCGCGTGACGTGGGTCTTCTCGGTGTCGGTCGCACGTGTCGAGAAGGACCGCTCGATGAGCGTCGAGCTGGTGAACGTCGACGATGGCGCGACGCTCGAGAAAGACGGCTTCGTGCTGGCGGCGAAATCGAACGTGACGGCCGAGCAGCTCGCCACCTTCATCACGGCGGTGAAGAAGCGCCTCGCTCCGCCGCCCCCAGCCGACGCGCCTGTCGTGGTGGTGACGACCCCCAAACCCGTCGCGCCGGTCGACCTTCCGCCCCCGCCGCCGCCGCCCGCGCCAGAGCGGTCGCACACCGCCTCGTTCGTGCTCGGAGGGCTCGCCGCCGGAGCCCTCGTCGGCGCGGGTGTCACGCTCGGCCTCGGGCTCATGAAGCGGGCCGAGCTCACCAGCTCCATCACCAATGGCGTCTCGGCCCTGCCGCGGTCTTCCGCCACGCTCATCAACAGCGACGCCAACACGCGCTTCATTCTCTCGGCCGCGCTCGGTGCGGTGGCGGTCGCGCTCGGAACCATCGCCGTCATCGTCTGGTGAGGTGACATGCGCGCGCTGCCGTTGCTCTGTGTCGCCTGTGTCTTCGCGGCCTGCCCGCTCGACGCCTCCATCACCTGGGCGTGCGAGCCCGACGGGTCGTGCGCCGATGGGTTCGTCTGTGTCGAGGGCCACTGTCTCGCTCCCCCGGTGACCGACGGAGGGACGGACGGTGGCGCCAGCTGTGTGCCGGGCTCCTGCCCGTCCGGGCTCGAGTGTGGCTACGTCGACGCGGGCTGCGGCGTCGAGCTGTTCTGCGGTGGCTGCAGCGCGCCGCAGGAGTGTGGCGTTTCGCGGCCCAACCGGTGTGACGAGCCGCGCGTCTGCACGCCCGAGGGCTGGTGTTGGGAGCACCCGTTACCGCAGGGAAACGACCTCACCGGCCTGTTCGCGGTCGGCCCGCGTGACGTCTTTCTCTCGACGACCGGCGGCACGGTGCTGTTCTGGAATGGCGAGCACACGAGCGGCACCTCGTTCCCCACGCGCGCGGGGGTCGCGCTCCGCGCCATTCACGGCACCTCGGCGACGAACCTCTTCGTGGTGGGCACGAACCGCATCTTCCACCTCGAGGGCACCACGTGGACCTCGGAGAGCGTGCCGCCGTCGGTGACGGGCGGGCTCTCGGCCGTGGTGTCGACGAATGACGGAGCCTGGGCTGGCGGCCGTGACGGCGTCGTGTTGTCGCGCGGCCCTGGCGCCAGCTGGTCGCAGCTGATTCTCTCGCCGCCGAGCACCAACGAGGTCGTCGCGCTCGAGGTGGTGGGCTCGACGCTGCTCGCCGTGTTGTCCGATGGCTCGGTCTACGTGACGCCCGTGGGCAACCGGCAGCTCAACCGCGTGACGACGGGGCCCGGCTTTCAAGAGGTGAACGCCTCGGTGCTGGCGCTCGACGGCGGCGTCGTCATGGCCGTCGGCAACTCGGGTGGCCGCACCACGCGCGTGGCGTCGTTGGAGTACACGCGCCCAGACGCGGGCTGGAACGAGCAGCTCACCTTCGCCATCGACCAGACGCCCCGCGCGGCGGCCGTGCTCGATGATCAGCTGGTCGTCGCCGGGAGCACGGGCGTCGTCTTCGCCATGCCACTCACCTCGTCGGGCACCACCCCAATGCCCTTCGCGAACGCCGTGCGGGGTTTTCAGAGCGCGGTGAAGACGTCGAGCCAGGAGGTGTTGCTGGGCGGCGCGGGTGGACAGCTGGCGTCGGTGCGACGAGCTCCGGGAGGCGTCGCGTACCGCGACAACAACCCGACACGGCAACCTTCCGACACCCTCAACGACGGCTGCGCCATCGCCTCCGCGTCCGACCCACGCGTGCTGGTGACGGCGGGCAACAACCGCTTCGGAGAGCGCGTCGCCGGCCGGTGGATGTTCACCAGCGGGCCGCCGGCCACCAGCGCCTACGACTGGACGAAGTGCCACCTCGCCGGCGAGAGCGAAGCGTGGGCGGTGGGCCTCAAACCCGACGCCGGCAACGGGCCGACCTTCTACGCGCGCGTGGCGAACCGGCGCTGGCCCGACGGGTGGAACGACATCGACACGGGCCACGCCTCGGAGCGGTGGACGTGGGTGACTGGCTTCCCGGGCGGGCCGACGTACTTCCTGCCCGAGACGTTCCCCGACAATCAGCCGCTCGTCGTCAACCTCGACGGCGGGCTCACCGTGCAGAGCTTCGTTCGCTACTCGCTCGACGGCGGCTTCTCGGCGCTCGCGGCCATCAACCGGCGTGCGTCGTATGCCCTCCACGGCGTCGGAGACCGCCGCGCGTACGTCGCCAACACCGACTTCACGGCGTTTCAGCGCAACGTCACCATCAACGACCTGACCGTCATCACGGGCGTGGTGGTCGACGGCGGCTCCTGGTCGCTGGCCGCTGGCCGCGCTGGTGCCGTGTTCGAGCGCGCGTTCGGAGCGCCGCCCAGCGCCAGCCAGCTCGGCACCGACGACTTCATCGACGTGTGGGCCGCGCAGACGTTCGACGCCTACCTGCTCGCGAACGGTGTCGCAGCGCCTGGTGTCGCGAAGCCGCTCGTCTACGTGCGCGGTGCCGATGGAGGCGCCACGGTCGAGCAGCTGCCGCTTCCACGCGCCCGCGGGCTCTTCGGCGTCGACACCGCGACGGGGCACCAGGTCTGGGTGACGGGGCCGAATGGCTCCATCCTCCGCCGCGATTCACGTTGAGGTGACGCCGCGTCGCAGGGCAAGGTTCCTGGCGAACCGCAGTTCGCCCGTGGGGAGGCCTTGCATGAATCGGAAGCTGTTCGCGCTGTGCGTGGTGGCGTCGTCGTCGGTGTTCGCGGAGTCTGCGTGGGAGAAGAAGCTCGCCGAGGCGCGCGCACAGGCCGCCGCCCAGCGCCAGAAGCTGGGCCTCAAGAACGACACGAAGCTGCCGACGCCCGAGCTCGACTTCTCGCAGCCTCCTCCCGAAGCGACGGGCGGCACCTTCGTGCTGGGGCCCGGCAGCAAGCGTGACGTCGCGCTGAAGGGCACGAACCTGCCCCCGGGGAGCGTCTTCATCGTCGCCAGCGACGACGTCGGCGTCTCGGGCGAGAAGTCGGGCGCGAACGGCTCGTGGTCGGCGACCTTCTCGGCGAAACCCAACGCGCTGCCGCGGGCCTTCGAGGTGCGCGCGGTGCAGGCGGGCTCGGGCCGCGAAGTCTCGCTCGGCCGCTTCCTGCTGGGAGGCAAACACACGCTCGTCGTCGACACCGGCGACACGAAGCTCACCGTGAAGCTCGACTTCTCTGGCGGCCGCACCAGCACCGAGGCACCGGGTGAGTGGTCGAAGGGCGGCAAGTCGCTGGGCTCCTGGCAGTACACCGTCTCGCTGGGCGAGGGTGGCCTCGACCTCACCCGCATCGCCACCGCGGAAGAGGGCCAGGCACAGCTGACGGCGTCGATGGCCTCGCTCGATTCGCCCGAGCGCAAGGCGCTCAACGCCCGTCTCGAGAAGGCGACGAAGAAGATGGAGCCGTGCGGCAAGCTCCCTCCCGCGAAGATGGGGCCATGCTTCGCGGCCGTTCAGCCCGAGATGGACGCCATCAACGTCGAGATGAAGAAGCTCAACGACCAGGCCGACCTCGCCGGCGCGCCGAAGGTGGGCTGCAACTCGCTCTCGCTGAACTTCACCCCGGCTGGCGTGGTCGACGGTGACGCGCAGCGCTGCCCCGGCAAGAAGAGCGACGAGCGCGTTCCCGTGAAGGGCACCTTCACGACGCCCTGAGGCGGTTCACCGGTCGAGCGCTGTCTGATCGGTTCGTGCGACTGATCAGAGCGACGACCGCGTTCCCGTGAAGGGCCTTCACGACGTCCTGAGACGCCGTGTTCTCGCCGCGTCGTCTGATCGGTTCGTGCGACTGATCAGAGCGACGAGCGCGTTCCCGTGAAGGGCGCCTTCACGACGCCCTGAGACGCCGTGTTCTCGCCGCGTCGTCTGATCAGTTGTGGGAACTGATCAGAGCGACGAGCACACCGCCGGGTTCGCCATCACCAGTTGCTGCACCTGCTGCAGCATCGCGTCGCACTCGGGCCGAATCTCGGCGGCGCGAGTCCTCAAGGGGCCGTAGTGTCCGCCGCTGCCGCCCGACACGCGCATCATGACGGCGGCGTATTCCGCGGCGAACCCGGGGCACTCCTTCTCGCGTCGTTGGAAATCGAGGCCCGGGCCGGTGCCCCAGTTCTGCCAGTTCGCCGCGCTGCAGGTGACGCCCTCGGCGAAGGTGCTCAGGTGGCAGTGCGTATCGTCGGTGAGGAAGCGCGCGATGATGACGTCGAGCTGGGGGTGGATGACGTGCGAGTTGTAGCTCGTCTGCCAGGCCCCGGCTTCGGCGGTCGAGGCCGTGGTGTTGGTGGCTGACGTGTCGCGGCCGACGCAGTGTTCGGCCGAGCTCTCTCGCATGCCGAGGCCGAGCAGCAGCACGTAGACGTGCCGAAGGGTGTCGGTGCCGGCCACCGCGTTCGACAGGCCCGCGGTGGTGAACTGGGCCTGGTACCAGGCGAGCGCGTCGTGCACGCCGTCGGTCGTCTGCGCCTGGGAGACGACGGCGAGGTCGCTGCGGGTCGGGTCACAGAGCGCGCGGGCCCAGGTGCGCGCCACGCCCTTGATGAAGCCTCGCGGCATCTGGCCGCGGTTCGCCCACTGGTATCGGTAGCAGGCCGAGCCGACGGCTGCGGCGTCGATGGCTGCGAGCCCTGCAGACGCTCCTCCTGCGCTGCCTCCTGCGCGTCCACCCGCCAGCGCTGAGCCACCACCGCTTCCACCAGCTGCGCCCCCGCCGCTCGTTCCGCCCGCGGCTCCGCCACCGTTTGCAGCGCCGCCAGCGCTCGAGCCGCCTGCTGCGCCACCGGCCAGCGAGGAGCCTCCGCCGACCGACCCACCCGCGCTCGCGCCGCCCGCCGTGCCTCCGTTCGTCGAGCCGGCATCGGTGCCTGGCTCTCCGACGGCGGGCCCGCAGGCGCAGATGAAGACGAGGAGCAACGGCACGATTCGCGTCATGGCGGCACAGCATCGCCAGCTCTCAGCGAAGAACCAACCGCCGTCGCGTCACCAGTGACGCTTCGAGGTGTCAGCCCCCGAAACACCGAGGCCCGACCATCCCCCATGGATGACCGGGCCTCGGCATGGACTCGGTCCCCAGCGGGAGACGATTTCTGTGCGGGAGCGTCAGCTCCCGAAAGGGTCAGCTGCGGCGGCGGCGCGCGACGGCGAGCAGCGCGAGGCCCAGCGCAGCCATCGACGCGTCGACGGGAATCGCGGAGCAGGCGGCGGGCGAAGCGGCGCCACCATCGGGCGTCACGGTCATCTTGAGGCCCGAGATGGACTCCTTCTTGTCGGGGTACGCGCGGTCAGGGAACGCGAGCTTCGCCTGCAGCTGAATGTCGTAGTCGCCGTCGACATCGCTGGTGAACGAAGGAACGTTCGAGTCGGTGTACGCGTAGGCGTAGTTGCGCGACATGGTGACGCTGCCCGTCGGGTTCTCGATGGCGGCGGTGCTGCCACGCGGGCGCGAGACCACCGTCCACACGTATTCCATCGCGGCGCCGTTGCGGTTGGCGAACAGCGGCAGGCGGAACTTCTCACCGCGCTTCAGCGTGACCGCCCCACCACCGTGCACCTTGAAGGGGCCGTTCGGGTCGAGGCAGTCGGCCTTGTTCGCGGGGTCGATGACGAGACAGAACTTCGCGTCGCAGACGTCGCCTTCGCCGTCGAAGTCACCGTCGAGCTGGTTGCGGTTGCGCACGCCGACGCAGTTGTCCTTGTGGCTCGCGGTGAGGTCCGGGAGCTTGTCGTTGATGCCGTCACCGTCGAGGTCGAGGTCGCACACGTCGCCGATGCCGTCGCGGTCGGTGTCCTGGTTGTTGGGGTTCGGCGTGCCGACGCAGTTGTCGAGGTGGTCGAAGATGCTGTCGCCGTCGCTGTCGCGCTTGCACTGCGCGTTGCCGGGCAGGTCGATGTTCTGCGGCGACGAGAAGAACGGGCAGAGGTCGGTCGCGTTGTCGAAGCCGTCGCCGTCGATGTCGAGGTCGCAGACGTCGCCGAAGGCGTCGCCGTCGGTGTTCGTCTGCACGCCGTTCACCGGCTTGTTGGGAATCGAGGCGCAGTTGTCGACGAGGTTCTCGACGAGGTCACCGTCGAGGTCCGCGTCGCAGCTGTCTCCGGTGCCGTCACCATCGGTGTCGAGCTGGCTGAAGTTCGAGAGGCCCGAGCAGTTGTCGCACGCGTTGCCCACGCCATCGCCATCGGCGTCGATCTGATCTCGGTTCGACGAGAACGGGCAGTTGTCGCTGGTGTCGCCCTTGCCATCGCCGTCGGCGTCATCGGTGTACGCGAGCGTCTTGCCGTCGTCGGTGTACGCGACCCACACCGAGCAGCCGCACCCGCAGCCACAGCCACAGCCACCGCCTTCTTCTTTCGGCGTGCCGCACGAGGGGTCGAGGCACTCGGGGTTGGTGCTGTTGCCGAGCTGCGCGAAGGCCGGCAGCGACGCGAGCGCGACGGTGCATGAGGCGATGAGCGAGAGACGATTCATGTGGTGCTCCTCTGGGGTGGTCCACCCAGTGATTCCACCGGGCCCGAAGACCCTTCCCGTCAGGTGCGTTTTCTCTTCAGCGCGGTGGAAGTGGCCGTGACTGTTGAGGAGTTCGGCTGATCGCAAAGTCTGGTATCGACGGGTAGTGGCTGATTCGAACGTCGACCTCGAGGCGTTGAACGCGGGTTTTCGCGACTTCATCCCGCACAACAAGGCGTTGGCGCTCGAGCTGACGCGGGTCTCGACCGAGCCCACCTTCGTCGAGATGGTGATGCCCTGGAACGAGGCGCTCATCGGCAACCCCGAGACGCGCGTGCTGCACGGCGGGGTCATCACGACGCTCCTCGACGCGACCGGTGGCGCCGCCGTCTACCTGCACCTCAGGGCGCCGGTGCCCATCGCGACGTTGGACCTGCGAATCGACTTTCTCGGGCCGTCGACGCCGGGCCTGCCGATGTACGCGCGGGCCGAATGCGTGAAGGCGACTCGCAACGTGGCGTTCGTGCGCATGGTGGCCGCGCATGACTTGAACGGCGCCCCGCTGGCGACCGCGTCGGCGACGTACATGTTCGACGAAGGGCAAACCCGTCGCGCCCTGATCAGCCAGGCCGCGCTCGAGCGCAAGCTCGTGAAGGCGCACGACGAGCGTCTGGTTTTCGCCAGCATCCATCGAGACCGCTGATGCGGGTGTCTGGACAGCTCGACTGACGGCTGATCAGCCGAGCACTTCGAGCAGCTTCTTCGCGAACAGGTACGCGTCACCCGGCCAGCGGGCCGACACGTAGTTGCCATCGACGACGGCGAAGGCGGGGCCGTCATCGGTTCTCGTGCCACGCTTCGTCAGCTCGAGCGGGCCGCGCACGTACTCGGCGCCGACGGCACGAATCTCCTCTTCGACGTACGCGTCGTACGTTCGGTAGTACTTCCCCAGCTTCCACGCGCTGAGCCAGTACGCGGTGCGCTCCATGTACGCGGGCAGACACGCGGTGCGACGGCCGGCCAGCACGCTCTTCCCCGTGGCCTTGTCGATGGAGCGCGCGAGCACGATGGGCCCGTGACAGATGGCTGCGAAGGGCCTCCCCGTCTTCACGAACTCGACCACCTTCGAGTGCAGCGCCGTGGAGCCGAGGTACTGCCGCATGCCCTTCGCGTGCCCGCCCGGCAGCACCAGCGCGTCGTACGCCGACACGTCGACGGTGCCCCAGGCGACGGTCTTGTTGAACTCCGAAGAGCGCGTCAGCTCTTCGTAGAACTGCTTCGGTTCGGCTTCTGCGCCGAGCTGGCCGAACAGCACGCCCGTCAGCAACAGCGGGTCGCAGGCGGGCACGATGCCTGCGCGCTCGGTGGCGAAGGTGACCTCGTGGCCAGCCTCGACGAACAGCTTCCACGGCACGGCCACCTCCGTCGTGTCGAAGTCGGTGTCAGGCAGGGGAATGAGAATGCGCTTCGCCATTGCGCCATCTTGCCAAAGTCAGCCCAGCTCGTCGGCGTCATGGAGGGCACCTTCACGCGGTCCATGCCCATCGGCGGCAGCACATCGACCCGGCGTGATGGATGAGGAGTACCTGTTCTGGCTCGCGCCGTGACCGGTGGTTCACTGGTGGAACAGTCAGTTCACCGTGGAACGCGTTGCGGTCGCACCACGCCCGGAATACCTCGACGCCTCCACGCAGCACGTCTGGGGGTACGCACATGATTCTCGTCACTGGAGCCACTGGAACCATCGGCGGCGAAGTCGCCCGTCAGCTCATCGCCGCCGGCCAGAAGCCGCGCCTGCTCGTTCGTTCGCCCGAGAAGGCGAAGGCGTTCGAAGGCACGGCCGAGCTCTTCAAAGGAGACCTCGACGACGCCACCGCGCTCGCGAACGCGCTGAAGGGCATCGACAAGCTCTTCCTTGTCACCGCGGGGCTCGACGGCGCCCGGCTCGAAGCGAAGGCCATCGACGCCGCGAAGGCCGCTGGCGTGAAGCACGTCGTCAAGCTGTCGGTCGCGGGCGCCGAGTACGAGGCCATCACCTTCGCGAAGTGGCACCGCGGCAACGAGAAGAAGCTCGAGGCCTCGGGCCTGGCGTGGACGTTCCTCCGCCCCGGCAACTTCATGACGAACAGCGTGATGTCGGCCGACACCATCAAGCGCGACGGCGCCATCTACAGCCCCGTGGGTGACGGCAAGTCGGCCCTCGTCGACCCGGTCGACATCGGTGCGGTCGCCGTGAAGGCGCTCACCACGAGCGGCCACGAGGGCAAAATCTACACGCTGTCGGGGCCCGTCGCGTTGTCGACGCAGGAGCAGGCCGACATCATCGGCAAGGCCATCGGCCGCCCGGTGAAGCACGTCGACGTTCCGCCCGAAGCGGCGCGTGACGGCATGCTGAAGGCCGGTTTGCCAGAGGGCTACGTGAACGCCCTCATCGAGCTGTACGGCGTGATGAAGGCCGGCATGACGGCTGCGGTCTCGCCCGACGTCGAGAAGGTGCTCGGCCGAAAGGCTGGAACGTTCGAGGCCTGGGTCTCGCGCAACGCCGCTGCCTTCAAGTGAGCTGACGGCTGCACGGCACGCTGTGCAACGCCCTGCACACGCGCGCCGCAACTGGCTGATTCCCGGCGGTCGTGCGGGGGCATCGAGCGTGAAACCACGACTCGTATGCTCATGCTCACGACCGTCGCCCTGCTTTCCTCCACTGCCCCATCGCTGCCGCCCATGGTACCTGCGCCGGCCGTCAGCGATGCGCCGCGCGCTGCACGTCTGCTCGACGACGAACCCGCGCCGACGCCGACACCGACCCTGGTTGGGCGCATGGTGCTGGCTCCACTCGGAGGGGCGGTCGGAGCCGCGGTGAGTGGAGCGCTCGGGTTGCTGATGGGCGGCGCCATCGGCGCCCTCGCGGGAGGCGGCTGGAACGTCTTGCTCGTCGGAGTCTTCGGAGCGCTCATCGCGGCTCCGTTTGGTTTTGCGTTGGGCGTCGCGTTGGGCGCCTCGTTGCTGACGACGCACTTCGCTGAGCTCTTCCGGCGCACCCTGCCCTGGGCCTTTCTCGCGGCGGGCATCACCATCATCGGGGTGTTCGTCGCGGCCATCGTGGCGCTGCCGGTGGTGGCGCTCGTGGGCGGGAGCGTCGCCATCGCGGCTGCAGCGGCGGTTCCTGCGCTGGTCGAGGGTCGGCGTGGCGCCGAGCGGGTGGAGCGGGGCCCGGAGAGCTCGCTGGCGCTCGCGACGTTCTGATGCGCTCAGCGCAGCCGAACGAAGTCGTCGAGCACGGTGACGTAGGTGTCTGCGCGTCGGCTCGCGACCTCGTCGAGCACGAGGAACAACAGGCTCTGCACCACGAGGCCGAGGCCCACGCCCACCAGCGTGTCCTCCCGCCGCGCGAAGCCTGCGCCCATCACGCCGCTCCCGCCCGCGACGATGCCGAGCTCGACGAGCTGAAAGACGGTGAAGGCTCCAGCCACCGTGCGAAGCCGTGGGTGTTCCGTCGCTGCGAACGTCGACGGGTCCGAGTCGAGCTGCGCGTCGAAGCGGCGAATGCGAGCGGGCGCCGAGAAGAAGCTCGAGATGCCGAGGCCAATCTGCGCGAGCCCGATGATGCCGGTCGGCCAGCCCATGCCGCGAAAGAAGGCGTCGTTGCTGAGCAGCATGGGTATCGCCGCGGCCACCGAGAGCCCGCCCGACGTCGACCACGCGAAGCCGCCGTTGAACTCACCCTGGTAATAGGTGTGCATCGCGCTGCGAACGTCGACCGCGGCCTGTGGTGCTTCGGCCGTGAGCACCACCGTCATCATCAGCGCGAGCATGGGTGCGGCAGTGTCGTCGCGCCGTCGTCGGGTTTCAACGGGCCAGCAGCGCTTCGGCCTTCGCGCGCTGGGCTTCGTGTCGCGGCCCGGTGAGGGCCTTCACCTCGTTCAGCAGCGCCACCACCCGCGGCTCGTCCCGCTTCAGGGCGCGGAGGGACTGGGCGAGCCCCAGCTTCGCTTCGGCGATCGTCTGCGCCGGCATCTTTCGCTTCTCGAGCTGCGCGAGCACGCGGTCGAGCTCGTCGGCCGCCTCGCCGTGCCGGCCGAGCAGCTCGAGCGAGAGCGCCTCTCCCAGCCGCGCCTCCCACACGTCGTCTTCGTCGGGGCCCTGCGCCTTCTCGATGATGTGCCGCGCGAGGCCGTATTCGGTGAGGGCCGTCGCTCCATCGCCGCGGCGAAACGCGAGCTCGCCCAGGTTCGCGTGCGGCGTCGCGAGCACCAGCGCGTCTTTGCCGAAGAGGCGCTCGCGAATCTCGACCGAGCGCTGGAAGTACGGCGCGGCCTCGTCGAAGCGCCCCAGGTCGGCCAGCGCGCTCCCGAGGTTGTTCGCCGCGGCCGCGACGTCGGGGTGATTCGGAGAGAGCACCTTCTCCATCAATGCGATGGAGCGCTTCGCCGCGTCGACGCCTTCGGCCGGCTTTCCGCTCTCGCGCAGCGCGGCGCTCAGGTTGGTGATGAGCCGCGCGCCGTTGACGGTCTCGAGCTGGCCCACCTTCGTCAGCGCTCCCTCGAGCTGCGCGAACAGCACCGCAGCCTCGGCGGCTTTGTCGGCGCGCATCAACATCACGGCCTGCACGTTCGCGAGGCGAATCGCTTCGGTCGTGCCTCGAACCCGCGCGGGCTCCGAAAGCGCGTTGCCCAGCGTGAGCCAGGTGTCTCCGCTCTCGGCCTGCTTGCGGTCGACCCCGTCGAGGTACGCCAGCGCCACCGTCGCCGCGAAGGCCTGCTTGTCGTCACGCGAGGTGACCGCGAGCTCGAGGGCTTCGACCTGCTTCGCCCGTGCGTCGTCGTACTTCGAGAGCCGCTCCAGCCCGCTGCCCCATTCCAGCAGCGCGTCGCTGATCAACGGTCTCCACCCCGCGGAGCGCGCCTCGGCGACGACGGTCTCTGCGAGGGCCACCGAGTCCTTCGTCGTGCCGAGCAGCCGCATCGCGCGAACGGTGGCGACCCTCGTGATGGCCGCGTCGACCGCCGAGCGCGCGGGGCCTGACGGCATGGGGTCGGTCGCGCTCAGGCTCGTCTCGAGACAGTCGGAGGCAGGAGCGAGCGACTCGACGGCGACGACGGCGCGCTCCACGGCCTTGCCGTCGGCGGCTTCGAGGCCACGCAGCAGCGCGTCGAGGTCGGAGACACGTCGCGACACACACGTCTGCCGCGCCGAGAGCAGCGCATCGGAGTCGCCTTCGAACGTCGTCGCCACGCACGCGCGTTTGCGGGTCGACGCGAGCGCCTCGACGGCGTCGTCGACGCCCTGCACGACACGGGTGGCCAGCGCGGTCGCAGCCGGGTGTTTCGTCGCCTCGAACGCTGCCTTCACCGCGTCTCTTCGCGACGTCGTCCACACCGTACGAACGGGGGCGTCGGCGGCGTCACAACGTGTTCGAATCTGTCGCGCGCCGAGAAAGAAGATGCCGCCCGAGAGCGCGAGCAGTGCAGCGCCGACGGCGTAGACCTGCCGGCGCGCTGGAGCGTGGAGTGAGGCGCGCAGCTCGTCACGCAACACGGCCATCGAGGGCCAGCGCGCCGAGGGCTCGGGCAACAGGCCGCGGCGCAGCGCCGCCACCACGCGCTCGTTCACGTCGAGCATCGGCGGCGGGCCTCTGCGAATCTCCTCGAGCCGGCCCTCGAGGTCGGTGGCGAGGAACGGCAGCTTTCCCGTCAGGCACTCACACAGCGAGACACAGAAGCTGAACTGGTCGCTCGCTTCGTCGGCCGCCCTGCCCTGCCAGCGCTCCGGCGCGAGGTAGGCCGGTGTTCCCGAGATGGTGCTGTGGTTCGAGCTCGCGCCCGTCGCGGGCACGCCGAGGTCGGTCTGCCGTGCGAGGCCGAAGTCGACGACGACGACGCGGCCGCTGCCATCGAGCAGCACGTTGTCGGGCTTGAAGTCGCGGTGAATGACGCCCGCGGCGTGCGCGGCGACGAGGCCATCTGCGGCGGCGATGAAGTGGGTGACGGTGCGTTGCCACGGCCCGGTTCCGTCGAGCACCACGCGGAGGCTGCGGGCGCGTTGCACGAGCTCCATCACGATGACGTCGGCGCCTTCGTGCGCGAGCACGTCGTGAACGGAGACGACGTTCGGGTGCTGCACCTTCGCCAGCGCGCGCGCCTCGGCGACCAGTCGTTGTCGAAGCGTGTCCCGGTCTTTGCCCGCCACGGAGGGGTAGAGCCACTTGAGGGCGACGGTGCGCTCCAGCATCGAGTCCCAGGCCGAGAAGACCTCTCCGAGCGCGCCGGCGCCCACGGCGTCGAGCACCACGTAGCGGCCCACCACGAGGCCTTTGTGCGGGCCGTGTGCCTCTTCGGGGGCGAGCACCTTGATGAGCTGTGCGACCAGCCCGCGGCAGTCACCGCACTGAGCGACGTGGCCTTCGATGTCGCTGAGCGGCGGCCCGGTGAGGTCGCCCTGGGCGTACTCGGCGAGCTGCGAGTCGTCGGGGTGCGTGGTCATTCGTCACGCTCGGGAGCGGCCTCGGCCACGAAGCGGCGAAGGCTGACGTCGAAGCCGCTCTCGAGGCTGGCCATGAGCCCGTCGAGGTCGCTGCCGCCGAGCTTCGTGTGTCGCGACAGCCGCTCGAGCGTTCCGCGTTGCAGCGCCTGTCGCGCCGAGGCGAGCCACCGGGCCACGGTCGCGCGGCTCACCTGATACAGCGGCGCGAGTTCGTCGATGGAGGCGCCATCGACGAGGTTCAGCTTGAGGAGCGCTCGTTCGCGAGGCGTCAGCGCGGCGAGTGACTCGCGAAACGCCGTGGCGAAGAACTGGGCTTGGCCGGTGCGGGCGAGCTGCCGCTCGAGGTCGACGGCCGCGGGCAGCCGGCTGAGCGGCTCGTCACCGGTGTCTTTCTGATGGTGGCCGCGATGCGCGTCGGTGAGCGAGCGCACGGCGGTGGTGATGACGAAGGCCTCGAAGGACCCGACGCCGCGGTAGTGCCTGAGGCGGGCGCCCTGGTCGTCGGCGAGGAGTCGTGTGCGGGTGGCCTGCAGGTGTTCGTCGACGGCGGAGTCGGCGGCTCCGAGCTTCTTGAGCGCGGCCTTCACGCGGGGCGCGACCTGCTGCTCGAACGCGGTGAGCGCCTGGGGGGCGCGATGAAAGAGGGCGCACGCGAGCACGATGCCCGGGTCGAGCCGGTCTGCGGTGGTGGTCGCCACGGCCTTCACCCACGCCTCGAGTTGGTCGATGTTGCAGGAAAAGCCGAACGTCGCCTGCGCGCGCGCGGCGAGGGCCTCGAGTTCAGGGGGAACGGGCACGGCGGCAATTGACCGGTTTCGAACTGGGCACGCAAGCACGTCATGCCGGGCAGACGGACGTGGAGGTCGGAAGTCTCGCGGAGTCGGAGACGTAGACGACCGTGTGCCTGAGGAGCGGCGGCTCCATCATCACTCCTGGCCCGTAGGCGCGGCGAGTGTGGCTCGCGAAGTCGGAGTCGAACCTGAAAGCCCGTGAGACGAAGACGAGAGCGAGCCTGAGGAGTGGCGGCTCCATCATCACGACTGGCCCGTAGCCGCGGCGAGTGTGGCTCGCGAAGTCGGAGTCGAACCTGAAAGCCCGTGAGACGAAGACGAGAGCGAGCCTGAGGAGCGGCGGCTCCATCATCACTTCTGGCCCGTAGCCGCGGCGAGTGTGGCTCGCGAAGTCGGAGTCGAACCTGAAAAATGAGACCTGCGCCCTGCGGCTCCGTCTGCGCTGCACAACCGGGAGCTTTCGCTCCCATTTCACACGGAGCAGGTCATGACGAAGCTCGTTTCGACGATGGTGGTGGCGATGGCGGTGGTCTTCAGCGCGTGCGGCGGCGCAGCGGAGTGCACGAAGGACTCGGACTGCAAGGGCACGCGGGTCTGCAACAGCGGAGCGTGTGTCGACTCCTCCTCCGGGCTCAGCGGCACCGGCGGCGGCAGCAGCAACAACAACAGCGGCACCGGTGGCGGCTCGTCGAACCAGAGCACCAGCTGCTTCAGTGGCAAAGACTCCGACTGCCCCGCCGGGTTCTGGTGCAACCAGAAGCAGTGCGCGGCGACGACGAAGAAGAAGGTGGGAGAGACCTGCTCCGAGAACACCGACTGCGCGGGCTCGACGTGCCTCGTGAAGCGGCAGACCGACGTGAACGGCTACTGCAGCAAGCAGTGCAACTCGTTCTCCGAGTGCCCGACGTTCTGGAGCTGCGAAGAGATCGCGAACGGTGGCGGCACGCGCTGCGTTCAGAAGTGATCAGCGCAGCACGAGCGTGGAGCCGACCGGCGCCTTCACCTGGAGGAGTCCGTTGGCCCACGCCGCTCCCGTCGTGACGGCGTTCAGGTCGGCCACGAACGGAACGGCTGATCCGTTGCTCTCGATGGAGCTCGGCTTCGCGAGGTAGAGCTCGAACACGACACCCTTCGTGAAGCGGTTGCCCGCCGTCGACGACAACGTCACGGCACCGTCGCGCTGTTGACGCACCGTCGTTCCATCGAACAGCACGAACTGGGTCGCCGTGGTCGACGGCACCGCGCGCACCCAGAGGTCACCCGCGTCGTTCTCGTACGACTCCACGCCGGGGTCTGTCGCGGGCGCGAGCGTGTCGATGGTGGGGCGCAGCATGGGTACGAGCGCGCCTTCGCGAACGAACAGCGGCAGCGCATCGAGCGGCGCCGCGACGGTGACGGTCTCTCCTGCTTGACCCGCCAACGTCGTGCCGTCGAACCAGCCCTGCCACACGCCAGGAGGGTGGATCAGCGTTCGCTGCCGCGCGCCCGCGGTCTCGACGGGCGCGACGAGCAGGTCCTCTCCGAGCAGATACTGATCAGCCGGGTGCCCGAGGGAGGGATACACGACACCGAACGGCCGCTGAATCGGCCGGCCCGTCTCCTTCATCGCGCGGGCATACGTCCACCCGTAGGGGAACAGGCGAAGGTGCAGGCGGGCGAAGCGGCGGTAGTGCGCGAGCGCCTCGTCGTCGCGGCCGTTCTCTGCGTTGAAGACCCACGGCGGCTGGCTCGAGCTGTCTCCCGTCTGCATCACCGTCGAGAGGGCCGACTGCGAGACCCACCGCATGAACGTCTCTTTGTCGGGCGGGCTGTGCCGGTAGCCGCCGGTGTCGGCACCGAAGAAGGGGAAGCCCGACATCGAGAGGCTCTGGCCCGCGCGTACCGCCGAAGGCAGACCTCCGACGCCGACGACCCGTTTGCCCGAGCGGTCGGTGAAGGCCTCGGCG
This sequence comes from Archangiaceae bacterium, assembly GCA_016879935.1. Lineage (GTDB taxonomy): Bacteria > Myxococcota > Myxococcia > Myxococcales > Myxococcaceae > Xiheimicrobium. The sequence goes on along the minus strand of JAACJQ010000133.1, from coordinate 8,255 downwards.
AACTTCGTCAGCGTCGCGTCGATGTCTCCCGGCCAGATGACGAGCCCCGTCTGCTGGCTGCCCCACTTGCCTGCGCGCGCGATGAGGAACCCATCGAGGTCGCCGAGCGTGGCGCGGTAGGCGCGGTGGTACAGCCGCGTGTACTGCGCGTGCATCGTCTTCTCGGTCGAGCCATCGAAGAAGGTCCAGTTGCCGCGCGAACCCGAGAGGCCGGCGACGACGTCTTCGGCGAAGTCGAGCTTGAAGCCCTCGATGCCGAGCGCGCGATAGGCCAACAGGTTTCGTCGCCAGAAGGCGTCGGCGGCGGGGTTCGTGAAGTCGAGGGGCGAGCTCCAGCGGTTGAGCTGCACACCGCTCGTCACGGGGAAGTAGCCGTTGGTGTCGGCCTCCTGGCGCAGCGCTCCGGCGTTCGGCTCGAGGTAGGGCGTGTGCCAGAGCGCGACGCGAAGGCCGGCGGCGTTCGCCGTCTGAATCATCGCGCCCGCGTCGGGGTAGTGCGCCGGGTCGAAGTCGAAGGTGTTCACTGCGGTGGCGTAGGGCCGGTCGATCCACATCGCGCTCGTCGCCAGGTCGAGCCGGCGCAGCGTCGCGACGTCGTCTTGCACCTCGGCCTGGTCGCGGCTCTCGTCACGCCACAGCAGCGGGCCCCACGCCCACGTCGAGGGCAGGCGAATGGCTCCCGTCACCTGCAGGTAGGGTTTGAGCAGATCGATCGGCTGATCAGCCGAGAACAGCTGCAGCGTCAGCCCATCACCACTCTGCTCCGCGGTGCCCCACATGGAGTCGACGAGGTCGTCCTCTCCGCCGCGCGCCAACGAGATGACGCCGGTGCGGTTCGTCTCGACGAACAGGCCCCAGCCCGTCGTGCCGATGACGAACGGAGTCACGACGTGATTCTCGGTGTACGCGCTCTCGACGCTCAGGTCAGCCTCGAGCTGCATCGGCCGGAGCTTTCCGCGGTGGTTCACCTCGTCGAACCACTCGCCGAGCCCGTAGAAGCCCTCGGTCGTGTTGGAGCGTGGACGCACGCGCAGCATCGCGACGGGCCGAACGTCGGTCGCAGGCACGAAGCGGGCGGTGAAGCCGTGTGTCGCGGTGGTGAGCGTGATGCGGCCGGTGACGTCGGGGTCGAAGGTCGCGTCGATGGTGACTTCGCTCTCGCTCACGCGCGTGACGGTCGCCTTGATGAGCGTGCGCCACTTGAACCCGGGTGGTTCGACCTTCTGCAGCACCGGGTCGTCGACGACGAGCCAGTACGGGTCGTACGAGCGGGTCGCGTCGAGCTCTCGCACGGTGCCAACCTGAAAGGCGGCGCTGTCGAAGCGCAGCAGCACGGTGCCGTTGCGCGAGAGCGTGAAGGTGCCGTCGTTCGCGAAGGTGAGCACCCCGCCTTCGGACGAGAGCGTGAGGGGCTTTGGCGTGGTCGGCGGCGGAGGGCACGCGAACGCAGTGAGGCCGAGGAGGACGCAGAGCAGGCGGTTCGTCACGGGCTGCGCTTGAAGTGTGCAACGGCGCTCGCGTCAAGCGGCGGCCGTGCCATGCTGCGCGCCATGGCGGAGAAGATCGTGTTCCGCACCACCGTCGAGGCGCTGCTCCAGCGAACGCTCCGCGCGAAGGGCCGGCTCACACCCGCGGTCGTCGAGAAGCTGAAGACGCTGGGGGTCGACCCCGAGGCACCTCGAGACGTGCCGAAGGCCACCTGGCAGTCGTTGCTGTGGTTCGCGGCCGAGCTGTTGTCACCGGGCGCGGCGCAGGAGCAGCAGCTGCACACGCTCGGCGGTGAGCTGCTGCGCGCGTGGAACGAGACGCTGCCCGGCAAGGTGCTCTTCACCACGTTGCGCGTCATCGGTGTGCGGCGCGGGCTGCACCGCATGTCGGCCAACTTCCGCAGCTCGAACTCGTACACGACCTCGACCGCGAAGGACCTCGGCCCGAACGACGTCGAAGTGTGGATCAGCGACGTCAACGGCGCGCCGACCTACATTCAAGGGCTGATGCACGCTGCCGTGGAGCTCGCGGGCGGCAAGGGCATCACCGTCGAGATCACCGCGACGGAAGCCGACTCAGCGACCTATCGAATTCGCTGGCAGTGAGCTGATCAGAGCGGCGTCGAGCTCGTCGAGCGCGCGCTGAAAGTCGTTCACCAGCGCCGCGACCCGCGCTTGCTCGATGGCCGAGGCCTTGAAGTTGAAGTTGAAACACGCCGCGTCTCCCGAGCGCGCGACCGTGACGTTCACGGCCTGCGGTGGAACGCACGGCGTGGTGATGCGCAGGCGCTCGACGGTGCAGTGCCGGGTGCTCCACCGGCCAGTCGCGTCGGCGTCGGGTGTTCCCAGCGGGAGCAGATTCGAGAACGACACGTTGGTGACGAGCCGGCGTTGGTCGAGCAGCGCGCGCTGCATCGTCGGGAGCGGCGTCACCTGACCCACGAACGCGTCGAAGAGCACGCGCAGCCAGGGCCACTTCGCGTCGAGGTGCTTCGCGGCCTCGCGGTGAACGTGGTGCGCGTAGTCGAGCGGCGTGCTGGCCGCGTCGGTGCGCCAGCGCAGCTGAAGGTTGGTGAGGTGATTGGCGAACGAGTCGAAGCCCTCGCGCGGCCGGGCGTCGATGGGAAAGAAGAGCGTGTGCGTGGTGCCCGTCTGGCCGCTCCACATCGACAGCGCACGCAGGAGGGCGCCAGCGAGCAGGTCGTTCGTCGAGAGACCCAGCTTCGTTCGCGCCGTTCGCCACCCCTCGAGGCGCGAGAGCGGCACGTCGTGGTGAAGCGTGGCGTTCGAGCCGGAGTAGTCGGTGCCGACGTTGCTCGGGAGCGCGGCCACGGGAGAGAGCACCGCCCTCGCGAGCTCGCCGAGACTGACGAAGGCGCCACGGCAGAACACCCATGCGCGGGCGAGCCCGTGCGCTGACACCAGCTCGACCTGCCTGCGACGCGCGACCAGCTCCGTTCGGGGGCTGGTGCCTGACTCGAGGCTCCGCCAGGCGTGGAAGAAGTCTCCGAGGAGCTGCAGAAACGCACGGCCGTCGGCGAGCACGTGGTGTTGGTGGAAGAGCAGCGTCGCGCGCGTGTCGGTGTGGCGAAGGAGCAGCACCTCCATCACCGGCTCGCTGGCGACGTCGATGAACCGGTCGAGCACGGCCTGTTCGACCGTGGTCGTCGAGATGATCAACCGCGGGTGCTCGGGCACGACCCACGCGCCGTTCACGATGCTCGCAGCGCACCACGGGGTTCTCGCCACGGCGGCGTCGAGCGCGCGCTGCATGAGTGGAAGGTCGATGACTCCCGAGAGGTCGAGCTTCCACGTCGGCGCGAAGGACGACCACGGCGCTCGCGTGGCTGCGAGGCAGGCCTTGTCGAGCGCATCGAGGGGTTGCTGCATCACCACGGTCGAGGAGCCGTCTACTCCACGCGGACTGCCGATGGTGAGATGGTGCGCCTTCATGACGACCTCTCGCCGTGACGTTCTCGTGTTCGGTGCTTCGGCGTTCGCGCTGGGCGCGTCGGGCTGCGCGATTCTCCGCGGCGGCGCCGTGCACCCGCAGTGGGCCGCGTCGACGGCGAGTCTGGGCAATGACGTGCTCACGATTCCGCTCGCCGACATTCGCGCGGTGGGCGCAGACCGCGTGCTCGAGGCACGGCTCCAGCCTGCGTTTCGTGACCTGCTGTTCTCGCCTCGCGCCGATGGCACGGTCGTCGTCGTCACCGCGAACTGTCCGCACAACGGGTGCGTGGTCGATTTCGACGGTGCGCGCTCCGAGTGGGAGTGCCCGTGCCACGAGTCGCGCTTCTCGCTCGAGGGTGTCGTGAAGAGCGGCGCGGCGAAGAAGAACCTCGTCGTGCCGGTCACGCGCGTCGAGGGTGAGTCACTCGTCGTCGAGCTCGACCGCGTGCGGAGCTGATTCGGGCCGGCTTACGAATGCAGCGTTGCGCTCAGCTTCGAGTTCCGTTGGCCCGTTCTCGCCGATCCCACGCCGTTGCGCTGTGAGCCGCCGACTCGCCGCAGACACTGGACCCCTGCTCACGCGGCGCGCCGCAACGATGCTCGCCACTCCAACATCGCCTGCGCCTGCGCGGCATCGAGTGCCCACGGCTTGAGCCTCGTGTACTCACCAGCCACTTCGACCTGCGCGTGGAACTGCAGCTGTGCCACGCGCACGAACACCACGAGTCGGGTCTTCAGCGGCTCGGTGAGCGACACGAGCAGCCCTGCGTCGTCGGCGCTGATCAGCGCGCCGCTCGTGGTCTCGTCGCCAGTCGAGACGTGCACCGCATCGAGCTCCCACGGTGATGCGTTCGCGTCGACCTGTGGCAATGCGGGGTCGACCAACCGAATTGCATCGACCAGCTCGGGCAGCCGCCTCGCGAGGTCGAGACACGTCGCCGTGTCGAGCGCCGCGATGCTCCCCAGGGTGTCTGGCGTGACGTGCGGAGTGCCCTCCACCTGCGCCACCACCTCGTTCACCGTCTGCAACCAGTCCCACGCGCCGAGTTGATGATGGAACGCAACCGCTGCCGCGAGCGGGTGCGGCAACTGCCACGCCTCGACGAGCGCACCACCCGCTGCCTGGTGCAGGTCTTCGATGAGCGCCCACCACCCGGCGGCCGTGCGCGTGTCGGCTTCGGGGTGCTGTGCGAACAAGTCTTCGAGCGCCGAGCACGCCACGATGCGGCCGATGTCGTGGAGCATGCCCACCACGTACGCCGTCTCGGGGTCGAACGGCGCCACGCGGCCGGGGCCCGGCTTCGCGAGCCACTGCGCGACGTGCGCTGCCACCAGCGCTTCTCTCCACGCACGCTGCCGGAGTGACAGCAGCGGGCCCGTCGCCGTCGCGGTGTGCGCCGCCGCGCTCGCCCACGCGAGCTTGAGCACGCCTCTCGCGCCCAACCGCGACACCGCTCCGGGAATCGTCGTGATGGGCTCGCGCCCTCGAACGCCGACGCCATTCGCCGCGCGCAGCACCACCGCCGTGATGGCTGGGTCGGCCCGCACGATTCGGTCGAGCTCGGTCACCGACCAGTCGTCGTGAGACAGCAGATTCGCGAGCTGCAGACATGCGCTCGGGGCAGGCGGAACCCTGATTCGGCGCTCCCGAACACGTTCACGAATGGCCGCTTCGACGTCCATGCCTGTCCCCGTCGGGGCTTCGGCACGGACGCGGGCCCTCGTTCAGGATCAGCTCAGGCGCGACAGAACTCTGACGACGCTCCGCTCCATGTGACCAGTGGTTACATCACGGCGCTTCGGTCGAGAGCGAGCGGCACAGCGCGAGCCCGTCATCGACGTCGGCCGACGAGGCGCGCGCGGTCGACGCGCACCACACGGTTCTCGCGCCGACCTTCTTCACGGCGAGAAACCCGTCGCGGTCGCCACCGAGCGAGTAGCGCACGGCCGAGTAGCCTTCGCCCTCGTCCTGCAGCAGGCCGGTGGCTCCTTCAGCGGTGGCGACGCGGGCCAGCTCCATCGCCCGCGGCACCTCGGCGCTGCGCAGCTCGAGCGTCGCGACCACGCGGCCTTTGGGCCCGACCGAGAGGCCACCCGTCGTCGGTGTGGCGACCCAGCCCTCGGCCAAGGGAACACGAAGCCCCGACGGCGCCGCGGGCCGTTCGGAGCAGGCGAGCACCGCGACGAGCGGCACCCAGCGAATCACTTGGTGGGCGCGGTGCCCGGCGGAGGCGGCGGCTTCGCTGCCGACAGGTTCTCCATCTTCGTGGTGCCCTCGAAGATGACGCCCTTCTCCATCGACATGGCCGGCGTCTCGATGGCGCCCTTCACCCGCGCCGGTGCGTGCAGCTCGACGAGCTGGAGCGCGCGAATCGTGCCCTCGACGGAGCCGCTGATGATGATGACACCCGCCGTGATGTCGGCCGTCACCTTCGCGCCTTCTCCGACGGTCAGCGTGTCTTTGGTGACGATTTGCCCGCTGAACTTTCCATCGATGCGGACCTCGCCCTCGAACGTGAGCTTGCCCTCGAACTCACTGCCCTTCCCCAACAGCGCGTTGAGCTGTCCTGCTTTGGCCGACACCGGTTTTTCCTCTCTGGCGGGCGTTCCATCCCGCTTGTCTCCGAAGAGCGCCATTTCGAATCAGTCCTGGGTGCTGCGTTATCGCTTGATCAACCCGATGATCCGCTCGAGGTCTTCGTAGCTGAAGTACTCGATCTCGAGCGAACCCTTCCCTGCCCCCTTCTCCACCAGACGCACCTTCGTGCCAAGCCGTCGTTGCAGGTCTTCGACGAGGCGCTTCGCTTCGGGGCTGGCTTTCTGAACCGACTTCTTCTTGCTGCCGCCGGCCGCCACGCCACGCAGCGACTTCACCTTCGCCTCGGTCTCTCGCACCGTGAGCTTCTCGGTGATGACGGCGCGCGCGAGGTTCACCATCTCGACGGGCTTGGCGAGGCCGAGAATGGCGCGGGCGTGGCCCATGTCGAGGTCGCCCTCGAGGAGCAGCTGCTTGACCTCGTTGGGCAGCGTCAGCAGGCGGAGCGAGTTGGTGATGCTCGAGCGGTCTTTGCCGACGCGGTCGGCGACCTGCTCCTGCGTCATGCGGCGCTCGTCGACGAGGCGCTTGTAGGCCTCGGCTTCTTCGAGCGGGTTCAGGTCGGCGCGCTGAATGTTCTCGACCAGCGCCAGCTCGTACGCCTCGGCGTCGGAGGCTTCACGAATGATGACCGGCACTTCACGAAGGCCCGCCCGCTGGGCCGCCCGCCACCTCCGCTCTCCGGCGATGAGGCGGTAGCCACCCTTCGGGTCGCGCCGCACGAGCATCGGCTGGAGCACACCCTGCTGCTTGAGCGATGCGGCCAGCTCTTCGAGCTCGGCCTCGTCGAACGTCTTTCGAGGGTTCGCGCGGTCGGCGTGAATCTGGTCGATAAGCAGGCGAGTCAACCCGGTGGATTGACTCTGTTGGGTCGGCCGCGCATCGGGCAACAACGCACCGAGCCCCCGGCCGAGAGCTGGCTTCCGATTGGCTGAATTCAACACCTTGACGACGCCCGGCATGGGTTCTCCTGATCAGCTGATCAACATGGGCAGGTTGTTGCTCGTTCTTCAGGCGACGCGCGAGCTCTTTCGGCGCCGCGACGACTGCCGCTTCTGAAGTTCGCGGGCCAGCGCCAGGTACGCTTCGCAGCCCTTCGAACGAATGTCGTAGAGCAACACGGGCTTGCCGAAGCTGGGGCTCTCGGCGAGGCGAACGTTGCGGGGCACGACGGCATCGAACACGAGCTTGGGGAAGACCCGGCGCACTTCGTCGGCGACCTGGTGGGAGATGTTGGCGCGCGGGTCGAACATCGTGAGCACGATGCCCTCGACCTGCAGGTTGGGGTTGAGCGACTGCTGCACCAGCTCGACGGTCGAGAGCAGCTGGGCGAGCCCTTCCATCGCGTAGTACTCGCACTGGAGGGGAATGAGCACGGCGTCGGCGGCGGTGAGCGCGTGGAGGGTCAACAGACCCAGCGACGGGGGGCAGTCGATGATGACGGAGTCGTAGGCGCCGGCCAGCTCCGAGAGCGCCTCGACGAGGCGGCGTTCGCGGGCTTCGACGTTGACCAGCTCGACTTCGGCGCCGGTGAGGTCGGCGGTCGACGGCACCACGTCGAGGAACCGGAGTTCGGTCTGGTGCACGACTTCGCCCATCGGGCGGCCGTCGATGAGGCAGTCGTAAATGCTCCCGTGAATCGAGGCTTTGTCGATGCCCAGGCCACTGCCGGCGTTGCCTTGCGGGTCGAGGTCGATGAGGAGCGTCTTGTTCTCAGACGCCGCCAGACTGGCCGCGAGGTTGATGGCGGTGGTGGTCTTGCCCACCCCGCCCTTCTGGTTCGAGATCGCCACGATTCTGCCCATGGCCGACCTCTTATTCCGTTGGTTGGGACGGGTGAAAGGCTTCCTCTGCTTTTTGAGGCCCCTTTGGTGGGGGAGATGTTTCACGTGGAACATGCCGGGCGCGGTGGTGGCTCCGAGGTTTCACGTGGAACAGGGTTGAGCGGGCCGGAACGGCCTGTCGGTTTCCAACATCGGTGCCGGAACCCGCACGAAAACCCAGGGAAAGGCTCGGCCGGAGTCCGGACGGCTCCGAGCCCTGGGAACTCCGACCCGCCGGGAACTCCGACCGACGTGCTGGGAACTCCGACCCGCTGGGAACTCCGACCTGGGAACTCCGACCCGCTGGGAACTCCGACCCGCTGGGAACTCCGACCCGCTGGGAACTCGACCCGCTGGGAACTCCGACCCGCTGGGAACTCCGACCCGCTGGGAACT
>JAACJQ010000132.1 GCA_016879935.1 Archangiaceae bacterium | reverse complement strand
GGCTTCCACCGCTGCGGCAACGCGTGCGTGTCGAACACCAGCGTCGACTCGTGTGGCTCGAGCTGCTCGCCCTGCCCCAACGGCCCGGCCGACTCGGCGCGCGCCTGCATCACGGGGTCGTGCTCGTTCACGTGCAACCCGGGCTTCAACAACTGCGGCGGCCAGTGTCTCGCCGACTCGTCCGACAGCTGCGGAGCCAGCTGCGCGCCGTGTTCGCTCGCCTCGTTCGCCCAGCGCGCGACCTGCTCGGCCGGCGTCTGCGGCTCCGCGTGCATCAACACCTGCTCGTCGATGTGCGTCGACGTGAACAGCGACGTGTCGAACTGCGGAGCCTGCGGAGTGACCTGCGGCGCGGGAGAAGCCTGCACCCAGCGCCAGTGCCGCCGCACCTGCGCGTTCCCGAGCTTCTTCCCCGTGGTGCCGACGGTGCCCACCTTCGCCAGCAACAGCGTGCTCGCCGCGGGCGATCTCACCAATGACGGCCTCGACGACCTCGTGGTCGGAGCTCCGGGCGCGGTCGACGTGCGCATCACCCGCACCGATGGAACGCTCGCCCTCACGCAGACGCTCACGCTGCTCTCTCCGAACGTGAACTCGCTGGTGATTCGCGACCTCGACGGCGACGGCTGGCGAGATCTCATCGCGCTCGCGGCCACGTCGAACGGCAGCGCCCAGATCTCGGTGATGAAGAACAGCGCGGGCGTGCTCGGTACTCCGACCAACCTCTTCACCGGCACCGTCGACCAACCGACCGGCTTCGCCATCGCCGACGTCACCGGAGACAGCCGGCTCGACATCGTGGTGGGCATGAGCGGCGTGGCGGGCACGCCGGGCCGCGTGTTCGCCCAGACGGCGATGGGCACCTTCCCGAGCAGCGCCTCGATGCCGCAGCCGATCGAGTGGGCGAACCGCATCGAGACCGCCGACTTCGACAGCAACGGCCTCGCCGACTTCGTGTACGCGAACGCAGTCACCTGGGCGATCACGATTCAGACTTCGCCCGGCGTGTTCTCGGTGACGACGACACCGTTCACGACCGCCACGACGCGCTCGACGGCGCTCGTCGATCTCGACGTCGATGGAAAGATCGACGTGCTCTTCCGCACCACCGACGACACGGTCGAGTGGCGGCGCAACCTCGGCAGCGGGTCGTTCTCGGCGCCGGCGTCCTTCTCGTTCCCCGGCGTGCGCGGTGCGGTGGCTGCACGCGATCTGAACGGCGACGGCTGGCCCGATCTCGTGTCGGTCGGCGACTCGTTGTTCGTGGCGAAGGCGACCTCGCCTGGCGTCTGGGGCGCGACGGTGAGCTGGCCGCTGAGCGCGCCGACGAGCTCGCTCAACCACTTCCTCGTGGCGTTCGGTCAATTCGGCGGCGACGCCCGCCCCGACGTCGCCACGGCCAGCAACGCCACCAGCGTGCTCATCAACGACGGTACGGGCGCGTTCCCCGCGTTCATCACCAGCACCATCACGCCCATCACCGTCGCGCAGGTGCAGGCCGGTGACGTCACCGGAGACGGCCGCCCGGATCTGCTGCTCGCCGACGCGCCCGGCCCCGGCATCAACGGGCGGGCGCGCCTCTTCCCCGGGCTGGCCAACGGCACCTTCGCCGCGCAGTCGGGAGCGGTCTTCATGTCTGGCAGCGCCCTCGCCGTCGCGCGGGTCGATGGCGACGCGTTCGCTGACGTCGCGGTCGGTCGGGAGGTCTTCGGCAGCACCGACGCCGGCTTCATCGACGTCTTTCCAGGCACTGCGGCAGGCACCCTGTCGGGCGCCACGGCCGTTCCGCTGCCCGGCCAGCCACGTGGGGCCTGGCTGCTCGACGTCGCGGGTTCCAGCGCCATCGACCTCGTCGCCTCGACCAACGCATCGCTCCAGCTCTTCGTCGGCAACGGCAACGGCACCTTCCAGCCAGGCCAGGCCGTGCCCTCGGCAGGCTTCGTCGATCAGGTCTTCGTCAGCGACTTCAACTTCGACGGCCGGAAGGATCTCGCGTCGGTCAACGGGCAGGTGAACGTTCACCTGGCGCAGCCCTCGGGCACGTTCTCGTCGAAGGTGGTGACCAGCTCCTTCACCGGGCGCGTCGCGTTCGGCGACGTCACCGGCGACGGCCGCGACGACTTCATCGTCACCACCTCGACGGGCTCCCGCGTGTGGAGCAACGAAGGCAACGCCACCTTCTCGCCCGGCACCACCATCGCCGCCATGAAGGGCCGCCTCGAGCTCGTCGACGTCGATCGCGACGGCAAGCTCGACGTCGTCGCCTTCAACTCGAACGTCGAGGTGTGGCGCCGCACCGGCAACTTCACCTGCGAAGCGCCGCGCGTCTACTCGCCGGGGAAGACCGTCATCGCCGCTGCGGGCGCGACGGCCGACTTCACCCAGGACGGGCTCGTCGACGCCGTCATCGTGAACGACCGCACGATGTTCGTGTTGCCGGCCGTGTGCCGCTGAGGCCGGCTACTCGACGTAGAACATCGGCTCGCGCTGCTGAATGAACTGCTCGATGGCGCCGGCCGCGCGCTCCTCGAGGTCGACGAACTGAACGCCCATGCCCGGGTGGCTGTCGGGGTTGCGATCGTCGATCTCTCGCACCCACCGAACCACGCCCTTGCACTCGATGCGCTCGCCCGTCGGCAGCGTGAAGCCCACGTCGACGTTGGTGCCCAGCGGCAGCACGTTCACCGTCGCGATGAAGAGCCCGCCGTCGGAGATGTTCGACGAGAAGCCGTTGAAGAAGTTGTCGTCGCTCTCGAAGTCGACCTGCGCCTGCATGCGCACGCGGGGTGACTGACGTTTGGGCGCAGGTGCGGTCATGCGGCCGACGGCGGTCGCAGCGGCAGGAATCGGAGGCTGCGTCTGGGCGCGTTGGCGCAACGCCGGCGGAGGTGCCGCCGAGACGAGCGTCGCTCCGAGCGCGGCCTCGTCGTGAGCGGGTGGCTTCGGCGGCGCCTGCTGGGCCTGCTTCGCCTGCGCGAGCAGCCGCTGCACCGACTTCTCGTCGGCGATGATCGTCTGTGACAGGGCGCCGATGGCCGCGCGGAACTGGGTGATGCGCTCACGAACCTCGTGCGAGGCGGCCTGGCGTGCCTGCAGCGCCGACGCCCGCTGTTGCCTCGCCGGCGTGAACGCAGACTCGGCGTCGAGCGCGGGCACGGCCAGGTTGCGAACCCGATCGAACAGGGTCTTGTCGGCCGCGCCCTGCTTCTCGGCGTCGGCCCTCGCGCCCTTGAGCTGCGTCACACGCCGCTCGTAGTCGGTCGTCGCGGCCATGATGCGGGTGAGCTCGGCGTGCAGGTTCGACTCCTCCTGCGCTTGCTCCGCTTCCCTCCGCGACAGCTCCACGTCCTGGTCGGTCATCAGTGCAAAACCCCTCGATGAACCTCCGTCACCCATGGCTGTCTCCTTTTCGAGCAGCCCTGATGTGCAGCGGTCACGCCAAGTCTAGCGGTACAGGCATGGGACTCCAGTGTGCCGGGGTCGGCCACGACCAGCAGGGTCTCAACCACCCCGAACGAGGGCCCGCAGGAAGGGCTCGAGCTCGAGGCGGTCGGTCACCCGGCCGGTCGCTTCACAGAACGTCTTCAAGTCGCCCTTCGCGGCAGGGTCATCGGCCCAGAGCTCGACGCGGGCATGCTGCCTCAGCGCCTTCGCCAGCTCGATGATCGGCATCGGGCAGGGTCTCCCCCGCGCATCGACCAGGTGCGCTGAAACTTCCAGCTGGGGAGGATCATGAGCAGTTGGCATTGCGCCTCACCACGCGTTTGCTAGACGACGCGCGCGTTTACACCACCAAGGGGAGTCCCCGAACACATGAAGCCCTCCGTCATCATTGCCCTCATCGTCGGCGGCGTCGTCGGTTTCGCCGTCGGCTCGATGTTCAAGAGCTCGTCCGGCGGTAGCAACACCGTCGCCGCGGTCGCTCCGTCGCCGTCCAACCCGTCGGCTCCGCGCGCGGCTCCTGCTGCTGGCGAAGACACGACCTTCCGCGTTCCGCTCGAGGAGTCGCCGCAGAAGGGCTCGGCCAACGCGCTCGTCACGATCGTCGAGTTCTCGGACTACCAGTGCCCGTTCTGCAGCCGCGCGCACAACACCGTCGTGCAGCTCGAGAAGGACTACGGCGACAAGCTGCGCGTCGTCATGAAGCAGAACCCGCTCTCGGTCCACAACCGCGCCAAGCCGGCGGCCCTCGCCGCCCTCGCCGCCGGTGAGCAGGGCAAGTACTGGGAGATGCACGACAAGATGTTCGCCAACCAGCAGGCGCTGGAAGACGCGAACCTCGAGCAGTACGCGCGTGACATCGGCCTCAACGTCGAGAAGTGGAAGAGCGACATGCAGAGCCCGAAGTTCCAGTCGCTGATCGACAAGGAACAGGGCCTCGCCACGCAGCTCGGCGCCACGGGCACGCCGGCGTTCTTCATCAACGGCAAGAAGCTCTCGGGCGCGCAGCCCATCGACAACTTCAAGCGCATCATCGACGCCGAGCTCGGCAAGGCGCAGGAGATGGTCAAGGCCGGCACGCCTGCCGACCAGGTCTACGCCCGCATCATCGAGAAGGGCGTCTCGGCGCCTCCCGCGGCTCCCGCGCCTGCGCAGCCGTCGGCTCCGCCTCCTCCGCCGTCGGTTCGCAAGATCGACGTGCCTGACGACTCGCCCGTTCGTGGCGCCAAGGCCGCGAAGGTCACCATCGTGGCGTGGTCCGACTTCCAGTGCCCGTTCTGCTCGCGCGTCGTCCCGACGATGAAGCAGATCGAAGACACCTACGCGAAGGACGTTCGCATCATCTTCCGTCACCAGCCGCTGCCCTTCCACAACAACGCCAAGATCGCCGCCGAGGCGTCGATGGCCGCGCACGAGCAGGGCAAGTTCTGGCAGATGCACGACAAGCTCTTCGCGAACCAGCAGGCCCTCGATCGCGCCAGCATCGAGCGCTACGCGCAGGAGCTCGGTCTCGACATGGGCAAGTTCAAGTCGGCCCTCGACTCGAACAAGTTCGCCAAGAAGGTCGAGGCTGACAGCGCCGAAGGCATGCAGGTCGGCGCCAACGGCACCCCGACGTTCTTCATCAACGGCCGCGAGTTCGTCGGCGCCCAGCCCTTCGAGGCGTTCAAGGGCGTGATCGACGAAGAGATCAAGAAGGCCGACCAGGTGCTCGCGCGTGGCGTGAAGCTCGAGAACGTGTACGCCGAGCTGCAGAAGGAAGCCGGCAAGGCGCCTCCTCCGGCGGCTCCGGGCGCTCCCGAGCCCCAGAAGATCGTCACCGACATCAACATCACCGGCGCGCCGGTCAACGGCCCGAAGAACGCTCCCGTCACCATCATCGCGTTCTCGGACTTCCAGTGCCCGTTCTGCTCGCGCGTGGTGCCGACCCTTCACGACCTCGAGAAGCAGTACCAGGGCAAGATCAAGGTCGTCTTCAAGCACCAGCCGCTGCCGTTCCACAACAACGCCAAGCCGGCCGCGATGGCCTCGATGGCGGCCAACGAGCAGGGCAAGTTCTGGGAGTACCACGACAAGCTCTTCGCGAATCAGCAGGCCCTCGATCGCCCGTCGCTCGAGCGGTACGCCGAAGAGCTCAAGCTCGACATGGGCAAGTTCCGCGCGGCGCTCGATTCGAACAAGTTCGACAAGTACATCACCGACGACTCGAACGAGGGCATGCGGGTCGGCGCGAACGGTACGCCGACGTTCTTCATCAACGGCCGCCAGGTCGTCGGCGCGCAGCCGATCGACGCCTTCAAGGCCGTCATCGATGACGAGCTGAAGAAGAAGTAAGCGGCTCACCAGTCGCTTCCAGTGAGCAGCCGGTGTTCCCTCGCGGAGCACCGGCTGTTTCATTTTCGGGCCGGGATGACAGGCCACCATCTCAGCGTTACGAAGGGCGCCCGATGAAGACGGTCGCTGCGCCAGACTCTGCGTGGGAGGCGAGGCTTCGCTGGGGCAGCCGCCGCCTCAACGCCGAGGTGCTCGACGGCCGCGGGCGCACCACCCTTCGACTCGGTGACGGCCCTGAAGACGACGTCGCCATCGGCTCTGCCGCGAAGGCCCAGCTGACGTGGACCCCCACGGGCCTCGAGGTTCGTTTCTCGACGGGCGTCGAAGGCGAGGTCGCGTTTCACGGCGACGGCGCGAAGACGTTCAGCGAGCTGGTCGCCTCGGGCCGCGTGACGGAATCGGCCGAGGGGTTTCTGCTCACGCTCGTACCCGGTGAAGTGCTGACCATGCGCATCGGCACCTTGATCGGTGAGATTCGCCAGGCGCGTGGCCGCTTCCCCCGCCTACCGCTCGACGCGCAGGCGCTCGTCTTCATCGCGCTCGCCGTGATCGCGGTCGGCATCATGCTCGCGTCAGTGATGGCGCCGCCCGAGCTGCCGCGCTTGTACTGGATCAAGAAGCGCTGACGATTGGGCTTTGCGAAGGCGTGGGTCGAGGCCAGAGTCGCGGCCTTCTCGCGGGAGGCTTCATGCATCGACAGCTTCACCTGCTCCTCCTGGGGCTCTCGGCGTGCACCGCCGTGAACTACGCAGCGCTGCCGAGCCAGCGCGCCCAGGGGCAGATCTTCGTGAGCGCCGAAGGGTTGTCAGAGCCGTACGAGAGCGTCGGAATCGTGCAGGTGACCCGCCGTGGCGTGCTGCTGTTCGGCTTCGCCGACCCGGCCGGCACCGATCTCGAAGCGGCCGTGAGCGAGGTCGAAGGCCAGATTCGGCGCGCCAACGCCGACGGCCTCATCAACATGAAGGTGCAGCAGACGAACTACACGACGGCCGCGAAGATCGTCGGGGCCATCTTCTTCTTCGCGCCCCTGCCCTCCGAGGTCACCATCACCGGAGAGCTCGTGCGGGTTCGCCGCGCGCCGCAGGGCATGCCGCCGTCGCTGCCCGGAGCACCTCCACCGAATGGAACGACGGGAGGTCCGCTGTGAACCGGCTCACGCTCATCCTCGTGGGTCTGCTGGTGCTCCCCGCCTGCAACGCCGTGGTGCGTGGTGCCCGGCTCTCGAGCATTCCGCAGACCGACAACACGTTGTTCCTCTCGACTGGTGGCGCGCCGCGAAAGTTCCGCACGGTGGGCTTCGTGCAGATTCGCGGCTATGGCCAGGAGTGGGGTGGGTACGGCGACATCGGCGACGCCCAGCTCGACGGCACCATTCACAACGCGCTCGCGAAAGAGGCGGCGCGAATGGGTGGCCAGGGGGTCATCAACATCGAGTTCCTCGACGAGAACCCCTCGACCGACGTCGAGAAGGCCCAGCGCGCGTACAACACCGTCACCTCGGTGCTCTCAGGCGGCGCTCGTATCGAGACCAAAGAGCGCTACGTCACCGTCACCGGCGAAGTCATCGTCTTCACGGAGTAACCACCCATGCGATCCCTTCTCCTCTGCTTCGCCGTCGTCACTGCCTCGAGCTGCACGGTGGTGAACTCCATCGCCCTCCCCTCCGTGCCGGGCGCGCCTGGTCAGGAGATCTTCGTGACGGCCGGTGACATCTCGGCGCCGCACGACGTGCTCGGCATGGTGCAGGTGCACCGCGCGGGCGTGCTCCTCTTCGGCAACATCGACGTCATCGGCACCGATCTCGAGGCCGGCTTCCGCGAGACGCTCATTCCCGAGGTGAAGAAGCTCGGCGGTGATGGCGTGGTGCGCGTGCGGTACCACATGACGCAGTACACGCCGTGGGCCCGCGTGATCGGCGCCATCTTCTTCATCTTCCCGCTGCCGTCCGAGGTGACCATCACCGGGCAGGTCGTGAAGCTGAAGGCGGGCTGAAGCTGGCGTCGTGAAGCTGACGTATTGCTCGATCAGCTGTGCGCCGCACCTCGCGGGCACGAGCTGGCTGTTGCTCGACTCGGAGCCGTTCGACGAGTGGGTCGACGAGCTCGAGGCCTCGAACGTCGATGGCCGGCAGGGAGCGCCACGGCGGGTGACGGGAACGGCCGAGCTCGAGGGCGCCGGCCGAGACTACGGCCGTGACGAGATTCGGCGGAGCATCGATCAGAGCCAGCCCCTGCCGTGGGAGAGCGCTCCGCAGGGCTGCGTCGTCGTGCCGACCGCCTTCGTGGCTGCGCTGGAGGCCGAAGAAGCTCGTTTTCGTGCCCTGCCGCTCGAGATCGTTCACGGCGCCTCGGGCCGGACCTGGACCGATCACTGGTTCGTCTTCTTCCCAGAGCGGCGACCGCTTCGGCTGCTGAAGGACGACTCCATTCCCGTGTTGCGACCGGGCCCCAACGACGACCTGATGAGCACGCTCTATTCGCCGCGAGTGGTGCAGCGGCTCGAGGCGCTCGCGTTGCCGCACGTCTCGTTCCACCGCCACGAACTCGAGGCCTGCGACTCCGTGCCGCTCCCCTCTGGAGACGCGGGAGACGAGCAGCTGCGCCTGTCGGCTGCGGCGGCGTTCCTCGCCAAGAAGCCACGCGCCCAGATCGGCAGCGCGTATGGCACCGACTGGCTCCTCGAGCTGCTGCTCATGAAGTACTCCGACGTGACCGAAGCGCGGCTGGTGCAGGCGCTCTCGGCTCCCGAGAGTGACCTCTTCGTGAAGCTCGAGAACGGCAGGCTCGACGCAGTCGGAGTTCGTGCCGGCACTCGCACGGCCGGGCTGATCGAGAAGCGCAGCCGCACGTGACGGGGCTGCACGAAAACTGCACACGCTGAAGCGATGCTGAGCCGATGAAGCGCGTCGTCATCGCCGTGCTCGCGGTGCTGGTGCTGGCCCTCTGGGCGCCGCGGCTGTGGCGGGCTTCACGCGCCGAAAGTCGGAGCCCTCATCGACTTCGAAGGCGCGCGCTACCACGTCGTCGAGGCGCCGCTGCAGACCACCACCGTACGCCTTCGACGAACCGCAGGCGGCACGCGGCTGACAGGCAGCGGGGTCGCGCGAATGAACGCCGGCATCTTCGAGCCCGACCTCACGCCAACCGGGCTGCTCATCTCGGGCGGTCGCGAGCTTCACCCGATCGACCTGAGGAGCGGCGCGGGCAACTTCTTCTTGAAGCCCAACGGGGTCTTCTTCGTCACGGCGACCGGTGCGCACGTCGTCGAGAGCACCGAGTTCAGAGCCGACGGGGTGCTCGAGGCGACGCAGTCGGGCCCGCTGCTGCTTCGCGCAGGCGTCGTCCATCCGTCGTTCAAACGCGGCTCGAGCCACCGCGCGATTCGAAACGGCGTGGGCGTGCGCCGTGATGGAACCGTGATGCTCGCCATCTCTCGCGACGAGGTCTCACTCTTCGACTTCGCGGTGTTCTTCCGCGACGGGCTCGGCTGCGGCGACGCGCTCTATCTCGATGGTGTCATCTCCGGGCTGGCAGTCGAGGGCAGCTCCGTGGACGAAGACACTGGCCCGTTCGCAGCGGCGATCGTCGTCGAGGAGAGAGCCAGCGCACCATGACCTCGAGTCGGCACGGGTCGCGAGTTCACGCGGGTCACCCGTGCCCTTGACCTGAGAGGAACCTCACACGAGACCAACCGCGCGAGACCCGGCCGCCCCCGTGGCGACTGGTGCGCGCCACGGCCCACCCGCCCCTGCGAAGCACGAGGGCTCTCGGAGGCGTTGCTCTGGCCGCTCGACATTGGCGCGCAGACCGTCACGCGCTGGTTCTGGTCGCCGCTTCACGAAGCGGCGGTCTTCTTCTGCTTCGCTTCGATCATGGGCGCGATGCTCAGCACCAGAATCGCGAGCATCACGATCGCCGCCCCGATGCCTTCATGCAGATCGAGCGGCTTGCCGAGGCCCAGCGCGAACATCGAGAGCGTCGCCAAAACGCCGGCCAACACGCTCGAGGCGCGGTTCACCGGCACCGAGAACGAGTTCTCCGATTTGTCGAGCAACACCAGCGCTCCGAAGATGCCCGTGCCTTGTGAGAGCACCCCAATCAGCACCGCCCACCCCACCTGCGGCGTGAACGGAAAGTCGACGAAGCCGTTGCGGAACTCGGCGAGCCCGCCCGTGCCGACGATGGCGAGAATGCCGAGCGCCAGCAGCGCAGCGGGCGTCGAGACGAACTGCTCCTCGACGAAGTAGCGCTTGGTGACGTCGGGCGAGTCGCTCTTCGCGAGCCGGCTCATGAAGCGCAGCCGCACGAAGTACGCGCTCAGGTAGAGCACGACGTTGAGAATCGCGAGGCCCGAGAACTTCAGCTCGGCCCGGCCCAGCGTCGCGACCGCCAGCGAGGCCAACGTCAACGCCAGGGCGAGCCACGAGTACCAGCGCACCTTGCGGCCCGAGAGCGCGTCGACGAGCGGCGCCATCAACAGCACGCCGCCTCGCATCAGCAGCATCATGAAGACGATGGAGACGCCTTCGATCGTGTACGCGAGCGTGGTCGTCGTGAGAATCGTCGCGCCACACAGCCCCGACAGCGCCGTCCACCGGGTCGGCGTTGGCACTTCGAGGGAGCCCACCTTCTTGCGTGTGGCGACCTTCCACCAGCCGGTGGCAAAGACGAACACGAGCATCGCGATGAAGCTGGCCGTCGTGGAGACGGGGAGAATGCGATTGCCGGGGACCTTGTCGCCGAGCTGGCCGTCGCTCAGCGCCTTCGTCAACGCGCTGTAGGGCGCGTACGCAGCGAAGTAGCCGAACGCCCAGATCCAGATGCTCGGCCCCGCTTTGGGCCGCTCCCCGTTGCTCACTTGCGCAGCATGAACCCTTGTGACGTTCCTGTCACAGGAACATCCGTCAGGGGCGAACGACCAGGACACCGGTGCTGGCGAATCCGTAGCTCGAGTGGCCCAGAGTGAGCGCGCGTTCGGCCAGCAGAAAGCGCGCAGCCGTCTCTGCGTCGGGAATGGCGCCCGCCCGTCGCAGCAGGGTCTCGCAGGCGGCGTCAGACTGTTCGCGGTGAAACCAGCCCGTCGTCAACACGAAGCAATCACCCGGCTGCCAGGCATGGTGGGAGACGACGATGGGCTGATCGTCGGACCATTCGAGCCCGAGCGCACGCGTGGTGACCCGGTCGACACCATCGGGCAGCGGCAGCCCCTGCCGGCGCATCAACTCGGCGAGGGTCTCGTCGACGGTGAGCCGCTCGACGCGCTCATTGCGCACCTGCCACACACGATGATCGGCGACGTGCACCACCCAGACGGAATCAGGCTCGACCGCCAGCGCGCACAGCTCGAGGCGCCACTGCTGCTGGGCGCCCGGAGCCCTCGCCTGGGCCAGCAGCCGCTGATGGAGCCCGTCGACGAAGGCCGACAGCCGGGCAGACGTCGCGGCTGGCTGACGCCAACCCTGAACGAGCGCCTGCTGCAGCATGGCCACGTGCTCCGCTTCGGGAACAGAGGAGATCGGAACGACGGCGCGGCTGACGAAGACGAGCTGGTCGTCTCTTCCCGTGACGACGGAGCAGCCACGCGGCTCGAACTCCGGTGGCCCCCTCGCTGCGCCGACCTGCATCGAGCTCAGAGCAGCGACTTCGCGGCCTCGACCACCTTCGCCGCGGTGATGCCGTACTGCTCGTAGAGGATCTTGTCTGGAGCCGACGCCCCATACTTGTCGACGCCGATGGCGATGCCGCGGTCGCCGACGAAGCGCTCCCAGCCCATCGTCACGCCCGCTTCGATCGACACGCGCGCCGTGACGGCCCTGGGCAACACCTGCTCCTGGTAGCTCTTTGGCTGAGCGCGGAACTGCTCGAGGCACGGCATCGAGACGACGCGGGTCGGAACGCCGTCTTTCTCGAGCTGCTCCCGGGCCTTCACGGCGAGCTGCAGCTCACTGCCCGTGCCCATCAGAATCACCTTCGGCGTTCCGCCCGTCGCTGCGGCGAGCACGTAGCCACCCTGGTGGAGGCCGGCGGCGGGCGCCATCGTCGCGCGATCGAACGTGGGGATCTTCTGACGGCTCAGCACGAGACCGGTCGGGCCCTGCTTTCGCTCGAGCGCGTACACCCACGACTCGGCAGCCTCGGCGGCGTCTCCGGGACGAACGACGTGCAGGCCCGGCATCGTGCGCATCGCCATGAGGTGCTCGACGGGCTGATGCGTCGGGCCGTCTTCACCGAGGCCGATGGAGTCGTGCGTCCACACGTGGACGACGGGCAGGTGATTCATCGCCGCGAGCCGCACGGCCGGGCGCATGTAGTCGGTGAAGCAGAAGAACGTCGCGGTGAAGGGCCGCAGACCGCCGTGGTACGAGATGCCGTTCGCGATCGCCGCCATCGCGTGCTCCCGAACGCCAAAGTGAATGTTGCGGCCCGCGCCGGTCTGACCGTCGAAGCTGCCTCCGTCTTTGAGCGAGGTCTTCGTCGAGCCGCTCAAGTCGGCGTCGCCACCGAAGATCTCGGGCACCTTGAGCGCGACGGCGTTGAGCGCCTGACCGGCCGCGGTGCGTGACTCGACGCCAGTGCCAGCCGCGAACGTGGGCAACCCGTCACGGAAGTTCGCCGGCAGCTCGCCCTTCATCACGCGCTCGAAGTCCTTCGCGAGCTCGGGGAACGCCTTCGCGTACGCGTCGAAGCGAGCCTGCCACTCGCCCTGCTTCTGCTTGCCCGCGTCGACCGCCTTCATGAAGTGCGCGCGCGCCTCGTCGGGCACCCAGAGCTTCTTCTCGGGGTCCCACCCGAGCGCCTTCTTGGTGAGCGCGATCTCGTCGTTGCCCAGCGGGCTGCCGTGCGAGCTCGACTTGCCGCCCTTGTTCGGCGAACCGAAGCCGATGGTGGTCTTCACGACGATGAGCGTGGGCTTGCCCGTCTCGGCCTTCGCGGAGCGAAGCGCCGCGTCGATGCCGTCGAGATCGCCGTTACCGTCGGCGACGTGCAGCACCTGCCAGCCCCAGGACTCGTAGCGTTTGGCGACGTCTTCGGTGAACGAGATCTTCGCGGGCCCGTCGAGCGTGACGTCGTTGGAGTCGTACAGACAGATCAGCTTGCCGAGCTTGAGGTGGCCGGCGAGCGAGGCGGCTTCCATGGCGACGCCCTCCATCACGTCACCGTCGCCGACGAGGCAGTACGTGAAGTGATCGACGACCGTGTGGCCGGGCTTGTTGAAGCGGGCGGCGAGCGCGCGCTCGGCCATCGCCATGCCGACGGCGTTCGCGTGGCCCTGACCGAGCGGACCCGTGGTGGCCTCGACGCCGGGCGTGTGACCGAACTCGGGGTGACCGGGCGTCTTCGAGCCCCACTGGCGGAAGTTCAGCACCTCGTCCCACGAGAGCGGGTAGCCGTGCAGGTGGAGCAGCCCGTACAGCAGCATCGAGCCGTGCCCGGCCGAGAGCACGAAGCGATCACGATCGGCCCACTGCGGCTGCGACGGCGAGTGCTTGAGGTGGCGGTTCCAGAGCACCCAGGCCATGGGCGCAGCGCCGAGCGGCAGCCCCGGGTGGCCGGAGTCGGCCTTCTGAATCACGTCGATGGCGAGGGTGCGAAGCGTGTTGATGCAGAGGAGATCGAGCTCACGGCCAGAGGTCGTCATGGGGCCGCGAGTTAGCAGGGTCAGAGCGAGTTCGCGACCTGCACGCTCTCGTACACGGTGCGATCGATGATTGCCGGTTGATCACCGAGATAGCTGAACGCGTGAAAGTTGTTCCGGCTCAGTGACGGCGTCGCCGGCATCACGGCGGGGAGACCGAACCGCGCAGGTCGCGCCGTCAGGCCGCGTTGCTGTTCGTGATCGACCCGCAGCTGCGTCGCGCGATGGCACACCCCGCAATCGATGAGGGGCGTCGGTGTGTCGATGGGGTTCTCGACCTTCTCGATGGCCTCACGAATGTCGCCCTGCACGTTGCGCTGCGAGGCGAGCCGCTCGAGCACGGTGGTCACCACGCCGCCGTCGGCATCGAGCACCCCTTCGGGCTCCACCTCGGCGAACTGCCCGGGCCGGCCGTAGCCCTGACGCTGCAGCTGCACCTCGTCCATCGGGAGCAGCGAGAACAGCCCGGTGCCCGTCGTCGCGATGCGCGTGAGCACGCCGCCCATCACCGAGAAACGAAAGAACCGCCAGTCGACGTTCGCGTTCATCACTGCCCCTTCGCGCAGCCGCGCAGGCGTGCAGTGACGCGTGAGGAACGCGCGCATCGCCGCGCCCCACGCGCCGGTCAGGCCTTCCTGCGCCAACACAGGGTGAACACCGAGCGCCACGCCCTTCGTCCGCACGCCACTCAGACGAGCGAGGTCGTAGACGTCGCGGCGAACGTCGGTCCATTCGGCATCGTCGAAGACGAAGAACAGATGAATGGCGCTGTCTTCGACGACAAGCGTGTCGGCGTCGATGGCCTGAGCGACGAGCCGAACCTGGTGCTGACAGACGCCTGCGGCCGCGGGGAAACACGGGTCGACACGAACGCTCACCACCCTCGGCGTCGCGAACGCCTGGTACTGCGAGGCGGTGCGCTGCGCGGGCGTGAGGAGGTCGGACAACGGGGGCAGCGCATTCGACACCGGCAGCAGCCACGACACGTCGTTCACCGACAACCCGCCATCGGGTCGAACGGGCGCAGGCTGACCCGCGTCTGGAATCAGCGCTCCCGCATCGGCGATGCCCGAGTCATGTGCCTCGACGGGCTCGACGCCAGTCGTCACCTTCATCGCCGGCTGACCGCAGCCAATCGCCAGCACCACCAGCACCCATCGTCGAATCATGGCGCCACCGTGGTGCAAAGGCGGTTCCCGCATCGCCCGCAGGGGACCGTTCGAATTCGATCGGCTCGAAGCACGACGCCTGCTGCAGAGCGATCTCAGAATTCCATCAACCGCCGTCGCGCGACGGAGCCTTCGACGGAACGCCGCCATCGACCGTGCCCTTCAGCGCGTCAGCGAACGCGAGCACGCCCTGCACGTACGCGTCTTCATGGTTGTAGCCCCACACCGCCTTCGTGCGGTCGGCCTTGAAGTCGTGCGCCTGCAGGTACTTGCCGATCGACGCGATCGAGTCCTCCATGTTGAAGAGATCGATCTGTCCGTCTCCGTTGCCGTCATCGGCCCAGCGCAACGACGCGGGCATGAACTGCGGAAACCCGAGCGCTCCGGCCCAACTGCCCTTCACCTCGAGGGCGTCGATACCGCGCGTCTTGCACTGCCGCAGCAGCGCCAACAGATTTCCCCGCGCGCGCCCACGAATCGACTCGACCCGCTTCGCCTGAGCCGCTGGGCTCGCCTGCTTCTTCTCGTCGGCCTTCGACAACGCGACCGCGCTCGCTTCGTCGATGAAGAACGCCTGCGAGGTGAAGACGTTGAATGCGCGGTAGTCGCCGGTGATGGTGCCCAGCTTCGACTCCCACATGAGGATGCCGATGATCACGTGGCGATCGACGCCCGTCTTCTTCTCGGTGGCCTCGAGCTTCTCGGCGTACTGCTTCGCGAACGCCCTGCCCGCCTCCACGCGCTCCGGCTTGAGGAACAACTTCATGAGATCGAGGTGCTCCTGCCGATGCCTCGAGACCATCGACGGAGCGACGATCGACACGGTCTTGTCGCCGTAGACGAGCTGCGCGCGCGGGTCGTCGAACAGCGCCTCGGCTTCTTCGGCCGTGAGTGCAGACTCTCCAGCGCCGCCGCCCTTCGCGGTGAGCTCCTTCACCACGGCCGCTCTCGCCGCGCTGCCCTTGCCCAGCTTCGCCGAGAGCACCCACGAGGCCGGCACCTTCGCGTCGAAGCCGCCGTCCCACGCAGCGACGAGACCTGCGTCGCGAACGCCAGCGTCACGCACACCCGCATCGACGACAGATCCATCCACCGTCGCGAGCGCGAGCAGGGGCACCACCAGCACCGAGATCATTCAGCTTCCGCCTTCACCCGCGAGGTAGCTCAAGATGACCTCATCGAGACTCTTCTCGCTGATGAGATCTTCACCGAACAGCGTCTCGACGCCGACGTTGTTCTCCTTCGGCGCTTCCTTGAGTTGGCGAGCGGCGAGCACTTCGGGCGGCAGGGCGGGCGGCGTGAGCTGTGCTTCGATGAGCGGCAGCTCGGGCGCGGGAATCGGCTTCTTCGGGCCCTCGGTGTGAATCTCGCCGGGCTGATACGACGTCGAGCTCTTGTTCCCGACGTTGTCGTAGACGCCGTTGATCAGGTTTCGCAGCATCTCTTTGTGCTGCTCTTCCATCAGCTCGCGCACGTGCTCCGCGAGGTTCGGCGCCTTCGTGATGTCTGCGTACGAGTTCTTCTTCGTCGCGAGAATGTTCCCGCCCACGAAGAGGTGCGTGATGATGTGGGGGTTGTTCACGCCAGAGTCCTCCGTCTGGACGTGGTACACTTTCCCCTTGTGCTTGATGTTGTGGTTGAAGCCGGTGACGGCTTTTTCGAACGTCTTGGCCATGTGGTGGAACCTGTCGGCAAGGTAGCAGAAGCCCAGAGGCCACGAGAACTTTCCGACCTGCCCGTCACGACCCGCCGAGTCGCGCGAGATCTTCCGGCGTGTTGATGCTGTCGAGCGCGTCGGGGTCGAGGGCTACCCGTGCGTGCGACACCGAGCCGATGAGCTCACGCAGCGATGGGTTCGTCTGGAGCCGAGGGAGCCACGTCGCCCCGAGCGAGCGCCGATAGAGCGCGAAGAGTGGTTCGACCGAATCACCACGCGTCGACACCACCACCTCGACATCGTCACGGCTCGCGGCCCGCAACGCCTCGACGTGGGCGCTGCGAAGGTTCGGCATGTCGCCAGCGACGACGAGCACCCACTCGGTCGATGCAGAGAGCAGCGCGGTCACGACGCCTCCAGGAGC
This sequence comes from Archangiaceae bacterium, assembly GCA_016879935.1. Taxonomy (GTDB): domain Bacteria; phylum Myxococcota; class Myxococcia; order Myxococcales; family Myxococcaceae; genus Xiheimicrobium. The sequence goes on along the minus strand of JAACJQ010000132.1, from coordinate 5,644 downwards.
CCCTTTGCCCGCCACCACATCGGGCACGCATCGGAGGCCGCGAAAGGCTTCGGGGTGCGGGGTGACGACGATCACGGGAACCCCCGGCACCAGCGCGAGCAGCGCGTCGAGAATCGGCCTGCCGACGATCTCGATCTGCGCCTTGATGCGACCACCGAGTCGACGAGCGACCCCTCCAGCGATGATGGCAACGGAAAGTGAGCTCACGAAGACCGGCAGTCTCGCTCCAACCGGTTGAAATCAGAAATCGTCTGGGCCCACCTTGACGGGAAGTCAGCGATTTCCGTACACCACCGCCCACAGTCGTTCACACCCACTGGGGGAACCTCGCATGGCCCAACAGCTCCCGCCGCTCGCTGCCCGAGAAGTCCGAACGCGCGTGGCCGTGCCTGTTCAGCCGCCGGTGCTCAAGCCATCGCTGATTCCGTTCGACGTTCTGCAGGAAGTCGAGCGCGAGACGCGGGTCGTCGTCGATCAAGAGCCGAGCACCTCGCCGCTGGCCGTGCCTGACGATCTGCCGATCTTCACCGAGGTCGACGCCGATCCCGAAGTGGCGATGTTCGCGCTCTCGCAGGTCCGCATGTTCAAGGATCTGCCGATTCACTCGCTGGAGGCGCTCATCGCGGGCGCCAAGCAGCTCGAGATTCCCGACGGCGAGTTCCTCTTCCTCGAGGGTGACGAAGCCCGCAGCTTCTACGTCGTCGTCGAAGGCACCATCGAACTGCTCCGCCAGAAGGACGGGCGAGAGGTCGCCCTGCGCCACGCGAACCGCGGCGAGTCGCTGGGCTTGTTCGGCCTCTTTTCGGCGCAGCTGCGCGCGGCGTCGGGTCGCGCCATCGGCGACTGCGTCGTCATCGAGATCTCGGGAGAGCGTCTGCAGGCCCTGCTCGACCACGACGATCAGGTTCACACCCGCGTGCTTCAGATGCACCGGGAGCGGCTGCTCGAGAGCTTCATGGCGAGCAAGCTGTTCAACGACATCGACTCCATCGCGCGCGCGCGCCTCATCGGCCGGTTCGCCAACCGCAATGTCGAGACGGGCGAGCAGCTCATGTCGCCTGGCGAAGTCACCAACCTCATCGCCGTCGTGACCCACGGCTCCCTGCTGCTCGAGGAGCGAGCCCGCGCCGGTGAGCAGCCCCGCTCGTTCGAGGTGACGCCGGGCCAGTTCATCATGGTGACCTCGGCCATGACGGGCACGCCGGGCCGCCTGCGCATGCACGCGCCCCAGTTCGCGACCCTGTCGGTGCTCAGCCACAAGGATCTGAACGAGCTGCTGCACGACTACCCTGCCCTTCGCACGCTGCCGCAGCGCCTGCCGTCGTTCACCCGACAGCTCGACAAGAATGTGTTCTGCGGCGCTGTCGGCGTGCCGGGCCTGTAGTCTCGGGCCATGTCCCAATCTCAGTGTGCCGTTCACCCCGAGCGTGAGGCCACGGGTGTCTGCGAGCGGTGCGGCGTGTTCGGCTGCGCCGAGTGTCTCGCCCTGGTCGGGGTACAGCGCCTCTGCTCGGCCTGTCGCGCCCGCGGAACGGTGGGGCTTCCATCACTGACCGGTCGCGCGAAGCTGGCGATGCCGTTCGTCTGGGCGACGTCGGTGCTGGGCCTGGTCGTGAGCCTCTTGAGCTTCGGTCTGGCGCCAGAGGGCTCGGAGCAGTCGGAAGACCTGCCGCAGGTGCTCGCCCTGGGCTGCTCGGGTCTGCTCTACCTGGTCGTCTTCATCGTGGCGGTGGTGCTGTTCTGTCGCTGGTTTCACCTGCTCGTGCGTCACGCGCAGGCGAAGGGCACCCCGCTCGAGACGACACCCGCTGGCGCCGTCGGAGCCTTCTTCATTCCCTTCGTGAACCTCGCCCGGCCGTACGCCATCGCGCGGCAGATCGCATCGACCGAGGAAGGGACGAGCGCCGTCGGCACCTGGCAGGCCCTGTGGCTCGGCGCGAACATCGTCACCAACGTCGGCTCGCGCTTCGAGGGCAAGGCCGGCAACGCCGGTGAGTTCATCGGCCTGTTCGGCTCGATTCTCTTCCTCGCCGCCGCGTGGGCCTGCGGAAAGGTCGTCTCGGAGCTGACCCGGTCGACCGAGCTGAGCGGCTGAACATGAGAAGGCCGGTGACTCCGAGGTGGAGGCACCGGCCGTGAACAGCGAACAGCGATCGCGGCGACTCAGTAGCCGGCGCGCGCGATGCCCTTGTACGCCGAGCCGACGGTGCGGAGGTTGTGCACGATGCCGTAGGCGCAGCCGCGAGCCTCGTAGCTCCACACCGAGCCCCAGCCGTCGCCCGACTCATAGATGAGCACGTGGCCCGCGCTGCCGTCGTTGTACACGAGCGCGTCGGCCTTCTTCAGCGACGAGCGCGACACCACCGACCACTGGCTGTTGGCGCGGTTGAAGTCCCACGTGCTGTACGGGTGCGACTCGGTCGTCATCACGTTGTTCGAGGCGGGCACCGTCCACACCTTGGCCACGAAGCCCGAGCAGTCAGCGCCGTAGTCTCCACGGTAGGTGCAGTTGGGGCAGCTGCCCGTGCACACGCCCTTGTTCGACGACGTCACGCCGTTCGGAATCCAGCGGCCCTTGCCCCAGCGGTAGCCGAAGCCGACTGCGCCCTTCGCGCGGGCGATGGCCTGATCACGCGCGCTGCTGACCGGCGTGGTGGGCGTCGTCGGCGTGGTGGGCTGCGTCGGCGAAGGCGAGCTCACCAGCGTGAGGTAGCCACCGTGCGCCCAGCCCTCGATGCCGTTGTAGCGGATGTTGTACCAGCTGCCGTCCGGCGTGCTGCGGTTGATGGTGGTGACGGTCGCGCCCTGGGGAATCACGAGGCGAACGCGATAGTCCATGCCGGCGCCCGTGCGCAGGTTCAGGCCCGAGGTCGTCTTGAGCGTCGAGCCGATCGCCACACCGCCCGAGAGCTCGGAGCTGATGGTCGCCGTGTCTTCGTTGCCGCCCGCGAGCAGCTCGCTGTCGGCCGCCGTGTCGCCTGCAGTGCCAGCACAGCCCACGAGGGCTGCGGTGAGGACCACTGCTCCGATTCGCGTCATTGCGGCCATTCGTGCTCCCGAGTTCGGAGTGTCCCCCGCGGGTGACACACACTGAAAGGCAAAGAGAGCGATTTCCGTACCAGATCCGACATCGGACAGGCCTCAGCGCCAACCCATTGATCCAAGCGGAACCGAGACAAACAAGCTTACAAATGGAGCGCCCTCGACTCAGTCATCAACGTGTTGCGACCTCGGACACCCCCGACTGATTCCAGAACGCCCTGAATGGAAGTCGCGTGGCCGTGACAGTGGGCGCGACAGCCGAGATGTGGTTTTGGAGCGCGCATGACGCGGCGCCGGACAGCGGTGGTGGGGGTCGGATTTCTCGGGTTGGCGGCCCTGCTCTTCTGGTGGCTGACCAACAGTGACCATGCGCGGGGCGAGCACGATCACGATCGCCGCGACGAGCCTGTGGCCGACGGAGGCACCGCGACAGTGGCCCAGGGGGCGAGCCCGAGGCAGCCGCTGGCGATCGCTGCGGCTTCCGATGCGAGCGCCGCACAGCCCGTGGGCGCGAATGTCATCGCCACCTTTGGCTGGGGCAGCGGTGACGACGCGCTCGGGCGGGAGCGACAGCAGGAGGGCAACTCCGAAGGCCCGATGAGCCTGACCGTCGCACCCGATGGAACGATCGTGATTCTCGATCAGGTGAACCAACGGCTCGTGAAGCTCGACGCCTCGGGCAAGCGCGTCGGCTCGACGCCGATTCCGGTGCAGGCCGCGCAGGACGTACTCGTGACGAAGGACGGAAGCTCGCTGGTGCTCGATCGGCTCGTCGACAAGACCGTCGCCATCATCGGCCCCGACGGAAAGCCGCGCGGCGAGTTGCCGATTGAAGGCAAGGGCCTGACGGAAGGCGGCGCCTCGACCGGGCTCTTCAACGACGGCGACGACGTGCTGGTCGAACGGGAACACGGCGACCTCGTGCGCATCGGCAAGACCGACGGCCAGGCCGACCGTGAGCGCGGCGAAGTACCGGGGCGGCCCTCGAAAGATGGCGCGAACTACCTGACCGCGTTGATCGCCAGCGCAGCCGACGGGCTGGTCGCCGTGACGGCGGTGGCGAAGTCGACGCTCGAGCATCGCTTCACGCGGCAGCTCTCGTTCGGGCAACCCATCGTTCAGCTCGTCATGCTCGACAGCGACACGACGGGCATCAGCTTCGTCGGCGCCAACGTGGAGCTGCCGGGCTCGACGCCAGACCTTCCGAAGGTGGGCGTGGTGGTGCTGTGTCTCGACGGCCGTGACGGCGCGGTGCTCGGGCGCGCAGTGTTCCTGCCGAACACGGTGGCCGACGAGACGTTCAGAGAGCTGACCGTCTCGGGTGACGGCTCGATCCTCTTTCTCCGGAGGACCGAGCAGGGCGCTCAGCTCGAGCGCCACCGCTGCCAGTGACGCTTACTCGCACTGCCCCGTGACGGTGTTGCAGATGCCTTGCGTGCAGCCCGCGCCAGCCGCAGTGCACGAGGGGAAGCAGGCACCGTACGGCAGCGGGTTCTGGTTCGCGTCGCTGAGGCCAACGCAGACGTAGCCGGTGCGGCAGGTGCTGCGACCGAGGTCGGGATCAGGGCAGGTCTGGAAGCAACGGTTGAAGCTGCCGACGTTGAGGCACTCTCCGCCGGGCACGCAGGTCGAGGTGCACTGCGGCGAGCAGTAGCCGCTGGTGAAACCAGACGGCACACCACCGTCGAGCGTGCCGGGAATGCAGCTGCCGCCGGTGAGTACGCCCGTCGAGCTCTGACACTGGGTGTTGAGTGTGCACGCTGCGCCGAAGCCCTGGCTGGGCGGCGTGGGGCCCGGGTAGCTGCAGGTTCCGCTGCCGCACGTGGTTCCCGAGGGGCAGCTCACGCAGGTTCCGCCGCTGTGCCCGCACGCCGAGGGCGCGGTGCCCGTGCGGCAGATCGACCCTTCGCAGCAGCCCGTGGGGCAGTTCTGCGCGTTGCAGGTCGGCACGCCGATGCACGAGCCACCGGAGCAGACCGGCGTTCCTCCAGCGCACGACGAACAGGTTCCACCGCCGAGGCCGCACGCGCCCGTCTGCGTGCCGAGCTGGCACACGCCACCCTGGCAGCAGCCCGGGCAGTTGGAGGGCCCGCACGGAGCCGCCTGACACGAACCGCTGGTGCAGATCGGCGTTCCGCCAGAGCAGCTGGTGCACGCGTTGCCTCCGATGCCGCACGCACCGGCGACATTGCCGGGCTGGCACGCGTTGCCCTGGCAGCAACCGTTCGCGCAGGTCGAGGGGCCACACGGCGCCGCCTGGCAGCTGCCGTTGTTGCAGGCGGCCGTCGCTCCGCTGCACGTCTGACACGTCGCTCCGCCGAGGCCGCACGTCGCGGGCGTGTTCACCGAAGTGGTGATGGGGATGCACGTGGTGCCGTTGAGGCAGCAGCCGCTGCAGCCTGCGCAGCCTGCGGTGCCACCACCCGTCGCGCTTCCACCACCCGTCGCGCTTCCACCACCCGTCGCGCTGCCGCCGCCCGTGGCGATGCCGCCGCCGGTCGCGCTGCCGCCGCCCGTCGCCACGCCGCCGCCCCTCGCGCAGCCGCCGCCTGTCGCCACGCCGCCGCCCGTCGCCACGCCGCCGCCCGTCGCCACACCGCCG
>JAACJQ010000131.1 GCA_016879935.1 Archangiaceae bacterium | reverse complement strand
CGCTCAGACCTCGCGTCGCGCGGAAGTGATTCAGGGCACGAAGGTGCGCTCTGCTCGCGTCTTCGCTTTCGGCTTCATCTCACGGGTCTCAGTTCACGGCCTTGAGGTTGAACGGGAACTCGATCGGGTGCGCCTTGCCGTCTGGCGGCGAGGGGAACTGCATGGTCGAGAGCACCGACACCACACAGTCGTGCAGGCGCGGGTCCTTCAGGCTGCTCGTCTTCTTGTCGACCTTCGCGCCCGTCACCATGCCGTCGCCGGTGATCGAGAACGCCGTCTTGAGCGACCCCTCGACCGCCTTGTCCTTCGCGGCGAGCGTCTCTTCGTAGCAGGACTGAATCTGCGGCTGGTACGAGAGCACGACCTGTTTGATCGAGTCGGGCGTGAACGGCAGTTTCGAGATGTCGATGCCGTTCACCACCGTCGCCGAAGCGCCGCCATCGGCGCTCACGGTCGCGGCAGAGCCGACGCTCTTCACCAGATCCTTCATCGTGTTCTTGCCGCCCTTCGGGTCGGCGTGCAGCGACAGCGCAACGAGCGTCGAGAGGAGAATCATGGGTCAGTCCTTGAGCATGTTGGCGGAGATGACGATGCGCTGAATCTCGCTCGTGCCTTCGTAGATCTCGGTGATGCGCGCGTCGCGAACGTGGCGCTCGGCGTCCATCTCCTTCGAGTAGCCCATGCCGCCGAACACCTGGAGCGCCTTGTTGGCGACGCGGCTGGCCATCTCGCTGGCGTAGAGCTTGGCCATCGCCGACTCCTGCGAGTGGCGAACGCCCTTGTCCTTCAGCACGGCGGCGCGGTGAACGAGCAGGCGGGCCGCGTCGATCTCGGTCGCCATGTCGGCGAGCATGAACTGAATCGCCTGGTGCTCGCGAATGAACTTGCCGAACGACTTGCGCTCGCCCGAGTAACGAACCGCCTCTTCGAGGGCCGCGCGCGCGATGCCGAGTGCCTGCGCCGCGATGCCGATGCGGCCGCCGTCGAGCGTCGACATGGCCACCTTGAAGCCGTCGCCTTCCTTGCCCAGCATGTTCTCGGCGGGCACCTCCATGTCTTCGAAGTACATGGTGCAGCTCCACGCGGCGCTGATGCCCATCTTCTTGTCGGGCGGCATGCGGCGGAAGCCCTTGGTGTCGGTGGGCACGATGAAGGGCGTGATGCCTTTGTGGCCCGCCTCTTTGTTCGTCATCGTGAAGAGCACGATCGCGTCGGCCTTCGGGCCGTTCGTGATCCAGTTCTTCGAGCCGTTGATGACGTAGCGATCGCCCTTCTTCACCGCGACGGTCTGCTGGGCCGCAGCGTCACTGCCAGCCTGCGGCTCCGTGAGACCGAAGCAGCCGAGCTTCTCGCCACGCGCGAACGGAGCGAGCCACTTCTCCTTCTGCGCGTCGGTGCCGAACTTCATGATCGGGTCGGAGTAGAGCGAGTTGTTCACCGACATGATCACGCCGGTCGAGGCGCAGCCGCGGCTGATCTCTTCCATCGCGAGCGCGTAACAGACGTTGTCGAGGCCGGCGCCGCCCCACTTCTCGGGCACCGCGACCCCGAGCAGCGACAGCTCGGCCAGCTTCTTCACGGCCTCGGCCGGCCACTCGTGGTGCTCGTCCCACTTGCGGGCGTTGGGAATGAGCTCTTTCGCGGCGAACTCCCGCGTCATCGTCTGAATGTCCTTCTGGATCTCCGACGGCTCGAAGTTCATGCGCGGCAGATAGCAGCCCGGCCCGCGCTGGTACAGGCAACGAGGAGGCGCTCATCAGGGATGGTTCCGCCACCCTTCAGCGCATGTCGATCTCGACCTGCGCCCGCTCGCAGGTGTGCCCCACGACCACGATCTCGAGCCTGCTCCACGAACAGTCGATCAGCCTCAGACCGCAGGACAATGGGCGCGGCTCGCCTTGAAATCGCCGGCCACGGGAACGCCGAAGCCGGGTGTGGTGTCATGGCCCGGGCATGGCGCTCCCCGACGAAGAGATGTGGTACGAGAGCCCACCTCGAGCCACCTGCGCAGAGCATGATCGAACGGCCGAGAGCGTGTGCTCCCGCTGCGGCAGCTTTCAGTGCGAGCTCTGCGTGACGCCGTCGGAGCGGTCGCTCTGCCACTCCTGCGCGATGACGGTGACGACACAGACGCTGCCCGGGCTCTCTCGACGGGCGGCGTGGAAGCTGGTGTTGCTGCCGCTGGTGGGCATCGGGTGTCTGCTCGCGCTCGCGTCGAAGGGCGCGCCGCTGCGTACGCTGAACACCGAGCAGATCTCCTTCCTCGCCGCGTGGCTGATTCCTTTCGCCTGCGGGCTCGGGTTGTTGCTGCGGCCGCTGGCGCCGCTGGCCTTCATCGGCAGCCTCGTGTCGCTCGCGCTCGTCTCGATCGTGCTCGTGCCGCCCCTCGTCGCCGACTTCAACGGCCAGCGCGTGCTCGACCTCGTCATCCTCGCCGCGGCGCCGCTGGTCGCCGTCAGAGACGCCTTCGCGATCGATCGCACCCACCGTCAACGACATCTGCTGCTCTCGATGGCGAACGCCTGACAGCGCGTGGTGCTGTGCGGCGGACGATCAGCTCGCTAGCCTCGCCTCCTCACAGCGAGGGGGAAGCGCGTGACGATTCTGGCGATGGTGGTCGCGTTGTCGTTGACGGCGGCCGAGAAGCCGAAGCTGGCAGTGCTCGATCTGCAGGTGAGCGGCGCGGCCCCCGAAGAAGGCACCGCGCTCACCGACGCGATCACGCAGCAGGTGTCGAAGCGCGAGTTCTTCCAGGTCATCGCCTCGGCCGACATTCGAACGCTGCTCGGCATGGAGCGGCAACGACAGCTGCTGGGGTGCGCCGAAGACTCGACCAGCTGCACCGCCGAGCTCGCCGGAGCGCTGGGAGCACGCTTCGTCTTGAGCGGCACGCTCTCGAAGCTCGGCGACGCCTATCAACTGTCACTGCAGACGCTCGACACGCAGAAGTCTCAACCCGTGGGTCGCAGCATTCGCATCGCCTCCGACGTGAAGGAGCTGGCCGAACAGCTCCCCTGGGCCACCGCCGAAGCGACCGGTACGCCCGTGCCGCAGCCGCCTTCGCGCGTGTTGCCGATCACGCTCATCAGCGTGGGAGCCGCCGCGCTGATCGCGGGTTCGATCGTCGGGTTCTCGACGCTGCTCGAAGAGAACGGCATCAACCGTGATCTCTCGAAAGACCCGGCGACGGGCAGCTTCCTTCGTCTGGAGCAGTACCAGCGAGACGCCGAGCGCCTCGGCCTGCAGCGCACGATCTCGATCGCCTCGCTCATCACCGGGGCGGCCCTCGTGGGCACGGGTGTCTTCTTCGCGATTCGGCCGGTGGGCGGCTCGACCGCGCTGATCGTTCCCACGTCGAATGGCTTCGCGTTCGCGGGGGTGTTCCCGTGAAGCGGCTCGCGTTGGTGAGTGTGCTCGCGTTGATCGGGTGCCGGTCGTCGATCGATCTGTCGGGTGGGCGTGCGTACGCCTGTTCGCGCGACGGCGGTGTGACGGGCTGCACCCAGGGCTGGCTCTGTGGAGACGACCTGCGGTGCTTCGACCCCGACGCAGGCCTCGCGCGGGCCTGCGAGACGGCCCAGACGGGGTGCGGCGGCGGGTGGAAGTGCGGCTTCGACAAGGTCTGCTTCGATCCCTCCGCGGTCGATGGGCCGGTGCGAGGCTGCAGTGACCCGCTCATTCATTGCCCGACGGGCTGGCACTGTGGCTTCGACAACACCTGCTTCGACCCCGCGCGCTTCGATGGGCCGCGACGTGCCTGCGCCGACCCACTCCTCCATTGCCCGCAGGGCTGGCGCTGCGGCATCGATCGGCTCTGCTTCGACCCCGCTGCGACGATCGCTGACGGCGGCGCGCGGCAGTGCACCGACCCTGCGCTCCACTGCTCGACTGGCGAGCGCTGCGGGCTCGATGGGCTGTGCTTCGCGCCGACGCGCTCACCCGACGCTGGGGCTGGCCCAGACTGCGTGCGTGACGATCAGTGCCCGACCGCCTGGCGCTGCGGCATCGAAGACGTCGATCGCCGCCGCCGCTGCCAGCCCGTCGGCATCGGTGGGCCGTGGGCGTGCAACGCCGACAGTCACTGCGAAGGCTGGCGCTGCAACCCGGTCGAGCTGCGCTGCACGGCGCCACCGGCACCTCCACTGCCCACCGCGCTCTCGGGCTTCGCTTTGAGGCCGATGAGCCCGCTCCTCGACGCCGGCGTGCCGTCGACGTTCAGCGTGAGCGGCGCCTTCGGCAACAACGGCACCGGCCGCTCCTTCGTCAGCGCCGACTCGTCGGGGGTTCGACTGGTCACGAGGTTGACCGACCCGATGCCGCTGCCCGACGGCGGTTCGGTGCAGATCCTGATCCGAACCACGACGTGGAGCGCGGATCAGATCGAAGACGTCGTCGCAGCGCCGCAGCAGGCGTGGGTGCTCTTCAAGGACGGTGGCCTGGGCGTGCTCTCCACCGCCGATGGTGGCACGGGTCTCTTCGCCATTCCCGGCTTCGCGAGCGCAAGAGATCGGATGCTGCGCCGGTTCAATGGGCGGCCGGTGGCCCTCTGGCGAAACGCCGACGCCGGCACGGTGACGCAGCTGATTCTCGACGAGCCACCGGCGCCGCTCGTGTGGAGCGATCAACTCTGCGCCGCGGCCTTCTCGGGCCCGACCGGGCGCCTGATCGACGTCGCGCAGCACAATCGACAGCTCATCGAGCTCTTCGAGCATGGCTACTGCGTTCAGACGGGCGCACCGCCCACGACCACCTTCTTTCGTGAGTTCGACGCGGGCGTCGCGACGCGACTCCTGGTCGACCCGCAAGGAGGAGCAGACATCACCGGCCATCTCGCCTTCGAGCTCGCCTTCGATGGCGGCGCGCGACGCTACCTCTCGACCGTCATTCGCAACGACCCGATGGTGGGCATCACCCCCACGCAGAACTCGGGGCCCTGCGCCGTCTGCCCCGGAAACCTCGACCCGGAGTTCGTGATGAACCACGAAGGCACCCGCGATGGAACGGGGCCTGCCCTGCTCGCGCGCTGCCCCGCCGCCACCTTGATGGACGCAGGTGTCGCCACCGGCACGTGGATCATCTCTCCGCGAAGCGGAGGCACCTGCCAATGGTCCTTCGATCGCGTGTTCGACACGGACGGAACCACACCGTTCCAGGACCCGTTCGTCTCGCATGCCTCGCAGGCGAACCTGCCGGCGGTCGCCACCTCGCAGGGCCGGGCCTGGTACTGGCAGACCCCGAATGACCCGCTCGATCCATCACCTGGGAGCTTCGTGCCGTGGCTGCTCGATCGTACGGTCGACGTCGGAGCGCGGGTCTTCGTCGGTGGGCAGGAGCGGCTCTTCATCATCAGCCGGAGCACCCTGTACGCCTTCGACGAGCAGCTTGGGTTCTTCGCGCAGAACCAGTTCCCCGCCGACTTCTCACCCATCGCCTCGGTCACCGGCCAGCGCGCGTGGGTGGTGAGCGCCACGCAGATCTACGATGGCCGGCCGCAGGTGGTGCAGACCGACATTCCGCCTGCGGTGGCCATTCCCCCCTCGGGCCGCCGCTTCGGAACACCGGCGTCGGGCACTTTGCAGGGCGAGCTGCTCGTCATCGCGGCAGCCGACACGCTCTACGTCGGCAACGTGAAGCAGAACCTCATCTCCTCGCTCAACCCGCCGACGGAGCTTCGCGTCGCCGCCGTTCCCGCCCCCGGCCTTCCGATTCGGAGCGTTGCCGCGCAGGAGGCCGGCGACGGCGGCGTCACCAGCTTGTGGACGGTGACTGACACGGGCGTGTTCCTCTCGACGAGCGACGACCTGCGCCGATGGACGTCGGTTCGCGTTCCGCTCGGGCCATTCGAGGGCTCTGCGGTCGCCACCTGGGCGACGGCCCAGAGCGCATTCGCCCTGACGAACTCGGGGCTGGTGCTCTCGTTGCCCACCGCGGTACCGGTCTCGGTCGCGACCGGCGGCGCCGTCATCGACACCGCGCGGGTCTGCCGAACGACCGTGGCGCTGGTGCAACAGCCGGGTGGAGTCGCCCTCTCAACGCTTCAGGGTTCGGCCGACGGCGGGCTCGCGACCTGGAGTTCGGTCCAGGCGCTCGACGTCACCAGCACCGCCCGGCTGCTCTCGACGGGCGATGAGCTCTACATCTCGACGACGACCGGGCGCGTGACGGGCGCCAAGCCCGTGCTCACCGGGCCGTGCGAATGATCAGGCGTTCTTGAAGGCGGCTTTGCGCTTCTCGAGGAAGGCGCGCATGCCTTCCTTCAGATCGTCGGTGCCGAAGAGCAGGCCGAAGGCCTGACGCTCGATCTCGTTCGCGTCCTTCAGCGGCAGATCGGCGCCGGCCTCCATCACGCGCTTCGCCTGCGCGAGCGCGACCGGCCCACGCGAGGCGATCTTCTGGGCGATCTCCTTGCAACGCGGCAACAGCGCTTCGGGAGCGAGCACCTCGAGCGCGAGCCCGATCTCCTTCGCCTTCGCGGCGTCGATGGCGTCGCCCGTGAACACGAGCTCCCTCGCGCGGTTGCGGCCGACCAGGCGGGTGAGGCGCTGCGTGCCACCGAAGCCGGGAATCACCGCGAGGCTCACCTCGGGCAGCCCGAGCCTGGCCTTCTCGCTCGCGTAGAGCAGATCACACGCCAGCGCGAGCTCGAGCCCGCCACCCAGCGCAAACCCGTTCACCGCCGCGATGGTGGGAATCGGCAGCGCCTCGAGCCGGGCGAAGACCTGGTGGCCCTTCGTCGACAGCGCGAGGCCCTGCATGGGCGTGAAGTTCGCCATCTCGGCGATGTCGGCGCCGGCCACGAAAGCCTTCTCTCCGCCGCCCGTGAGGATCAGCACGCGCGCGTCGGCATGCGCGAGGATCTGGGTCAGCGCGCCATCGAGCTCGGTCAGCACCTGCAGGTTGATCGCGTTCAGCGCCTTGGGTCGATCGATGGTGATCAGCGCGACGGGGCCTTCGAACTCCAGCTTCACGAACTCGGCGGTCATGGTGGCTCCGGGGGATCAGTAGGTGAAGAAGCCGCGGCCGGTCTTCTTGCCGAGCCAGCCTGCGTCGACGTACTGCTTGAGCAGCGGGCTGGGACGGTACTTGTCGTCGCCGAGGCCTTCGTGCAGCACCTTCGCGATGGCGAGCACCGTGTCGAGGCCGATGAAGTCGGCGAGCGTGAGCGGGCCCATGGGCTGGTTGGTGCCCAGCTTCATGGCCGTGTCGATGTCCTGCGGGCTGGCGAGCCCTTCGTGGAGCGCGAAACACGCCTCGTTCAGCATCGGGATCAAGATGCGGTTCACGATGAAGCCGGGGAAGTCCTTCGAGACGACGGTGGTCTTGCCCATCTTCTCGGCGAGCGCCTTCGTCGTGGCGTAGGTGGCGTCGCTGGTGGCCGCGCCGCGAATGATCTCGACGAGCTGCATGATCGGCACCGGGTTCATGAAGTGCATGCCGATGACGGCGTCAGGGCGCTTCGTCGCCGACGCGATGCGCGTGATGGGAATCGACGAGGTGTTGGTGGCGAGCACGCCGCCCGGGCGAACGACGGTGTCGAGATCGCGGAAGATCTTCTTCTTGAGCTCTTCGTTCTCAGAGACGGCCTCGATGCCGACGTCGACATTCTTCACGTCGAGCACCGAGTTCGCGGTGGCGAGGCGGCCGAGCGCGGCCGTGCGATCGGCATCAGCGAGCTTGCCCTTCTCGACGAGCTTGCCGAGGCCCTTCTCGATGCCGGCCTTCGCCTTCGCGACGACGTCGGGCGAGACGTCGACGAGCGTGACCTGGTGACCCGAGGTGATGCCGACCTGCGCGATGCCGGCGCCCATCTGCCCGGCGCCGATGACGACGATGTGGTTGGTGGACATGCGCGGGCAGATAGCACGCGGCCAGAACGAGTCGACGGTCACCGATGCGGCAGCCACGGCGCGCAGTTCACGGTGAACCCGAGCGGCCCGTCCTCCACGCACGCCACGTGAACGGTCGAATGCACCAGCTCGAGGTGCACGCCGCCCAGCAGCACCGTCAGCACGATCAACACGACGAACCAGCCGGGCTCGATGGGTCGACGAACGGCGCGCGCGACGAGCGCGATGGCGGCCAGTGTCCACACCAGGAGCACCACGGACAGCACCTGGCCGATCGAGGCTCCGATGGGCAGCACCTGACCGGCAGCCAACCGGCGAACCTCGAGCGCGTACCACATGCTGGGAAGGCCGACCGTCAACACCACGGCCAGAAACGACCCCACGGCGACGAGGTTCGTCGGCGACCGGTGCATCACTGAAGCTCGCGCATCAACTGTCGGCATTCGGGCTGCGAGCCATCTTCGTCGAGACACCGGCCGAGCGCCTCCTTCGCTTCGACGCGTTGAGCCAGCTCGATGTGAATCACCCCGAGCAGCAACCATGCCTCCGCCCTGCCCGGCTCGAGCAGCACCGCACGCTCCGCGACCGGCAACGCGTCGGTCATCTTCTTCTGCAGCCCGAGCGCGCGCGCGAGGCCGAGGTGGCCGTCGGTCACGTTCGGAGCCGAGATGATCAACTGCCGATAGGCCTTCTCGGCCTCGGCGGGCTTGTTCTGCTTCAGCTTGAGCAGGGCGAGGTTGAAGCGCGCTTCGGCGTAGTCGGGGTTCGTCTTGAGCGCCTGGCGAAGCACGCCCTCTGCTTCGGCGAGCCGGTTCTCCTCGAGGTACAGAATGCCGAGGTTGTTCGCGGCCTGCGCCTGATCCTGGAAGTTGCGCAGCGCCTTGATGAACCAGCCCTTCGCGCCTTCACGATCGCCACGGAGCTTTCGGATCAGCCCTTTGTTCGTCTGCGCGTCCCAGTAGTAGTCGCAGAACTCGAGTGAGTGATCGCAGAGCGCCTCGGCGTCATCGAGCGCTCCGGCCGCGAGCGCGTTGGCGCAGCGGGCGTTGTATTCGACTGCAGCATCGTTCGGCGGGGCGCGGTTCGGGCAGCCCGTCGCAAACACCACGGCGCTCAGCGCCAGCGTTCTGAACATGATCGTCTCCTGTGTCCCCGAGCAGGGGTGGACACGGGAACGACGATCAGCGCGGGCGGAGGCGACGGCACGAAGCACACCAACGCCCGTTCGATGCGCTCGAGTGTGGAACGAAGGGTGAGCTCGAGCCGAACGAACAACCGCATGAGGGGTTATCGGCCAGCCACCAACGGAGGTTGCGTCAGGGTGTCGGCTCGATCACCAGCGCTTCGGCACCGCCAGGATCGAACGATTTCTGGAACACGCGCGGGTCAGCCGCGTCTTTGAGCCACACCATCGCGACGGCGCGGTGCGGGCCGCTGCGCAACACGACCTGCTGCTTGAGCTCTTCCGAAACACCCGAGGGAAACATGCGCTCCTCGCGGCGCAGCAGCGTCTCTTCACGCCACACCTGCAGCTCGACCTTGCGCACGTCGCCATAGGGCACGTTGAAGCGCCAGGTGACGTCACGCGAGGTCGCGAAGAACCCGAAGCCGCCCTTCCAGACGATGGTGCCGACGATCAGCGCGATGACGAGCGGCAAGCGACGCCGAATCTGCGAGGCCCTGCCTTCACTCTGATTCATCACCGTCGTGCTTCTTCTTGTCCTTCTTCGGCACTTCGTACTTCGTCTTCAGCTCGTTCACCGTGATCTTGGGCAGCAGCGACGGCGACTGATCCTTCACGCGATCGGGCACGAGCTTCACCTCGGCGCGAACCTCGATCGTCATGCCAGCGATCATCTTGAGGAACTCGTCGCGCATGCGATCGCTCTGGAGGAACTTGCGAACCTCCTCCGTCACCACGCGGCCGATGTCTTCTTTCGTCTTGTCGGCCTGCGCGAGCACGAGGCCGAGCACTTCTTTGGGCAGCTTGAGCTGGCCTGCGACCTTGCGAATGCCCTCTTCGCTCATGACGACCGCACCGAGGCTGGCGGCCGCGAACCGTCGAACGAAGTCGGTGACGCCGCCCCGCCGCTGCTCGTCGGTGGCGTCGTCGTCCAACGGATCCATGTCGGGCTGCTGCGGGGTCTCGGAGGCCATGGCGCGTTGCAGCATACCGCGCCGGGCCCCGAGAGTGTTGCCTTACGGCGTGGCGCGAATCTCGACGATCTTGTCGCCTTCGAGGAGCGCGTCGACGACCTCCTGGCCCTTCACCACCTCACCGAACGCCGTGTACTTGCCGTCGAGGTGGGGCTGGGGCGCGGCGGTCACGAAGAACTGGGAGCCGCCCGTGTCCTTGCCCGAGAGCGCCATGCCGACGACGCCACGCGCGTACACGCGGTGATTCACCTCGCAGCGAACCGTGTAGCCCGGGCCGCCTTCGCCATCGCCACGGGGGTCGCCGCCCTGTGCGACGAAGTCAGGCACCACGCGGTGGAAGGTGAGGCCCTTGAAGAAGTTCTTCCGCGCGAGCGTGTACATGTTGAGTGCGGTGAGCGGCGACTCCTGGGTGAAGAGCTTCACGTCGAACTCGCCCTTCTCGGTCTTGATCAGCAGGTGCGCCTCCTTCGGCAGGCTGGGCGGGCGCACCTTGTCGTCCGGGCGCTCCACGCGAGCGGCGACCACCGGCGTGCCCTTGAGCCGTGAGAGCGCCGAAGCGGCCGAGTTGCGAATGGTCGCGTTGGTCGAGGTGAGCCACTGCTCGAGATCGGGAATCGCCTCTTTCGCGTCGAGGTTCGCCAGGGCCTCGGCCACCGTCGGCGCGATGTCGACCTGGGTCATCGCCTTCATCGCGAGGCCGCGAATCGTCGCGATGGAGCCCTTGTCACCGAGCTTCGCCGCCGCCGACGCCGCGTACGCCGCGACGACGGGATCGGCGTTGAGCAACTGCGTGCGAACCTTGTCGATCGACGTCTGCGACTTCGTCTCGCCGAGCACCTCGAGGGCCGCGACCTTCACGCGGGCGTCGTTGTGGAAGACGAAGGAGCCGATCTCGGCGGCGCGCTTGTTGGGGTCGGCGGCCGTCACCGTCGCCAGCTCCTTGAGCACCATCGACAGGCGCTGCGGCTCGCTGATCAGGTTGCCGCCGCAGTTGAGGACCTCCTGGGGAGACCCGGTCTGCTTGTCGAGCGCGGCGGCGATGCGGCACTCCACGTTGGCGATGTCCTGGCGAATGCGGGCGTCCTGCACCTGACGCACGCCGTTGAGCAGCTCCTGACGCAGCGACTGGAGCAGCGGGCGACCCGACATCGGCAGCCCCGTCTGGGCGAGCATCAGCAGCGGCTGACCGCCACCGGCCGAGTCACCACGGAGCAGACGCTCGACGCGCAGCGAGAGATCCGCCAACGCGCCGAGGGCCGCGCACGCCGAGCCCTTGCAGCGGTTCGTCAGCTTCGCCAACGCCTTCGTCGCCTCGACCGCTACGCGATAGTCGGGGTCGTCGAGCAGCTTCTTGAGCGTCACCGCATCGACATCCTGGCCGACGTCGCCGAGGCCCTTGGCGCAGATGGCGCGAATCTCGGAGGCGTCGTCACCAGCGCACATGAGCAGCCACGTGCGGGCGGAAGGGTTCTTCGACTGCGCGAGCGCGTACGCCGCGCCGTAGCGAGCGACGGGCGGCATCTCCTTCTTGATGAGGCCGGCGAGCGCGTTGAACGTCTTGGGCGGCAGCGTGACGCCCGGCGTGCGAGCCGCGATGCCGATCGACAGCGCCGCTCGCGCCTGAACGTCTCCGGGAACGGTGAGCCGATCGACGAGCAGGTTGACGGCGGCAGGCGACGCGAGCCGGCCCAGCGCTTCGATGATGACCAGCTTGATGCCGACGTCCTGCTCCTCGGCCTCGGTCGCCTTCAGCGCATCGGTGAGCTTGTTCTTCACGTCGTCGGCGATGGGGCTCCACGACTGGCCGAGCAGGCCGATCGCGAAGGCCGCCTCGGAGCGCGCACCCGGATCGGGATCGGTCAGACCCTTGATCAGCGTGTCGGCAGCAGCGACGTCTTGAATGCGGCCCAGCGCGAGCAGCGAGCGGCCACGGAGCGCCGGATCATTCGCAGTCAGCGCCCACGTGAGCAGCTTGTTGCCTTCGCCAAACGAGCGACGGTCCTCAAGCGAGGCGACCTCGATGAACTCGGGCGGCAGTTTGGGAGCGGCTTCGACCTGCGTCTGGTTCTGCTTCCCGTTGTTCGCGGGCTTCTTCGCAGACTTCTGGGTCTGGCAAGCAAGGGTCAGGACGACGAGGCTGCACAAAAGGATCGTTCGCTGCATGGCGGTGTACCTAGAAACACCGGTGGGTGAAGTCGAGTGAGGAATTTCTTCACAACGGTGAACCCAAGGGCCCGGTATGTTGCGCCGCATGCAGTGCCCTTCGTGCAGCGAAGAGATCGATGAGGGCGTCGCCATCTGCCCCCACTGCGACGCGGTGGTGGATCCCTCGGCGTTCGACGACTCCCCTCGCCCCTCCAAACCCGCCGCCCCCAAACGCCCGCCCACCCGCAGCGGCGTGAAGCCCGTCGCGAAGAAGCCGGTGTCTGGGGTGAAGAAGGCAGCGGTGAAGAAGAAGCCGGCGCCAAAGCCCTCGGCCGCCGACACCGGAGAGACGACGGGCCCGTCGAGCGGCGCCGGTGACTGGCGCAGCCGCGTCGACCCCGAAGACTGGACCCAGCCGCAAGGCGCGTCACCGGGCCCGCGCGCGAACGACTTTCAACCCGACAAGGCCATCGACGCCGACGACTTCATCGGTGGCCTGCGCCAGTTCGTCGACTCCCTCTCGGCTGGCGACAAGCTCTCGTTCTTCGGTGCGGTGGCGACGATTCTCTCGTGCTCCTTTCCGTGGAAGGAGACCGTGGTCGACGGCGACGTGCTCGGGCTCGCCGGCCCTGGCCTCGTCACCTTCATGATGGCGTGTCTGACGCTCGTGGTGCTCACGCTCCGGGTGAACAAGACGCTCAAGGTGAACGAGCTGCTGCTCTGGGCGGCGCAGCTCGGCACGCTGTCGATGGGCGTGCTGTGGGCGGTCGTCTCGATCACCCAGTCGTGGGACCCGACGTTCGCGCGCGCCGTCGAGGGCAACCAGGAGGTCTGGGTCTCGAAGCCCTCCTTCGGGGTGATTCTCGCGGTGCTCGGCGGAGCGTTGACCGGCTTCGGCACGGTGCTGGGCCTCAAGGGGAAGAGCTGATCATGAGCGATGCGTTGACGCGCCTCGAGACGGCGCTGTCGCAGGTCGTCGTCGGGCAACCGAAGGTGCTGGCCGATCTGATGACGACGTTCCTCGCGCGGGGCCACGTGCTGCTCGAGGGCGTGCCCGGCGTCGCCAAGACGTTGACCGCGCGCACCATGGCGCAGGCGCTGGGCCTGACGTTCACCCGCATTCAGTTCACACCAGATCTCATGCCGACCGACGTCGTCGGCACCAGCGTCTTCCGCCCGCAGGACGGCTCGTTTCAGCTCGTGAAGGGCCCTGTCTTCACCGAGGTGCTCGTCGCTGACGAGATCAACCGCACGCCGCCGAAGACGCAGGCCGCCCTGCTCGAGGCGATGGAGGAGCGGCAGGTCACCATCGACGGCACCACGCACCCGCTGCCCAACGCCTTCTTCGTCGTCGCGACGCAGAACCCGCTCGAGCTCGAGGGCACCTACCCGCTCCCTGAGGCACAGCTCGATCGGTTCATGATGCGCGTGAAGGTCGGCTACCCCGATCAGCAGGCCGAGCAGACGATGCTGCTCAAGTACCACGAGCGTCGTGGCGCCACGCCCTCGGTGCCGCGCGTGCTCTCGACCGAAGAGCTCGCCGAGCTGCAGACCCGCGCCTTCAACATCACCTGCGAGCCCAGCATTCTCGAGTACGTCGTTCGCATCGTGCGCGCGTCGCGTGACGATCGCCGACTGCGCCTCGGAGCGTCGCCCCGCTCGGCCCAGAGCCTGCTCGCCGCTGCCCGCGCCCGCGCTGCCCTCGAGCGCCGCGAGTTCGTCACGCCCGACGAAGTGAAGGCGGTCGCGCCGTCGGTCTTGAATCACCGGCTCATCGTGCGCGCCGAAGCCGAGGTCGAAGGCATCAGCAGCGAAGACGTCGTACGGCAGCTGCTCGAGCGGGTGGAAGTGCCGAGATGATCGGCCGGCCGGTGCCCACGCAGCGCGCGTTCGTCGTCGCCGCGGTGGGGTTGCTGCCAGCAGGCCTCGCGGTGCTCGCGCCTTCGGTTGCGCTCGGGAGCATCGTGCTCGACGCGGCGCTGCTCATCGCCATCGCGGTCGACTTCTTCCGTGCATGGAAGGTGGACGACCTTCATGTCGCCCGCGACGTCGAGCCCGTGCTGTCGTCGCACCGCCCCACCCGCGTGAAGCTGCTGATCGAGCAACGCGCAGGGACCTCGGGGCTCGTTCGTGGCCTCGTCCGAGACGAGCTCCCACCCGGGGTGATCGCAGAGGGCCACATCGCGCCGCTCGACTTCGAAGGCTCGACGACGATCGAGTACCGGCTCGAGGCGACCGCGCGCGGCGATCTCTCGTTCGGTGACGTGTTCCTCCGGCTCGAGGGCCCGTGGGGGCTCTGTTCGCGGCAACTCTCGATTCCGTGCGCGCAGACGGTGAAGGTGTTCCCCGATCTGACCGCGCTCACCAAAGACGCCCTCGCCCTCGCCCGCGCCAACGAAGACGACGCGCGCAGGCGGGTTCCGCTCCGGAGCGAGGGGCGCGAGTTCGAGTCGCTGCGTGAGTACCGACTGGGAGACGATCGCCGCTCCATCGACTGGAAGGCGTCGGCTCGCCGAAGCCGCACCATGGTTCGCGTTCATCAGCCCGAGCGGAACCAGGTCGTGCTGTTGATGATCGACTGCGGGCGCCACATGGCGGGCGAAGTGCACGGTCGCCGAAAGATCGATCACGCGGTCGACGCGGCGCTGCGGGTCGCGAAGGTGTCGCTCGATCAGGGCGATCTCGTCGGGGTGATCGCGTTCGCGACCGAGGTGAAGACCTGGCTGCCTCCGCGGAAGGGAGCCGATCAGCTGCGTGCCATCGCACAGGCGCTCTATCGCGTCGACGCCAGCCTCGAAGAGAGCGACTACGGAGGTGCGATCGATCTCGCCTTCTCGAAGGGCGCCAAGCGCACCCTCGTGCTGATGATGACCGACCTGGTCGACCCCGACGCGGCGCAGGCGTTGCTCAAGCGGGCGCGACGGCTCGTGCCCAGACACCTGCCGCTGATCGCCTCCATGTCGGACGAGGCTGTGCACGCCGCCGCGACGATGACGCCGGTGACCGTGCTCGACGCCCACCGCCGCCGGGTCGCCGCCCAGCTCGAGACCGACGCGAAGACGACCGTCGCGAGGTTGCGAGACGCGGGCGCCCGTGTGGTGAGAACGCCTGCGAAGGAGTTCGGCCCCGCTGCGGTGAACGCCTACCTCGACATCAAGGCGCGCGGTTTGTTGTAGCCAGCTCGCGACAGTCGAGCGGCAGGCCCAGCGTTTCCCGCAGCCGCTCGTGAATGTCGTTCGCGTTCACCCGGTGATCGCCCGCGCGGTAGAAGAGCTTCTTGCCGCGGTAGCCGACCGCGCCGTGGCTGTTCC
Source organism: Archangiaceae bacterium (assembly GCA_016879935.1). Classification (GTDB taxonomy): domain Bacteria; phylum Myxococcota; class Myxococcia; order Myxococcales; family Myxococcaceae; genus Xiheimicrobium. The sequence continues at coordinate 31,402 of JAACJQ010000131.1, read as the reverse complement.
AGCCGTAGCGCGCCACCGCCTCGACCGCCTCGGGCTCGAGGTGCTCGACGGTTCGAAACGTCACCGTTCCCTGAAACTCACTGTCGAGCACGCGCACGGCGGCCCGCGTCGCGTCGCAGACGCGTCAGAACTTCAAGTAGTAGTAGGTGACGACCATCTGCTCGCCCTCGGCTTCTCCGGGCAGGGCCGAGTGGGTCTTCGCGCAGCCAGCGAGCAGGAGCGTGGCGATCGACATGAGGCGGATCATGCCGCGCAGTGTGACGTCGCCGTGACGCGACCGCAACGCGAGCGTGCGACTCGCCACGGACATGTTGCTGGTCGGTCCGTGACGTGACGGGCATTGAGTCGCGACATGATCGTGACACTCGCGGTGATGACGGTGCTCGCGCAGGACGTGGACGCCGGAGTCGAGACGGTTCTGCCACCAGAAGTCGACGCGGGCGTGACGTTCGATGCGGGTGTCGTCCAGCTCCCCCACGCCCCAAAGCCCTCGGCCAGCGTCGAGGCGAAGTGGGGAGAAGGCGTCGTCTTCAAGTCGGGCGACTTCTCGCTGCAGATGCGTGGGCGTGTGCAGGTGCGGGCAGAGGCAGCGGTACCGATGCCCGGCTCCACCGTGGCCCGGGTCAACCAGATCCTCGTCAGGCGGGCTCGCCTCAGCCTGGTCGCGAAGTACACCGACGTGTGGACGATGAACGTTCAGCTCGCCTTCGCGACGCTCGACATGGAGTCCGACGCGCCCAACGTGCTGCGCGATGCGTACCTGACGTGGTCTGGGCTGCGCGATCTCAACGTGCGCGTCGGGCAGATGAAGGTGCCGTTCGGTCGCCAGCGCGTGATCTCGTCAGGCAGTCAACAGATGGTCGATCGGTCGATCATCATCGGCGAGCTGAGCCTCGATCGCGATGTCGGCGCCCTGCTCCGCAGCGACGATCTCTTCGGTCTGGGCGGGCGGCTCTCGTACGCCATCGGCGTGATGGGTGGCGACGGGCGCAACCGCCTGGGCACCAACGTCGGCCTGCTCTACGTCGCGCGCGCCCAGGTGAGCCCGTTCGGAAAGTTCGACGATCTCGTCGGCGGCGATCTCGAGCGCCTCGAGAACCCCCGGCTGGCGATCGGCATCGCAGCCGCCCGCAACGTCGCCACCGTTCGCCAGCGAAGCACCATCGGCACCACGTTTCACAACGGCTCGGTCACCTACGATCACGTGGGCGCCGATGTGATGTTCAAGTGGCGCGGCTTCTCCCTCGAGAGCGAAGCCCTGCTCCGCTACGCCGAACGACCCTCGCTGGTGGGCGCCAGCACCACCGAGTGGGCTCGCGCGGGCTGGGGCTGCCTCGTGCAGGCCGGCTACTCGCCGGTGAAGTCGTTCGAGGTGAGCGCGCGCTGGTCGCAACTGCGGCCGTTCGTGGGCACCGACCCGAGCTTCAAGCACCAGCGTGAGCTCGGCCTCGGCGTCGGCTGGTTTCCGAAGAAGCACGATCTCAAGCTGCAGAGCGACGTGTTCTGGCTCCCCGTCGGCGAACGGTTCGACGTGGGGAGCTGGCAGGTTCGGCTGCAGCTCCAGCTCGCGTTCTGATTCGCGCTGGAGCGAGCGGTGGGTGGCGCCGGCAGTTCGCAGGCTTCTTCGCAGGGCCGCGCGTGACGAAGACCCCGGCGTACTCGTCACGATGGGCCTCGAGGTACGGCAGCAGCGGCTCGATCACGGTCTTGCCGGCGTGGTGATCGCCGACGACGTACCTCCCGTCGCCAAGGTACAGCCCCACGTGCCAGACCCAGACGGGCGTTCCATCGAGCAGGCCCACGGCCGGCTCCGCAGGGTTCTCCGCTGGGCCAATCAACATCAGCACGTCGCCAGCCTGGAGTGACTCGAGCGTCAGGGCCTTCGTCGAGATCGGCGAGAGCCCTTCGACCGGAGCGCCCCACAACTGCTTCGCGACGATCTCGGTCGGCTTCACCGGGTACGATCTCCAGCCGCACCCCGAGGCACGCTCGGCCGCGGCCAGCACCACGCCGTAGCAGTCGATTCCCTCTTTCCTTCGCAGCCGCCCGCCCCACTCGTACGGCGTGCCCAGCAGCTCGAGCGACGCCTCGACGCCGGAGCCGACCGAGCCTGCGTCGAGCTGCCCAAGCGTGAGGAGGACGAGTGTCAGCACGTCGCCTCGAACGCCCGGGCGGGGCTGGTGGTTCCCACGTCAGCGGCAGACGCCGGGCAGTGCGACGAGGAAGCGGGCTCCCGCGTTGCCCTGCAGCACGACGAGATCGCGCTGCGCGTCACCGTTGAGGGTGATGGGCGCGACGTCGGCAATCGAAGCCCCGGCGCTGAAGTTGATCGGCGTCGTCGTGAAGGCAGACGCAGCGACCGCGTCACCGCGCAGCACCGACAACACCGAGCTGCCACCACCGCCGGCAGCAAGATCGGGCGCCGAGTCGTTGTCGAGATCGAGCAACACCGTACGCGCCGGCAGCGTGGTGAGCGTCGCCTGGAAGACGAAGCCGCCGCTGCCGTCGCCGCGGTAGAGCCGCCCGCCGATCACGAAGTCGATCTTGCTGTCGTTGTTGAGATCGGCCGCGGTGAGGTTGGTGCCAGTCGCGCCACTGAGCGTGACCGCCGTGCCCGCGACGAACCCGCCTCCGACGTTGATGAAGGGCGTCATCGTGGTGAACGAGGGGTTCACCGCCAGCACGTCGATGCGCCCGTCGTTGTTGACGTCGACCACCGCGACCGAGCTCGCGCCCTGCGAGCCGATCGACGCAGCCGGCGCGAACGCGCCACCGCCGAGGTTGCGGAACCAGTGGAGCGTCGTGCCCGTGCTGACGACGACGTCGACGTTGGTGTCGCCGTTGAGGTCGCCCGTCGCCACCAGGGTCGCCGAGGTGGGCGTCGTCAGTCGAACCGGAGCGCTGAACGTTCCCGCCGCCGACCCGAACCGCACCTCCACGGCCGTGGGCACTGCGGGCACGATGCCGACCGTCGAGCACGTCATCACCACGTCTTCGGAGTGCGAGCAGTTGTGCGCGGTGATGTACGAGCAGCCGAGCAGACTCGACTCGGTGCCGACGCAGCTCACGTCGTCCATCAGAATCGGGAGCGTGCCGGGCAGCGTGCCCGCAGGGCTGACCATGAACGCGCCCACCTCGGAGTAGCCGAGCGCCCGGCACGTCACGAGCGTGTTCGCCACCGGCCAGACGTCGTCACACACGGTGCCCCACCCGCCCGCGCGGAACACCTCGATGCGCCCCGTGATCGTCGTGGCCGTGGTGGTGGTCTCGACGATGCGCATGTCGGGCGACGTGGGGCCCGCTCCGCCGTCGGGAACGCTCGCGTCTGGCCCCAGCGCGATGGTGACGAGATCGCCGAAGGTGTCTCCGTTGAGTCTTGCGATGGCCGCCCGATCGCCCCGCACGGGAATCACCGGGCCGACCGTGAACCCGCCGCTCGCGCTGCCGAAGAAGACCTCGGCGTTCATCACCGTCGCGGTGGCCGGCGTCACCACGGCGTCGCCAAACCCGTCTCCGTTCAGGTCGCCCGTCACCACCCGATCGCCGTTGGCGACGCTGACGCCCTGGAGCGCCGGGAACGTGCCCGCCTCGTTGGGCACGGTGACAATGGTCGAGCCGCTCTGGCTGGTCAGATCGGGGCGGCTGTCGGCGGTGAGATCGGCGAGCACGAGTGACTGCGGGCTGGTGCTCGTCACGCTGACGCCAACCACCTGCGCCGCACCGAAGGTCGCCATGGTCGTCGCGGGGAAGATGCGCAGATCGGAAGAGCCCACTCCCACGTCGACCCGCGAGTCCTGGTTCACGTCGGCGAGCGAGATCACCTTCACCGCCGAAGGCGCAGCCAGCGCCGTGCTGGTGCCGAAGGCAGCCGCGGAGGTCATCGGGAACACGCGCGCGAGGAACGAACCTCCGCCGACCGTGCTCGAGACGACGACATCGGCCACGCCGTCGGCGGTCACGTCACCGACCTCGACGGGGAAAGGCGTGCCCTGGGTGGTCACGAACGTCTCGCCAGCCGGCAGCTGCGCCAGCGCCGCGCTCACGGTGTTGAACGGCGTGGCCTGAACGCCAGTGCCGGGGAACAGGTAGATCGCGTTGGTGGCGGCCGTGGCGACCACGTCGCTGTTGCCGTCGCCGTTCACGTTCACCGCGCGCACGTTGGTGATGAGGCTGATGCCGATGTTGGCCGACGCGCCCAGCGAGATCGGGTTGCTGGTGCTCCCCGAGACACCGGGGAACAAGATGGCGGCCTGTGAAGCGGTGCTGGTGTTGAACCCGAAGAGCACGTCGGCCGGCGCGGCGCCGGTGAACTCACCGATGGTGACACTGGTGGGCACGAGTGAGGTCGCCAGCGGGTTGGCCGTCACCGCGTAGTTCGTGAACGAGCCCGAACCGTTGTTGCGCAGCACTGCCGCAATGGTCGAGCTGCCGATGGCGACGATCTCGGGTCTGCCATCTTGCGTGAGATCGCCCGCGACCAGGAACGTCGGCGTCACGCTCGCGCTCACCGTCGTCGACGCCGTCGGAGAGAACCCACCCGAGGCCTGGCCGAACCGAATCGAGATGAATGAGCTCTCGGCCGTCACGAGATCTGGCCGCGTGTCGCCGTTCACGTCGACCACCAGCATGGGAAAGCTCGACGACGTCGAGGCGGTGATGACGGGCAGCATGGTGCGGAAGGCGACGCCGCTGGCGCAGTACGCCCGGCACTCGCCCTGGCTGCATCGATCGGCGCCGGCGCAGGCCGAGTTGCACGAGCCGCAGTGCGACGCGTTCGTCTGGGTGTTGACGCACGTGCCACCGCACGAGGTGATGCAGCCGGTGGAGCAGATGCCGTTGCTCCCGCAGATGCCACGCTCGTTCGCCGTCGCGCTGCTGCACACCGCGCACGTCGGGCCACAGCCGAGCACGTAGTCAGCAGGCACGCACTGCATGCCGCCCACCGGGCACCGGTTGTTGCCAGCCGCGCAGTCCCACCCGCAGGCGTACGCCGACGTCGGGCTGGGCCGCGTGCAGGTGCGCGTGGAGTTGGCGGGGCCATCGGCGCAGGGCGAGCAGGCCGTGCCGCAGCCGTCGACCGAGTTGTCGGCCACGCACTGCATGCCGCACCGGTGGAAGCCGGAGTTGCACGTGAAGTCACACACGCCCGTCACGCAGGCAGCGGTGGCGTTCGCCGGCGGGGTGCACGTCTGACACGACGGGCCGCACGAGGTGATCGAGTCGGCGACGCACATGTTGTTGCAGTAGTTCGGAGTCGCGGTCGACGCGCAGCGCAGGCCGCAGTTCACCCCGTCACACGTCGTGGTGGTGCCGCTGCCCATCGGGCCGTCGGGGCAGACGACGCAGCGGTTGCCGCAGGTGGCGACCGAGAAGTTCGACACGCACTGGCCGTTGCACTCGTGGAAGCCGGTGTTGCACTGAATGCCGCAGGTCGTGCCGTTGCAGGTCGCGGTTCCATTCACGGGCACGGGGCACGGGGTGCACGCGCTCCCGCACGACGACAGCGCGGTGTCAGACACGCACGCCGAGTTGCAGAGGTGAAAGCCGGTCGCGCAGGTGTACTGGCACTGACCGGAGACGCACTGCGGGTTGGTCGCGCCCGCTGGCGGTGTGCACGTCTGACACGAAGCGCCGCACGAGGTCGCCGACTCGGCGACGCACGAGTTGCCACAGCGCGCGAAGCCCGGGTTGCACTGGAACTGACACGCAGGCGGCTGCCCGGCGCCGGCCGAGAGACACTGGGCGACCGCGTTCGCCGGCACCGCGCAGGCCTGGCAGCGGTTGCCGCAGGTCGCCACGTCGAAGTCCGACACGCAGTCGTTGCCACACTGGTGGAACCCCATGGCGCACTGCAGGCCGCAGACGTTGCCGTCACACGTGGCCATCGAGTTCGGCGCGACCGGGCAGGCAGTGCAGCTGATGCCGCACGTCTCGGGCGCGAAGTTCGAGACGCACTGGTTGCCGCAGCGGTGGTACCCCGTGTTGCAGGTGAAGTCGCACGTGCCCGCTGCGGTACAGCTGGGCGTCGCGTTCGCCACCCCGGCGCAGTTGAGACAGCGCGAGCCACACGCCGTCACCGTCGTCGGGGGAACGCAGCTGCCGCCGCAGAGGTTGGTGTTCGCGGGGCAGACGCACTGACTGCGCATCGGGTCGCAGATCTGCCCGCCCGAGCAGTTCGTGTTCGTCTGGCACCCGAAGGTGCACGTGCTGCTGGCGTTGCAGTAGTAGTTCGGCGGGCACGACCCCGGCGTCTGCGTGCACATCGTCGGCAACCGGGTGCACTGGCTGTTGTCGCAATACTGGCCTGCCGCGCAGCCGCGTCCGCACATGCCGCAGTTGCCGAAGTCGGAGCGGGTGTTGACGCACGAGCCGCTGCACAGGGTCAGGCCCGAAGAGCAGGTGATCGTCTCGCCGCCGCCTCCGGTGCCTCCTCCGAGGCCGCCGTCACCGACCTGCCCACCGCCCACCGCGCTGCCGCCCCCAGCGCTCCCGCCACCCATCATCGTCGAGGTGCACTGCCCGCTCTGACACGTCTGCCCAGTGCTGCAGGTGCGGCACTCGTTGCCGTTCGAGCCGCAGGCCGCGATGCCCGAGCCCGACTGGCACTCGCCGTTCGCGTCGCAACAGCCGGTGCTGCAGGTCGCGGCGGTGCAACGGCGAACGGGCGGCGTACACGACAAGATCGCCACCGGAAGAACGGCGGCGAGCACGACGAGGCGAAAGAAGTTCACGAGGCGAATCCCCACGACAAGAGACGGCGGCCAGAGGCGTGCGTGCCATCAAGGACACACCGCCGCAAGACCCATGGGGCAGAACCTTGTACCCGCGTCAGCGACAGACGCCGGGCGCCGCGATGATCGACCGGCTCCCCGAGGCCCCCTGCAGGACGATCAGGTCGCGCTGGGCGTCGGTGTTCATCTTCGCGACGGCGACGTCTTCGACGACCGCGCCCGAGGAGTAGCCGTTGGGCGTGGTGGCGAAGCCGAACGCGGTGGTCGACGTGCCCGGCAGCACCGACAGCACCGAGCTCGCGCTCCCGGCGCCGACGAGATCGAGCGAGCCGTCATTGTCGAGATCGAGCAGCACCTGCCGCGGCGGCTGAATCGGCATGCTCGAGCTGTAGAGGGTGAACGCCCCCGAGCCACTGCCCTGGTACACGTAGCGCCCGAACAGCAGGTCGGGCTTGCCGTCGTAGGTGACGTCGGCCGCCAGCACGCTGAAGTTCGTCGCCGTCGCCGGGAAGATCGCCGTTCCCGTGAGGAAACCAGCGGTGCCGGGCAGGCCCACGTTCATCAGCGGGGTGAGCTGATTGGCAGCGGTGTTCGCGACCACGAGATCGCGCCGGCCGTCGAGGATGAAGTCGGCGACGGCGATGCTCGAGACACCACTGGTGTGCACGGTCAGCGGTGGGGCGAAGGTGCCGGCGCCGAGGTTTCGGTACACGTCGACGCCCAGGCTCGAGCCCACGATGATGTCCTGCGCAGAGTCGTTCGAGACCTCGGCGACCAGCACGAACGTGGGAATCGCGCGAGCCGGGTACTGGGTCGCCGGGCTGATGGTGCTGTTCGTCGCGCCCACGCGCACCTCGATGACCGGGGCCGAGCCACCGTCGAGGGTGCCCATCGCGCTGGTCACCAGATCCTGCGCGGTGTCACCGTTGAGGTTGCCGATGGCCACCCGATCGCCGCGGGTGTTGAACGACTGACCCGTGGTGAAGGTGCCGTTGGTGGCGCCGTAGAGCACCTGGGTCGTCGTGTCCTGTGAGACCGAGGTGGTGGTGAGGCACTCGATGCCGAGATCGCTCGCGTTGGTGCAGGTCGACGGGCTGTAGGAGCAGGAAGACCACGAGGCGACCGAGCTGCTGCTGCAGAAGAAGCCCGTGATGCCCGGCGGCGTGGAGGGGCTGGGCGTGGTGAAGGTCGTCACCGCGCTGCTCAACCCGAGCGAGCGGCACAGCACCGGCACCTCGTAGCTCGTCGACAGCCCCGAGTTGCACACGGTGCCCCACTGCCCGTTGTAGAAGACCTCGACGCGGCCGCGCACGCTGTTGGTGGCGGTGTACGTCGTGTCGACCAGACGAATGTTGGTGCCCATGATCGGGCCGGTCGTGGTGGGTGAGCTGGCCGCGACGTCGCTCACGCCGTCGCCGTTGAGATCGCCCGCTGCGATGCGCGTCGCGTTCGCGACCGCGGTGCCCGTGATGCCGGTGAAGCCGCCGCTGCCGTTGTTGACCGCGGTGACGATGGTGGTGCCCGAGGGCGCGAAGATCTCGGGCCGCGCGTCTCCCGTCACGTCGCCGACCGCGAGCGAGTTGAAGAAGGTGGCCGCGAAGGGAATGCCGAGCACCTGCGCCGCCGAGAACGTGCCGCCGACCTGACCCAGGAACACGCGCACGTCGGAGGAGGCGACCACCACGTCGCGGCGCCCGTCACCGTTGACGTCGGAGGCGACGATCATGCGCGCCGGCGCGGGCAGCGAGAGCAACGTCGAGGTGCCGAAAGCCGGGGTCGACGTCAGCGGGTACACCCGCACGCCCGAGGTCGCGCCCGAGACGACGGGGACGATCACGTCGGAGATGGAGTCGCCCGTCACGTCGGCCACCTCCATCATGAACGCGGTGCCGGCGGCCGAAGAGGTGAAGGTCTCTCCAGCGGGCAGCTGCTGCAGCACGGCGCTCGCCGAGTTCACCGGCGTCGCAGCCGTTCCCGTGCCCAGGTACAGGTACATCGCGTTCGTCGCGGCGGTGGCCAGCACGTCGCTGTTGCTGTCGGCGTTCGCCGAGAGAGCGCGCACGTTCGACACCGTGCCGATGCCCAGCCCCACCCCGCCAGTCGCCGTGATGGTGATCGGGTTGCCCGAGACGGCTCCGTTGCCCACGAACAGCGGCGCCGTCACCGCGGTCGTGTTGAAGCTGACGAAGAGATCGGCTGGCGCTGCGCCCGAGAACTCGCCAATCGTCGCGCTGGTGGGCGTGTACGAGAGCGAGGTCAGGTACGCGGTGAAGGTGCCCGTGCCCGAGTTGCGCAGCACCGACATGTAGAAGGACGTCGTGAGCGCGACGATCTCGGGGCGGCCATCGCCGGTGAGGTCGCCGGCCACCAACTGCGCCACCGTGTAGCTGACGTAGTACGAGCTGGGCGTGCCGAAGGTGCCCGAGGGGCCGGTGCCGCTCGAGTTCGCGAGCCCGAGCCGCACGTAGACGTAGGTACCTTCGCCAGTGACGAGATCGTTGCGGCCGTCACCGTTCACGTCGACCAGCAGGAAGGGGAAGGTCGACGACGAGGTCGTCACCGAAGGCACCATCGACGAGAGGCCGACGCCGCTCGCGCAGAACGCACGGCACTCGCCCTGGGTGCAGCGATCGGTCGCGCTGCAGGTGTTGTTGCAGGTGCCGCAGTGGGTCGTGTTCGTCTGCGCGTTCACGCAGGTGCCGCCGCACGAGGTGATGCACCCCGTGCTGCAGATGCCGTTGGAGCCGCACACGCCGCGCTCGTTCGCCACCGACGAGGAGCAGACCGCGCAGGTGGGGCCGCACGCGAGCGTGTAGTCCGAGGGCACGCACTGGGAGCCACCGGCCGGGCAGCGGTTGGTGCCGGCGCCACAGTCCCACCCGCAGGCGTAGGGAGCCGTCGCCGTCGCCCTGGTGCAGGTGGTGGTGGTGTTCGGCGGCCCTGCCGGGCAGGCGGAGCACGCCGTGCCGCAGCTGTCGACCGAGCTGTCGGGCAGACACTGCGTGCCGCAGCGGTGAAAGCCCGACTGGCAGGTGAAGTCACAGAGGCCGCTGACACAGGTCGCGGTGCCGTTCGCCGGCGGCGCGCACGTCTGGCAACTGGGGCCGCACGAGGTGATGGAGTCGGCGACGCACACGTTGCCGCAGTAGTTGGGCGTGGTGGTGGAGGCGCAGCGCAGCCCGCAGTTGAGGCCATCGCAGGTGACGGTGGTGCCGCTGCCCATCGGCCCATCAGGGCACGGGGCGCACCGGCTGCCGCACGTGTTGGTCGAGAAGTTCGAGACGCACTGCCCGTTGCACTCGTGGTACCCGACGTTGCACTGAATGCCGCACGTCGTGCCGTTGCAGGTGGCGGTGCCGTTCACCGGCGTCGGGCACGGCGTGCAGAGGCTGCCGCAGGTGGCGACCGCGGTGTTTGTCACGCACTGACTGCCGCACTGGTGGAAGTTGGCCGCGCACGTGTACTGGCAGGCGCCGTTCACGCACTGCGGGTTGGTCGCGCCGACCGGCGGCGTGCACGTCTGGCAGCTGGCACCGCACGAGGTGATCGACTCCGCGACGCACGTGTTGCCGCAGCGCACGAAGCCCGGGTTGCACTGGAAGGTGCAGGCAGGTGGCTGGCCGGCGCCGGCCGACATGCACTGCGCAACGGCGTTCGCGGGCGCCTGACACGGGTTGCAGCTGTTGCCGCAGGTCGCGACGTCGAAGTTCGAGACGCAGTCGGGGCCGCACTGGTGAAAGCCCTGCGAGCACGCAGAGCCGCAGTCATTGCCATCACAGGTCGGCGTCGCGTTGGGGAGCGCCGGACAGGCCGAGCAGCGCGTTCCACACGTCATCGCGTCGAAGTTCGAGACGCAGACGTTGCCGCAGCGGTGGTAGCCCGTCACGCAGGTGAAGTCGCAGGTGCCGTTGGTGCACGACGGAATCGAGTTCGGCCCACCGCTGCACGAGAGGCACTGCGAGCCGCAAGCCGTCGGCGTGTTCGCAGGCACGCACGAGCCACCACACAGGTTCGAACCCGTCGGGCACGCGCAGGTGTTTCGCTGGGTGTCGCAGATCTGCCCGTTGCTGCAGTGCGCGTTCGTCTGGCAGCCGAAGAGGCACTTGCTGGTGAGCGCGTCGCAGTAGAAGTTCGTCGGGCAGGCGTTCGGGCCCGGCGTGCACGACGTGGGAACGTTGAGGCAGGTGCTCCCCGAGCAGTACTGGCCCGCCGCACAGGTGCGGCCGCACGCGCCGCAGTTGCTGTAGTCGGTCGCGGTGTTGAAGCACGAGGTGCCACAGAGGGTGAGACCGTTCGCACAGGTCAGCGCCTGCCCGCCCGCCGAGCCGCCGCCCATCGAGCCTGCCTGGCCCCCACCCATGGCGGAGCCTCCGCCCGTCTGGCCCGACCCGCCGCCGGTGTTGTTCGGCATGGTGCACTGGCCGCTGTTGCAGGTCTGCGTCGTCGAGCACGTGCGGCACTCGTTGCCCTGGGCGCCACAGGCCGTGACCGAGTTGCCGCTCTGGCACTGGCCGTTCGCGTCGCAGCAGCCGGTCGAACACGTCGCGGAGCTGCACGGGCGCACGGGAGGCGTACAGGCCACGACCGACAGCGCGACGGCGCAGAGGAACAGTTTGAGTGAGTTCACGGGTGAGGCTCCCAAGAAGTCGGACTTCGTACGACAAACACCTGAAATGGCGCAGAACCGCAAGAGCGGCGCCCTTTGACGACACCCTGCCCCGTTGATTCAAGGGGTTGTCGATTCCACGGGTTATTCGGAGCGCATGGCCTCGACTGGATCGAGCCGGGCGGCGCGCGCTGCGGGGTAGATGCCGAAGACGAGGCCCACCCCCGAGCTCATCGCCAGCGACAGGGCCGCGGCCCAGATCGGCACCGCGGTGTGCAGGCCGAGCGCCCAGCGCCCGAGCGCTGCGAGCCCAAGCCCCGAGCCCAGCCCGATGAGGCCTCCGACGAGCGAGAGCGTCACCGCCTCGGTCGCGAACTGCCAGAGAATGCGTGAACGCCGTGCGCCGAGCGCCTTGCGAACGCCGATCTCCCGCGTCCGCTCCGAGACCGACACCAGCATGATGTTGAGAATGCCGATGCCGCCGACGAGCAGCGACAGCAGACACACGCCGAAGGTCGCCGCGGTGATCACCTTCGAGAGATCGTTGAGCGTCTTCGCCATCGACTCGTTCGTCGACACCTCGAAGTTGTCGTCTTCGTCGGGCGCGAGCTTTCGGCGCTGACGCATCAGGCGCGAGACCTCTTCCATCGCGGGCTCGAAGATCTCCTGACTCTTCGCCTCGACGCTGATCGAGACCGTGCGGCGCTTGCCGTAGAGCGACAGGAACGTCGTCATCGGCACCATGACCTGGTTGTCGAGGTTGAACAGGCCGAGCACCTTGCCGCGCCGCTCGAGCACGCCGACCACCGTGTACGGCCGGCCCTTGAGGCGCACCTCCTGACCGAGCGGGTCGAGGGATGGGAAGAGCTTGTCGGCGACGTCGGGGCCGAGCACTGCGACCTGGCGGCCGTCGAGATCCTCCTGCTCGTTGAAGTAGCGGCCGGTGGCGACGACCACGCCCGAGGTGTCGGGGTACTCGACGGTGGTTCCGAGAATGAAGACGTTCGCCTGCGTCTCGGTCATCGCGGTGCGCACACGCTGGGCGGGCTGCCACGACGAGGCGCTGGTGCGCTTCACCGAGGGGCACTGCTCGGCGATGGCGCGTTTGTCATCGAGCGTGAGCACCGGCCGCGCGGCGATCTTGTTCCAGTTGATGCGGTCGCCACCACCGATGCGGAAGCCCTGGGGCCACTTGTCGACCCGAAAGACGTTGGCCCCGAGCTGCGAGAGATCCTTGTTCACCTTGAGCCGCAGGCCCTCGAGCAGCGCCATCATCGTCATCACGGTAGCGACGCCGATGATGATGCCGAGCAACGTGAGCGCGGTGCGGAGCGGGTGCGCGATGAAGGTTCCGGCCGCCAGGCGCAGGTTGTCGATGAAGGCGCGGAACACGATCACTCCTGCCTGAGCGCTTCGACGGGGTCGAGGTTGGCAGCGCGCGCGGCGGGCCAGATGCCGAAGAGCAGCCCGACGAGGGCCGCGAAGAGCACGCCAAAGACGACGGTGAGCGGCTTCACCGTGGCGGCGAGCGGCGTGATGAGGCTGATGATCTTCGCGCCGCCGAGGCCCACGATGGTGCCGAGCGCCCCACCGACCGCCGAGACCACCATCGCCTCGAGCATGAACTGAATGATGATGGTGCGCTTGCGGGCCCCGAGCGCGCGCCGAACGCCGATCTCCCGTGTCCGCTCCCGAACCGAGACCAGCATGATGTTCATGATGCCGATGCCACCGACGAGCAGCGTGATGAAGCCGATGCCGAGCGCGACGGCGTAGAGCGCGCCCGTGAGCTGCTGGTACGTGCTCGCGAGCTGTTCGGGCCGGTTGATGGCGAAGTCGTCGGGTTTGTCGGCTGGCGTGTTGCGCACGCGCCGGAGCACGCCCACCAGCTCATCCTCCACCGCGTCGAGCTGATCGGGGTTCTTCACCGAGACGCCGATGGTGTAGCTGCGCCTGCCCGCGAAGAAGCTCGTGAAGGTGTTGAACGGAATGACGGCGCGAAGATCTTGCGAGCTGTCGAGCAGCTTGCCCTTGCGACCGAGCGTGCCCACGACGGTGAACGGCTTCTTGCCGATGCGCATCGTCTGACCGATCGGGCTCACCCCTGGGAACAACGTGTCGGTGACGTCGGCGCCGAGCACCACCACCAGCCGGCGGTTGTCGTCGTCGGTCTGGTTGAAGAAGCGGCCCTGGCTCACCTCGAAGCCGTTCACCTTCGGCCACTCCTCCGACGCGCCCGAGATGACGACCTGCGACAGCTCGTTGCCGAGGAACTGCACGTCGGCGTTGTCGTCGACCATCGGAATGACGGAGTCACACAACGAGCACTGCGCACGCACCGCCTCGACCTGGGCGAGCGTGATGTTCTTGCGGTTGCGAAACTCCCACCAGTTCCCGAGCTGCACCCACGGCTGCCGCGAGACGAAGACCGAGCTCGAGCCCAGCGTCGCGAGCTGCTTCTCGAACGACGAGTCGAGCCCCTGGGTGATGCCGAGAATCGCGAGCAGGGTGGCGACACCGATGCCGACGCCCATGACCGTCAGCACCGTTCGCAATCGATGCGCGAAGAGCGAGCGCACCGCGATCGACGCGCCCTCGACGAGATCGATGCGCAGGCTCACGCGTGCACCTCGGCGTACGCGACCTGCGCTCCGGGGCCGTCGCCCACCACCTTGCCGTCGGAGAGGCGCACCGCCCGGGGACAGCGCGCCGCCAGCTTGGGCTCGTGCGTGACGAGCACGATGGTGTGGCCCTGCTGGTGCAGCTCTTCGAAGAGCCGAACGATCTCTTCGCCCGTCGCGCTGTCGAGGTTGCCGGTCGGCTCGTCGGCGAGCAGGAGTGACGGCTCTGCGGCCAGCGCCCGCGCGATGGCCACACGCTGCCGCTGGCCACCCGAGAGCTCGGTCGGCTTGTGCAGCATGCGGTGCTCGAGCTTCACCTTCTTGAGCGCTTCGATCGCCCGCTCACGCCGGGCCTTCGCGCGCTCACCTCGATAGACGAGCGGTAGCTCGACGTTGGCCAGCGCCGTCTCTCGCGGCAGCAGCTGGAAGTTCTGGAAGATGAAGCCGATCTCGCGATTGCGAATGTCGGCCAGCGCGTCGTCCGACATGCGCGAGACGTCTTTGCCGTTGAGCCGGTACGAGCCCGACGTCGGCGTGTCGAGACAGCCGATCACGTTCATCAGCGTCGACTTGCCCGAGCCCGACTGGCCGATGATGGCGACCCACTCGCCCTTCGCGATGTGCACGGTGACGCCTGCGAGCGCGCGAACCGTCTCGCCGCCCACGACGTACTCGCGGGCGATGTCGTCGAGCTCGATGAGCGTCTGTGCCGGAGCCGGAGCCATCAGCCGCGCTTGCCCTTGAACTTGCCGCCCTGCCCCGGCTTCACCTCTTCGACCGCGTCGCCGTCTTTGAGCTCCTTCGCCAGCGTGCGGTACGGGCCTTCGACGATGCGCTCACCCTCTTCCAGCCCCTCGAGGATCTCGATGTCGGTGTCCGAGGCGATGCCCGTGCGAACGCGGCGCAGCGTGACCTTCTGATCCTTGCCCACCACGAAGACGACCTTGGCGAACCGCTCGCCCGTGCGGCCCTTCGCTTCGATCGGCTTGCCCTCCACTGGCACGGTCGCGTCCTTCAGTGACGACTCGGGGCGCACGGTCACGGCCTGAACGGGCACGACGACCGCAGACTCGCGCTGCTCGGCGGTGATGCGCACCTCGGCGCTCATGCCGGGCATCACGCCGGGCGGCCGCGAGGTGAGCGCCACCGTGACCGGGAAGCTGGTCGTCTCCTGCTCCGAGCCTGCGTTGCGAATGAGGGCCTTCTGCGCGATCTCGACGACGCTG
Source organism: Archangiaceae bacterium (assembly GCA_016879935.1). Taxonomy (GTDB): domain Bacteria; phylum Myxococcota; class Myxococcia; order Myxococcales; family Myxococcaceae; genus Xiheimicrobium. The sequence goes on along the minus strand of JAACJQ010000131.1, from coordinate 16,218 downwards.
CCGTCGAAGGTCTGCCCCTCCAGGGCGTCGACCTTCACGTCGGCCTTCTGCTCCATCGCGAGGTGAACGACCTCGTGTTCGCCGACCTCGATCTTCACCTCCATCGAAGCCAGCGCCGCGAGCGACATCACGACGTCTTCGTTGAAGTCGCTGCCACGCACGCGCTCGCCGATCTCGCGGTTGCGCTCGATGACCGTGCCGTCGATCGGAGAGACGAGCGTCGTCTTCGCGAGGTTGTTCTGCGCCTCGTCGAGAATGGCCTGCTGCTGGTTGACGCGATCGTTGAGCGCCGCCACACGGGCCTTCGCGGCGGCGAGCGCCGACTGCGCCGACTCCACCTCGGCCTGAGACGAGAGCCCTCTGCTGGCGAGCCCCTGCACCCGCTCGAGCTCGCGCTGCGTGCGCTCGACCTCGACCTGCGAGGTGGCCACGTCACTCTTCGCGGCGTTCTGGCCAGCCTGTGCCTGGCGAACGTTGGCCTCGAAGCGGCGGCGATCGATGCGGCCCAGCACCTGGCCCTTCGTGACGTGATCGCCCTCCTTGACGGTGAGCTCGATGAGATCGCCCGAGATGCTCGAGCTGATCTTCACGGTGGTCGCGGGCTGCACCTTGCCGGCGCCGGTGACGGTTCGCGTGATGGGTGCGCGCTTCGCGGTGCCGAGCTGCACTTCGGTCGCGGGAGGTGGGCGCTCCTTGAGGCCGGCGACGGTGATTGCGGCGAGGCCTCCGAGAATCGCGAGCGCGATGAGGGCTTTCCACCAGGTCATGGCTTCTCCTGAACGGCAATGGGGCCACCGGCGAGGCGCTCGAGCGCGGCGGTGGCGATCTCGAGATCGACGCGGGTCTGCAGCTGCGTGAGCTGGGCCTGGAGCGCGCGGTTCTGGGCATCACGCACCGACAGGCTGGTCGTGGCGCCTGCGGTGTAGCGCTGCTCCTCGGCCGAGAAGCTCTCTTCGGCGAGCTGCCGGTTCTTCGCTGCGAGCACGGCGATCTCTCCCTGCGCCGAGAGCGCGCTCGTCGCGCGCACGATCTCGGACTCGAGCTCGATGGTCGCCTGTCGCTGCTGCTTCTCGAGCTCGGTCAACTGCGTCTGTGCACGGGCCACCTGCGAGTCCGTCGCGAAGCCGCTGAAGAGATCCCACGAGAGATTCGCGCCAAGAGAGACCGCGTGCTGCTTGGTGGGGTCGATGAAGAGTTCGGCTGAAGGCGCGGTGCGGTTGTAGTTCGCGCTCGCGGTGAGCCGCGGCAGGTAGTCGGCGCGCGCAATCTCCACGGCCAGCTTCGCGCCCCGGCCCTGTGCATCGAGCACGTGAAAGAGCGGCCGCCGCTCCCGAGCCAGTGACAGCAGCTTCGGCGCCTCGGGGACGACGGGCGCGAGCACACCCTGAAACCCCGGCGGCGTCACGGCCTCGACGTCTCGCGGCGGCTGGCCCAACCACTGGAGCAACGAAGCCTGCGCCGTGACGATCGCCTGCCGCTGACGAATCACCGCGATGCGATCGTTCCCCAGGTTCACCTCGGCATCGAGCACGTCGCGTCTCTGCGCTCGGCCGGCCTCGAAGAGGCCCTTCGCGCGCTCGAGCAGATCGGTGCTGCGCTTGACCGATCCCTCCAGCACCGTGAGCGTCACCTGCGCACGGAGGAGTTCGTAGAACCTTCGCACCGCCTCGAGCTCGCTCGCGGCCTGCTGCTCGACCAGCTGCCCTTTCGCCGCCTCTTCCAGCGCTCCTGTTCTCGCGAGCTGATTCCACCAGCGACCGCCGTCGTAGAGCAGCTGCTGCACGCTCAAGCCGAGCTGGAAGTTGCCCTGCGCGAACGACGGAATGTCGACGGGCTTCTGCACGAAGCTCAGGGAGCCGTCGGGCTGAATCTGCGGAGCCGTCGTGAAGCGTCGCTGCGGCCCGGCCAGGGTCTCGCTGAAGCCGAGCGTGAGATCGACCTGGGGAAACAAGACCGAGCGCGCGTCGGTGCGATCGAGCCCAGCGCGGGTGACGGACAGCTCGGCGCGAATCGCGTCGAGGTTCTGCCGTGACGCCTGCCGTACCTCGTCCAGCGTGATCGGCGTGGCGGTGAGCAACAGCGCGATGATCATCGGGGGCCTCCGCCACCGCCGTCGCCGAGCCCGGGCAACCCGATGGTCACGGCCGCGATGACGAGAAAGTAGAGCAGCGCTCCGAACGGAGTCGCGAACCAGCGCGAGCGCTTCGTCGCAGCCGCGAAGCCGAGCCCGAGCAGCAACGCGCTCCAGACGTGGAAGAAGTCGACGAGGCCAATCAGCGACTTCGTCGCGGTGGCCTTCCAGCCTGGCCGCTCGATCGGCGCCGGTTCGTCGATCACCGCGCTCAAAGACGAGGGCACCAGACTCGTCGCCAGCTTCGGGGTCAGGCTCTGCTGTCGGAGCGCTGACGCGAGCGTGATGCCCTGCGCCACCGCCATCGGCAGCAACGCGAGGCACACCACGGTGAAGAGCTCGGCGAACGTTCCGCGCCCACCGAAGAGCCAGCTGCAGAACCACAGGCCGGCCGCGCCGAGGAGCGCGAGCAGGGGCACCAGGAACACGCCCTTGGCAACGCCGCCGACGATCGCCAGGCGCTGCGCCTGCTCGACCTGCTCCGAGATCTCGCGCTCGCTGACCTTCGAGAGCTCTCCGGCCGCTTCGAGTCTGGGGATCACGATGCGCGAGGTGTCGAGCCGCGTGGCGATCGCCGCCGACGCTCCCGCCGACAGGCTCATCGCGAGCAACAGCGGAACGACCCAGCCTCGGGCTTCGACGGCCCGGGGCACCGCTCCGAGGGGGTCGACGATGACGGCGAGGGGCCGCAACGCGCGCATGCCTGGCGCCTTACTCTTCCCCTCGCCCATCGAGTTCGACATTCGCAGGTTCCCTCACGTGAACGCACACGTGTTGCTCCGTAACGCCCGGCGGTGCAGCCCATTTCCGAAGAACCAGAGCCCCGCGTTGGTTCACTGCCGCCGCAGCCGCTCGACTTCGGCCACCACCGACTGCTGGCCCTCCGCCGAGAGGAAGTTGCGCGGCGACAGCTCGATGCGAAAGACGCGCCGCCTCGCTTCGTCGACGCCCTCGATGGTGACGCCGCCACCGTCGACCCTCACGGAGGAGATGCACGCCCAGCCGAACACGTCGTCTCCCGCCGAGAGCCCGCGCGGTTCGAGAGCCACGGCCACACCCGACTGCATCGTCGCTCCACCGCCGTTCGCGAGCTGAGCGCGGCCCATGAGACTCATGGGCACGATGATGGCGGTCGCGAGCCACACCACGCCGAGCAGGGCGATTCCACAGAGGCCCACCGCGAGCGGTTGCTCCACCCGGCTGGCGACGCAGGCGAGGCCGATCGCGAGCGAGACCGAGAGCCCGAGGCGGACTTGCCCCTTGATGCGCCGGCTGCGCACGACGAAGTCATCGAAGCGTTTGAGCAACGAAACCGCGTCGGCCGCGGCGCCCTCTGCGAAGGTCAGGGTCTGCACTCGTGCCGAGAACGGGCCGCTCACCCGGCCACCATGCCTCGCGCGCGCCGCTATTTCACCGAATAGAGCGGGTAGATCGGAGACTCGGGTCGAACGACCAGCTGCTGGTGAACGGGATCGACCAGCAGATCCAATCGCTCGAGAGGAATCTGACCAAGTAACGGCTCGCACGTCGGCGGACCAACGAGGCACTCGAAGACCCCCGCACGGTTGCCGATTCGAACGGTCACGGGCCCGGCTGTCTCCAACTCGACTTTTCGATCATCGGCAAAACTCACGACGCTCTTGCCTCGGCGACGAATCCCAAGGTGGTCAACGATGTCGTGTGGCAGCACCAGCAGCACCGCGCCCGTGTCGACCAGGGCGCGCACCGAATGCCGTCGAACCGCTGTCGAAGGAGTCAACCCGACCTCTGCGTTGTCTGCGTCGGTGGTGTTCTCGAGATCGAGCGTGACGTGAACGGCACCCATACCGCCAGTATGCCAGAACCGCTCAGCCCTGCGGAGGCGCCACCTTCCACCGCCGGTGCAACCACAACCACTGATCGGGGTACTTGCGAACGAGCCCCTCGATGATCGCCGTGAGCGCCGCGGTGTGCGTCACCAGATCACGATCCCGATCGCCCGAGTCGACGAAGGGCACCGGGCCCTCGACGAACATGCGCAGCCGCTCGCCTTCCCGCACCGCCGCGACGACGTAGACCGGAGCCTTCGACACGCGCGCGGCCATCGATACCGCTGGCGTCGTGCTCGCGAGCCGCCCGAAGAACGGCACGAAGACCCCGTCTCTCGCGGGCAGCACCTGGTCGATCAGCTGCACGACCGCGCGACCACGCTCGAGCGCGGCCAGCATCTTGCGGAGCGCACCGCGCTGCAGAATCAACTCCACGCCCGCCGCTTTGCGGTTGTTCACCACCCACTCGTTGAAGGCGCCAGCGAGCGGCCTCACCACGGCGCTGAAGACGTACCGGCGGCGCGCCATCACCTCGGCGAAGAGCTCCCAGCTGCCGAGATGGGCAGAGGCGATCAGCACCGGCTGGCGGGCGTCGAGCAGCACGTCGAGCCCTTTCCAGTCGACCACCTCGACGGCTCGGTTGAGTTCATCGTCAGGCAGCAGATCTGACGTCACCGCCTCGATCGCCGCGAGCGCCAGGCTTCGGTAGACGCCGCGCGCGATGGCGAGCCGCTCGTCCTCGGACCGCTCGGGAAAGGCGTGCTTCAGGTTGTCGAGGGCGACCGCGCGACGAATGCCGAGCCCGAACGCGAGCCGTGCCACGAAGAACGCCAGGCCCCGGCGCGTCGCAGACGACAGCCAGCGGAGCCATCGCATGAAGAGCCCGACGACGAGCCGTCCGACTGGGCCACCGGGAGTGATGTCTGGTTTGCGGGTGACGACCGCTGTCACTCGGCCTGTCCGGGAATGGCGGCCGCAGTACACGCGCCCATGCCCCGCTTCACGGCGTCGACGTTGCCGTTGAGCTTCGACGCGTTCCGGTAGGCGCTCATCGCCGCGTCGCAGTCACCACGCTGGCGGGCCTTGTCACCGGCCATGATGGCGTCCTGAACGATCTTGATGTTCGCGAGCAGCTTCTCGGCCTCGGCGCGTGCGGGCGTGTCGGTGGCGATGTTGTCGAGGTCGATCTTCGCGGTGTTGAGATCGCCCTTCTCCCAGTTGGTCTGGGCAGATTTGAGCTTCTCGTACGCGGCCTGTTCGTGAACCACCTTCGCCGCCGCAGCTGCCACGATGGTCGCGGTGTCGTCGACTTTGGGGGGCTCGATCGGCTTCGGAACCTCGACCACCTTCGGAATCTCGGGAACGTTGGGCTGAGGCCCCGGGTCCTTGCCGCCCGCCATCACCGCCACTCCGCCACCGATCAGCACCAGCAGCACGACCACCCCTGCGATCATCGGGGCCTTCGACTTCTCGACCCTCGGCGGCAGCGAGACGTCGGGCACGGGCGACTTCGAGCCGCTCGGGCTGATGGAGCCGATGCCTGGCTGCTGCGTCAGCGCGCTCTGGCCACTGTCCTGAATCGTGACGCTCGGCGCGGGCGTCGAGCCCTGCAGCATCGTGCTGTCGAGCGCCTCGGCGCCGGCGTTCGTGCCCGGCAGGGCCATGCCCGTCGCTTTGCCAGGAGCCGGCGTCGCCGCAGCCACCGCCGCGCGGCCTGCGTTCGTGGCCATTCGCTGCAGCGGCGGCAACGACATGTGCAACTGCGTGGGAATCGCCTGCGACAGCGCGCTCGCGAACGCGATCATGTCGGGGTAGCGCTGTTCACGGTTCTTGGCGCAGGCCTTGTCGAGCACCGCCTGCAACGCCGGCAAGTCGATCTCGGGAGCGATGTCGGAGAGCCGAGGCAACGGCTCCAGCGCCTGCTTGCGCATGATCTCGGCGATGGTGGCGCCATCGAACGGCTGCCGGCCAGTCAACGCCTCGAAGCACACGATGCCCAGCGAGTAGATGTCGGCGCGGCGATCGACCTCACGGCCTTCGACCTGCTCGGGCGACATGTACCGCGGTGTTCCCGCGATCGCGCCAGCCACGGTCAGCTTGGTGCTCGCGTCCATCAGGCGCGCGATGCCGAAGTCGAGCACCTTGGCGTGCATGCCCCGCAGGCCTTTGCGGATCATGATGTTCTCGGGCTTCAGATCGCGGTGCACGATCTGCTTGTCGTGCGCGTCGGCCAGCACGTCGGCGACCTGCGTCGTCACTTCGATGGCCTCGACGATCGACAGGTGCCCGCGCTCGGCGATCGTCTTCTTCAGATCGACGCCTTCGCAGTACTCCATCGCGATGAAGAGGTTGCCTTCGTCATCCTGGCCGAACTCGTGAAAGGTGACTGCGTTCGGGTGAACGACCTTCGCGTACGTCTTCGCCTCGTTGAGGAAGCGGCGCGCGATCTCGACGTCGGTCGAGAACTCACTCTTGAGGAACTTGATGGCGACGCGGTGGCCGATGCCGACCTGCTCCGCCAGGTACACGGCGCCCATGCCGCCCTGCCCCAGCTTGCGAATGATCTTGAAGCGGCCCGCGATCATCCGATCGACCATGCGATCGGCGCGGTTCAGGCGAATCGTCTCGGAGCGGCCGCACTTCGGGCACTTCGGCGCTTCAGCCTCGTACTCTTCGCCGCACGCCTGACAGATGAAGAACGCCACCCGGACTCCCGCGAGAGTGAGACTTACTTTTCTGCAGGGAAGCGCGTGGTGAAGAGCAACCGCTCGAGCTCGCTGGCCCCGACCTCGGGAGAATTGCCGAGCGCGAGCGCCGTACGCAACACCGCCGTCCGGGGGTCGTCCTTCAGATCGGTCTCGAGCGCCTTGAGCGCCGCCAGCTTGTCGCCTGCCTGATAGAGGGAGAGGCCCCGGTAGAACGCGTACTCCTTGTTGGCGGCGTCGAGCTTGGCCGCCTCGCCAAAGAGCTGGGTCGCCCGCTTGAAGTCCTTCTCGGTGAACTCGGCGAGCCCGTCGAGGAAGGCAGTCACGCCGCCCGAGTTCCCTGCGATCACGCCGCAGTCGGCCGCGATCTGGAAGAGCGGGCGCGCACTCCGGAGCTGCTCCGAGGGCAGCTTCTCGTTGGCGAGTGCACGCTTGTGAATGCCCTCGGCTTCGGCGACGGCCGCAGAGCCAAGCTTCTGCGCCATGTCGGCGAGCTCGACGCCCAGGAAGCCGTCTTTCACGAGGGTACGCAGCTCTTCAGAGGCGCCGGTCGGGCCGAGCACCACGCCCTTGTCGAGCTGCGCGAAGAAGGCAGCGCGGGTCTCGACGTACTTCTGCGAGAGATCGGGCGGCTGGCCCTTGGCGTTCTTGAGCTGCCGCTCGCACTGATCGCTCTCGGCCGAGGCCTTCTTGCGCTCCGGCGTGTCAGGGCTGGCCTTCAGGTACACGCGGTACGCGTAGCAGCCACGCTGCAGCTGCTTGGCGAGCACCGACGAGCGCGCCAGCTGGAGGTACGTCGCGAGCGTCGTCGGAGAGACCCGCGTGGCCTTGAGGTAGAGGTCGACGGCCTTGACGTGCTGCTTCTTGTTGTAGAGCCGGCTCGCCTCCGAGATCAGCGCGTCGGCGTTGCCCACGCCGGCACCGACGAGCGGCTCGGCCGAGACGAGCGACGAGAGCAGAACCGCGATCACCACCAGCGCGCGCTTAGAAGCCATAACCCAACCCCACGTTGAAGCCCCACTGGTGCGAGTTCTTGAACTGCGGCTCGGGCCCCGTCGCGTTCGGCGGCTCCGCGCCATCGTTCGGAGCCTCCATGCGAGAGGTCTCACCGAGGATGTAATAGGTGAAGTTGCCGCTGCCGTAGAAGTACAGCCCCTCGACGATGAAGAAGCGCACGTTGAGCCGCGCGGCCGCGAGCAGGTCGAGGATCATGAAGCCGTCTTTGTAGAACGTGGTGCCGGTCTGAATGATCTGCCCGGTGCGGAACTCGGCGCCGATCTGCAGCTGGAACATGAACCGCCAGGCCGCCAGCCGAAGCTGGGGTTGCAGCGCGCGAATCGTGACCATGTGCACGCGAACGGGGTCGATCTGCGTCGGGCCCGCGATGCCCATGTCGACCTCACGCTGAGCTCCGGGCGCATAGCCAACGCCGAGACTGAACCGCTCGACGTTGGTGAGATAGCTGAGGCCGACGACCGCGACGCCGAAGTACTTGCCGCCCGTGCCGTACTCGAGCGAGCCGCCCATGAGGAGCCGGGAGCTGGACTGGATGTCGGTCGTGCGGCCGGTTCCCGCGTTGCCCCAGCGACGACCCACGAGCGAGTTGCCGAGCAGCGAGCCGTACTCGTACGAGAGCTGAAAGTACGAACGCTTCTCGTAGGTGCTGTCGGTCTCTGACGGAGGAGGAGGCGGCGGAGGCAGTGGCGTCGTCACCTTCACGGCCTGATCGGGCTGCTGGTTCTTCACCACCACGACCACGTTGTCGGGCGGCTTCATCGGGTTCACGGGGTTCACCACGACGGCGCCAGGCAGAGGCTCGAGCGTCTTGTCGAGCACGTACTGCTCGTCGGGCTTCACGCTGATCGTCTGCTCGAACGCCTTGTGGTTCTCGGCGGTGAGGCGAATCACGTGCTGGCCGGGAAGAATGCCGCGATCGACGCGATCTTTCCCGAGCGGCTGGCCGTCGATGAAGATCGTCGTGCCCGCCGGAGCTGCCGTGACGATCAGCCGCGCCGCGACCTTCTCGAGCGTCTTGTCGAGCGAGGCCGAGCCCTTGATGGGCACGATCAGCGTCTCTTCGATCGGCTGGTGAAGCTTCAGGTCGAGCTTGATGACGCGCTCACCGGGCAACACCTGCGTGGTGAGCGGCGTGGTGCCCATCTTCGTGTCATCGACGTAGACGGTCGCGCCCGGCGGCTCGGACTTCACCTCGAGCGTCGAGGCAACCGGCACGACCTTGGCGACCGCGCCCAGCAGCGCCTTCTCGAGCACGGGCGCCGACGAGGTGGCAGGCACCACCTTGTTCAGCGCCGCCTCGTACGACACCACGCGAAACTTGAAGCCCGCTTCGTCCTGCCCGCCCTGCACCATCACGATACGGCCGAAACCAAGCGTCGCCACGAAGGGATCGATTGGATCAGCGCAGCGCTCGGTGGTGCTGAGGCACGGAATCTCTTCGACCTTGCGCCCCTTGAGCGCGGCTGCGAGCTCGGTGCGGCCGATGATGTGCTCTTTGCGATCGGCCGACGAGATCAGCTTGTCGATCGCCTTTTCGGTTCGATCGACGAGCGCCTCTTGACCCGGGTACAGCGGTCGCACCAACCACAGGGTCGTCTCGGCGAATGCGGGGGACGAGAGGATGAGCGCGACCGCCAGCATCCCCCCGGAAAGCCTCATGAAACGCGTCATGGTCGACGCCTTCCTATCGGAGTCGCCCCGCGAGTGGCCACATATTCCTCCAGCTCGTCGAGGGTGGTCGGCCAGTCGTCTTTGAGCAGCCGAGAGAGAGAGCGATCGGCCAGCAGCCGCCCCTGTGACTGACACTTCGCGCAGTAGTTCGTCTCGTTCTCCGCGTAGACGATTCGCTGCACCGCCGCGCCGCAGACGGGGCACGGCTGTTTGTGTTTTCCGTGCACTGCCATCTCGGGGCGAAACGCGGTCACCTTCTCGGGCCAGCCGTCGCCGATCTCGGCGGTGAGGCGGTCTTTCCACTCGGTCAACACCGCGCGTGTCGCTTCGTAGAGCCGGGCGATCTCTTCGCCGGTGAGCGACTTCGACTGCTTCACGGGAGACAGCTTCGCGCGATGCAGAATCTCGTCGGAGTACGCGTTGCCGATGGCCGAGAACAGGCGTGGGTCGGTGAGCGACCGCTTGAGCGTGTGGTTCTCCTGGCGCAACCGCTCGGCGAACTGATCGAGGTGGGCCGTCATCACCTCGAGGCCCCCACGATCCATCTGCTTGAGCGCGGCTTCACCGTGCACGACGTGAATCGACGCGCGCTTCTTCGTGCTGACCTCGGTGAGGAGCAGCGTACCGTTGGCGAAGTCGAACGCCGCGAGGCCCGCCCTCCCGGGGATCTTCGCGTTCGCCTCTTTCCAGTACAGCCGGCCGGCGACCATCAGGTGAATGACGAGGAAGAACCCTTCTTCGAGCTCGAAGACGATGCGTTTGCCGACGCGACGAAAGCCGAGCACGCGCTTGCCGTGAACGACCGAGAGCGGCGGCTCCACGCTGCGCAGCACGAACGGGCTCGCGAGCCGAACGCGTTCGATCACCTGACCCTTCACGCGCGGCTCGAGCGCCGACAGGTAACACTCGAGATCGGGGAACTCGGGCATGCCTCACCTGGAATCGAAGCGCTCGACCAGCGCTTGAGCCCAGGCAGTGTACGCCTTCTGGTTCGGGTGCAGGCCATCGGAGGCGAACAACTTCTTCGCCCCCTGCTCCATCATCAGCGGCCACAGATCGATGTAGACGCCACCGGCCAGCTTCGTCTCTTCGGCCAGAATGCCGTTGTAGGTCTCGATGCGGCCTCGCAGCTCGTCGCGATCGCCGAAGGCTTCGGCGATCGGCGCCTGACTCCAATCGGGCTGGGGAATCACGAGCAGCCGGTTGCCAGAAAGGCCTGCCGCGCTCAGCTTCGCGAAGATCTGTTTCAACCGCGTCCGGTACTCAGTCGGGCCGCTACCGCGCACGATGTCGTTCGCGCCGACCGCGAGGGTGACATGGGTTGGCTTCACCACGTCGAGGGCAGGCAGTTCGTCGCGAATGATCTCCTTGGTCGAGTAGCCGTTCACCGCGACGTTCTCGAGGCGCACCGTTCGGCCGCGCTTCTTGAGCAGCGCGCTCAACTGACTGGGGAAGTTCAGGTTCTCGGGCGTGCTGGTGCCGATCGTGAAGCTGTCTCCGAGGGCGAGGTACCGAATGGCCTCGGTGGGCCCATCAGCCCCGCTGACCAAACCAACCAGCACCGCGAGTGTTTTCCATCCCACAGGTGGCTCCGGAGTGAATGTTTTCCCGCCGTTTTCGTATCGTGTTGTCGAAGGAGTCTTCCAATGAGCCTACGCCGCGCGCTGTCGGTCGGTTTTGTGGTGTCGATGCTGGTCGCTGGAAACGCCGAGGCCCGGTTCGGCCGACGCGGGAGCGGCTCGTCTTCTTCGAGCTCGTCCTCCTCATCCTCCAGCAGCTCGAGTTCGAGCTCGTCGTCCTCGTCGTCCTCGTCGGGCAGCAACTATCACGGGGCCGTTCCCGTCGGTTCGGGCGGGTCGTCGAGCTCGTACAGCTCGGGCTACTCGCGCGGGTACACCGGCTGGTCCAACGGCTGGGGGCCTTCGTACCGGCCGTACCGCTACGGCTATTACTCCGGCGCGTTCGTGCCGACGTACGGCTACGGCTACGGGTACTGGACGCCGGCTCCAGGCGCGGTCGTCGTTCAGGGCCAGCAGGAGTCGGTGCGCGAGGAGCCGTCGGGCATTCGCGTCACGGCGGGCGTCGAAGGGCTGTACTCGCTCTCGACGACGAACGGCTCGGGGTACGTGCTCGGGCTCACCGGGCTCTTCGAAGGTGAGCGCTTTGGCGTGTCGCTGATGGGCCAGACGATTCAGACGCAGATGAACCAGATGTCGCAGCTCAACGCCCACCTCACGTTCGCGTTCCTCACTGGCCGATACGGCCGCCTGCGCGCCGAGCTCGGCGCCGACACGTTCTTCGCGCAAGATCTGATCATCATGGCGCCGACCGGCGGCCTCTCGGGCCAGCTGTGGATCGCGGGGCCGTTCGCGATCGAGGGCGCCGTGTTCGCGACGCCGTGGCCGATCTGGCAGCTCGACATGCGCGCTGGCCTGGTGCTCGGCATCGACTCCATCGGCATTCGCGCGGGCTTCCGTTCGCAGATCCTCGAAGACCGCGGCGTGATCGGTGGAACGCCCGAAGACACCCGCGGCTGCACCCAGCTCACGAATGGAAACTGGAGCTGCCGCGACGTGGTGATGGGCCCCTACGTCGGCGTGGGCATCGCGTTCTGATCGATCGAGAGGCCCGCTGATCACCAGCGGGCATGAAGCGCATTCTGATGGTGGCGGCGTTCACGATCGCAGCGTGCGGTGTGGAACCTGACGATGCGGTCACCACGAGTGCGACGGTGACCACCACGTCGGGGGTTGATGGCGGAAGCGCCTGCGCCGACACCTGGAGCGCGTACGGCTCGACGTTCTTCGCCGCGAACTGCAACCGCTGCCACCCCGCGCAGTACCAGACCCAGGCGAGCGTGAAGGCTTCGCTGTCGCGCGTGACGTCTGAGATCAGTCGAGGCTCGATGCCAGAGGGGTTCGCCTTGAGCGCGATGGAGAAGGCGCGGGTGCTCACCTATCTGCGCTGCGGCGCTCCCTGAACGTCAGAAGACGTTTCGATCGGTCTCCGAGACGGGAGGCATCGAAACCGCTGGCAGATCACCCGTGTTCGCGCGACGGGCGGCGACTTCGACGACCATCGTCTTCAGCTGCCGTGACATCACCCGGAACATGCCGCCGAGGAGTTCCGGCCGATCGCCGAGCAGATCGAGGAAGTCGCGGCGATCGATCACCAGCACCGACGTGTCGCTGGTGGCGATGACCTCGTTGATGCGGGGCGCGCCGTCGAAGAGCGATGTCTCGCCGAAGCTCTCGCGCGCCTTCATGGTCAGCACGACTTCGTTCTCGCGACGCGCCTCGGCCGAGCCGTCGACGATGACGTAGAGCGCGTCGCCAGGGTCGCCCTCGGCGTAGATGCGCTCGCCTTTGCGAAACGTCTGCTCCTTCGCCACGCCGGCCACGGCGGCGAGATCGTCGACGTCGCTCTGCGCGAAGATCTCGACGCCCTCGAGCGCGAAGAGCCGCTTCACCGTCACGTCACTCATGTCGTCCTCCTTCGGGGGCTTCGTCCAGACGCCCATCACCCGCCCCACCCGCCTCGCGCACGCCCGCAACGTGAAGTCGGTGCTCAGGCACAGCTCTTCGACGAACACCCGCGCCGCGTCTTCGTCACCCAGGGGTTGGGCGCGATGCGGGGTCTCGATCACCTCGGCGATGAGCTCTTTCTCGTCGTCGGAGAGCAGGTTGTCGACGAGTTCGAGCGCCCACGCCCTGCGCTTGCCGTCGTTGCCCGTGAGGTGGGCGTGTGCGCGCCGCAACGAGCGGGAATCGTGCAAGAGCCCCAGCAGCCACAGCGACAGCTCGAAGGCCTGATCGAGCCGATCGCCGAGCACTCGTGTGAGCAGTGAAGAATCTCCGAGCGCAGCGCGAACCGAGCGAAACGCCGGGAGCAACTCCTCGCGCGTGTGGCGGCGCCGCACGAGCGCTTCCATCACGCGGCCTCGGTCGACGTCGAACTCGGGGTGATCATCGTGAATTCGCGCGAGCGCAGCGCCCACGCGGTAGTGCAGCGACGCGTCGTCTCGCGCGTTCGATTGCAGCAACGCGTCGAAGGCCGTTTGAGTACCGATGCGACGCAGCACGCGTGGCAGCTGTGTTCTCAACGACAGCGCGCGGCTGCGATCGTCGAGCGTCATCGCGAGCAGCGGAACGAGATCGTCGCCCATGGCCGCCAGCGCATCACGCGCGAACCGGCGCTCGTCTCGCCACGAGAGGAACCGCAAGAGCTTCGGCGCGAGCTCGAGGTGAAGCCCTTCTCCCGTCGCGGTGATCGCCACCTGGCGAACCGAACCATCGGCGTCGTCGAGGTAGCGCCCCAGAATCGCGGAGTGATCGGGATCGCCCAGGCGCCCCAGCAACCGCGCGACCTCACGGCGTTCAGAGACGGGGGCCCTGCCCGCCCGCTCGACGAGCTTCGTGAACGCGGCGACCGCCCGCCCATCTTTCTGGCCGGGCAACGAGAGCATTCCGCCAACGGCGGCCGTGACGACCCCGACGTCTTCGCTCGTCAGCAAAGGCGGCAGGACCACCCGCGCTCGCTCGGGAGCGAGCCGTGCCAGCGCCCAGACCGCGGCATCTCGCGGGCGCCTCGCCCCGGTACCGACCAGCACCTCGAGCTGCCTCGCCACCGCCGTCGTCTGGAGCCGCTCCGCGAGCTGCACGCCTCGCGTCTGCACCCGCTCGTGAGGGTGCGCGAGCATGAGCCGAATGTGCGTCTCGTCGATGACGTTCGCGTACTCGAGCAGCTCGGCGGCCCGGAGCGCCTTCTCGGGAGACGGCGCGCGCAAGGCCTCCGCGAGCAGCTGCTCGGTGCCCACGAGGTTGTTCGTCTCGACGCCCGCCACCCGAACGTGCAGCGCCTCGAGGTAGCGCGGCCGAATGCGCCACAGCACCACGCCCAGCGCCGCGCACGCGACGAGCACCGACGCCAGCACGCCCGAGAGCCCGACCGTCGCCGACACCGCCAGCAGCAGCACACCCGCGACGCCCATGCCTGCCTTGCGGAGCAGCCCGTCGATGGTGCGCCGAACCCCGTCGCGAACGTCGTCAGGCAGCGGCGCGTAGAGCAGCTGCACGGCCACCGGCAGCAACGACCAGCTCGCCGCGCTCTCGAACAGCTTGAGCGCCCACGCGCCCCAGACCGAAGGCCACGCCCAGCTCACGAGGGTGAGCACTGCGATGAAGCCGGGCACGAGCGCGACGTAGCGAAGAATGCCGAGGCGCCGCAGCAACGGCTCGGCCGCGACGAACTGAAAGACGACGCAGAACACGCCAGTCCACAGCTGGTGCGAGGCGAAGACGTCGGCCATGTCGGCTTCGCCGAGCAGCTCGACCGCGCGCTGACGGAACACGAAGTCGGTCAGCTGCTGAATGAGCGAGAAGCCCAGCACCAGCACCGCCAGCAGCGATGCGTACGGCATCTCGAGCACCGTGCGAACCGACGCGAGCCCACCGCGGGCCATCGGAGCAGACGCGCCTTCACTCTGGTGAAACCGGAACGCCGCGAAGCCCGCGAGCAGTAGCGCTCCGCCGCCGAACAACAGCGCCGGAGCCCCCGCCACCCGCGCCGCCACCTGCGCGAGGAAGCCGCCCGCGATCGCTCCCGACATGCCGACGCCGTTGATCCACGTGAAGGCCCGCCGCGACTCCCGCGCGTCGAAGGCCTCGCCCACCGTGCCCCAGAAGGCCAACGACACCTGCGTCGCCAGCGCTTCGGTGAAGAGGTACGCGCCGAGCGAGGTGAAGGGCACGTCGAACTTCACGGCCAGCAGAAACGCGAACGACGCCACGCCACCCAGGAGCGCGAGGAAACCGGGGCTGCGTCGTCGCCCACCAAGCCGCGCACCGGCGATGGCCAGCGTGCCCGTGACGATGGCGGCCGTGAGGTACAGCCACGGCATCGCGGTCGACTGAAAGCGAGAGAGCACCAGCGCGTTGGTTGCGGGCTTGAGCATCGCGACGGCGCCGATGAAGCAGAACTGAAACGCAGCCGCAGGCGCCAGCCGTCGTGCCCACGAGCGCGCCATGCGGCGTCACTCCCCCGGGAACTGGAGTTCGGCCTTGCCTGCAGACGACGCGATCTTCAGCGTCATCGGGCCGCTCGTCTTCGGGAATCGCAGGCGGTAGCCCACCCAGAACGGCTCCATGTAGCTGTAGATCGATCGCTGCTCGGTCGTGGTGCGCCCGATGCGCTCGATCAGCTTCGGCGTGTACTCCTTGCCGTCGGCCACCAGCGCGATGCGCCACATCGAGCCTGCGCGATCGAAGTCGTCCATCTTCGGGTCGTTCGCGTGCACCGCGAGGTGGAACTCCGTCACGTCAGAGAGGCGTTGCCGCTCGGCCTCCATCGCGGCCCGCTCCTCTTCGACCGGCATCGCGCGGAAGCGTGAGAAGCGTTTCACCCGCGCCTCCATGAACGGCGCAGACTCCCACGTGGCGTGCACGAAGAGCTTGGTGTCGAAGAAGTCGAAGACGCCCTGGCTGCGCGTGTAGCGCTCGAGCGTCTGCTGATACGCCGACTCGAAGGCGGCGTCCGTGTCGGCTGGCGGAGGGTCTCCGCCCACGCGCGGAATGCGGGCGTTCGCGCACGAACTCAGCGCCAGCGCGAGGCCCACGAGCGCCACCCGCGTCATCGAGGAAAATCCTCGCGCGTGAACAACGAGTACACCTTCACCCCGAGCGCCTCGATCGCTTCGCGGCCGCCTTCCTGGCGATCGACGAGCGCGAACGCAGCCACAGGCTTCAGGTTCTCGGCCCTCGCCCGCTCGATGGCCTTGATCGTCGACGCGCCAGTCGTGATCACGTCTTCGACGATCGCCACCTCGGCCCCATCGGCGAGCGAGGTCTTCCCCTCGATCCACTGGCCGGTGCCATGGCCCTTGGGCTCT
>JAACJQ010000015.1 GCA_016879935.1 Archangiaceae bacterium | reverse complement strand
GGACCACAGGCACACAGCGACGAGACGACGACGAGGCGAACGAGAGACGACATGAAGCTCCTCTGCGCTCGTGCGGCGGCGCGGTCGAGTGTCGGTCGGCAAACATCCAGAGCATTCGGGAGCGACTCCTGGTCCCGCGGCGAGCACGAATTCAACCACCTCTACGGTGGCCGCTGTCGTGGTCATGCAACGGAGCGCCGAGCACGAATCCAACCCCTCGGCGGTGGCTGCTGTCGTGGTCGTGATGACGATCCCGGCCACGACCCCGACCTCGACGCTCGAGCGGCGAGCACGAATCCAACCACCTCGACGGTGGCTGCTGTCGTGGTTGCGCAACGGCGCGGCGAGCACGAGTCCGACCACCTCGGTGGTGGCTGCTGTCGTGGTCGTGAAACGGAGCGCCGAGCACGAATTCAACCACCTCGGCGGTGGCTGCTGTCGTGGTTGCGCAACGGCGCGGCGAGCACGAGTCCGACCACCTCGACCGTCGCTGCCGTCGTGGGCGTCCAACGGAGTGCCGAGCCGTAGCCGCCGCCGTGGTCGTCCAACCGTTGCGGCGAGCACGAATCCGACCACCTCACCGGTGGCTGCTGTCGTGGTCGTGCAACGGCACGGCGAGCACGAATCCGGCCACCTCACGGGTCGTCCGACTCCGCCTGCGCTCAGCGTTTCGCGCGAGCTCGCAACGGCCCCATCATGTCGCGCTCGAAGCTGTTCAGTGACTTCTCCAGGTCACTGCGCAACGCCGGGGTCTCGGCCGCGTACGACCGCAGCAGGTACGCCCCGAGCAGTCGATCCACATCGGCATCGGGCGCTTCACCCACTGGCGTGAGCCTCGTGAGCTCGGCGCGCAGCCGCTTCACCCGCGCTTCCAGCTGCTCGGCCGTCGGCACCTTTCGCGGCGGCTGCTTGCCGGGCGCGGCGAGGGGCTCCTCGGCGACGACGACCTCGGGTGGGCGGGCCGCCTCGGGCACCACGGGCTCCAGCGGTGCAACCGGGTCAAGCGGCTTCACGTCGACGGGCCCGACCACCTCGGGCCGAGCCGGTTCAGGAGCAGTCGTGCTCCCCGCCTTCTCTCGAAACGCCACCAGCACGCCCGTGAGCGCGATGAGCGTCAGGCCTGCTCCGAGCACGACGAACGGCCGCTTCGAACGCGCCGCCACCACGGGCTCGACTGCCGGCCGCTCCTTCGCGGGGGCGGCGTACTCCGTCACCCTGCCCCGCACGACGGGCGTCTCGGTCGAGCTCGAGGTGCGGTCGGTCGTGGGCTCGAGCCGCTGGTACGAGCCGGTCGGCGACAGCTTCGAGATGATGACCTTCAGCTCGGCGCGCACGTCGGCCATCGACGCCGGGCGCTCGGCCGCGTCCTTCGCCATCAACCGCCGCACCAGCTCGTCGAGCGCGGGCGGCACCGACGGCACCAGCGCCGACACCGACGGAATCGGCGCGCTCACGTGCGCCATCATCACGTCCATCGGGGTCTGCCCCACGTAGGGCACCTCACCCGTCAGCATCTCGTACGCCATCGACCCGAACGCGTAGAGGTCGGTGCGCGCGCTGACCGGCATCGCCCGCGCCTGCTCGGGCGCCATGTAGTCGGGCGTGCCGGCCACGACGTGCTGGCTCGACTGCGCGCTCGAGCCATCGATGCCCATCGCCTTCTTCGCGAGGCCGAAGTCGAGCAGCTTCAGGTACTGCCCGCCGTCGGCTTCGCGGCAGATGAAGACGTTCGACGGCTTGAGGTCTCGGTGAATGACGCCCTTCGCGTGCGCCGCGGCGAGCGGAGACGCGATGTCGACGAGCAGCGTCAGCACTTCGTGCAACGGCAGCTTCGGGTTGCGGCGCAGGTAGACGTCGAGCGGCTCTCCGTCGAGCAGCTCCATCACGATGTACGGCCGGCCGTCGTCGAGCTGCCCCAGCCCGAAGATGTCGATGATGTGCCGGTGCCCGATGCTGTTCACGGCCTCGGCTTCGGCGACCAGCCGCTTCACGTGGCCGACGTCGGTGGCCGCGCCCGGCTTGAGCACCTTGATGGCGACCCGCTTCTTGATGAGCGGGTGAACGGCCCGGTACACGACGCCCATGCCGCCCTCGCCGATGGGCTCGATGACCTCGTAGTCGCCGAGCCGTGAGCCGACGAGCGGGTCCTTCAGCTGGAGCGGCTGGCTGACCGATGCGATGGGAAGCGTGTCGGACATGCGGCGACGGCAGACGAGCGTAGCGCCGAATCAGCGCGAGTCACGCAGCGCCCTCGAAGATGCCCCGGTAATGCTCGATGCGGTGGAGCAGCGCCTTCAGCGCCTGCAGGCTGACGGGCTTGGTGAGGCAGTCGTTCATGCCCGCGCGTTTGCACGCCTCGAGCTCGTCGGGCATCGCCGAGGCCGTCAGCGCGACGATGGGCGTCATCGACACGTCGCCGTCGAGGCCACGAATGCGCTCGGTGGCCTGGAAGCCGTCCATCACCGGCATGTGGCAGTCCATCAGCACCAGCAGGTAGTGGCCGCTCTGCACCTTCTCGAGGGCCACCTGGCCGTTGGCCGCGGTCTCGGTGCGGTAGCCCGCCTTCTCGACGAGGCTGCAGGCCACCTTCAGGTTGATGAGGTTGTCGTCGACGACGAGCACCGGCAGCTCGGTGCGGCGCTCGGGAACGGTGGCCTCGATGGGCTCCTGCGCGAGGGCCAGCACGCCGGGCTCGAAGGCCAGCTCGAAGGCGAAGCGCGAGCCGATCTGCGGCACCGACTCGACGGTGATGCTGCCACCCATCAAGCGCACCAGGTTCTGCGAGAGCGCCAGGCCCAGGCCGGTGCCACCGAAGCGCCGCGTCGTCGAGCCGTCGGCCTGCTCGAAGGGCGTGAACAGCTTGTCGAGCGCCATGGCGGGAATGCCGATGCCCGTGTCGGAGACCACGAAGCGAACCCGGCCACCGCCCAACCCTTCGACCGACACCCGCACCTCGCCGCGCTCGGTGAACTTCACGGCATTCGACACGAGGTTCGTGAGCACCTGCTTGAGGCGCACCGAGTCGCCCCGCATCACCCGCGGCACCGCGTCGTCGATGGTGACGGTGAACTCCACGCCCTTGAGGCGCGCGCTCGAGCGGTGGAGCCCCGACACGTCCTCCACCAGCAGCGGCAGGTCGAAGTCGACGGGCTCGGTGCGCAGCTTGCCGGCTTCGATCTTCGAGAAGTCGAGAATGTCGTTGATGAGGGCGACCAGGGTGTGGCCGCTCTCGCGCACCAGCGACAGCTTCTCGCGCGTCTCGACGTCGAGCGGGCCGGCGAGCAGCACCTCGGTGACGCCCAGCACTCCGTTCATCGGCGTGCGAATCTCGTGCGACATCGTGGCGAGGAAAGCCGACTTCGCGCGGTTGGCCGAGTCGAGCTGCGCGAGCGCCTGGGCCTGCTCACGTGAGAAGCGCAGCCCGAAGATGAAGACGCTCACCACCAGCGCCATCACCCGCGCGAGCGAGAGCCAGGGCGACGGTGCGAGGTGTGGCGCGGCGCCGCGCAGCACCATCAGCAGCACCAGCGCCACGAGGCTCGTCACCACCCACAGCACCGCGTGCCGCGGCCTGAGAATGAGCGCCCCGACGTACGGCACCACCGACACCCACGCCAGCACGGCCGGGTCGAGCGCGGCCTCGGTGAAGACGGGCAGACTGAAGATGCCGAGGCACACCAGCATCGCCACCCACGCGAGGGGCTCGTAGCTCGTGGCCCAGCGAAGCCCCACCACGCAGCCCGAGAGCCCCAGCGCGCCACAGAACGTCGTCAGCGCTTCGAAGGGCCGGCCGAGCGCGAAGTAGACGCCTGCGAAGGCGAAGGCCACAAAGGCGCCGAGCACGAGGCACTCGACGAGAAACCGCGCTCGCCACACCACGTCTGCTGCGCGCAGCGCGGGGCTCAAGAGGCTCTCGGTCCATCGACTCCAACGCACGGTAGAACCCCCGCGCCTTCAGCGTAACGGCACCATCGAGCGCCAGCCACGTCGTGAACACGGGTCGACGGCGCACATGAACCCACCAAAACGACAACGCCGCCCCGGTGAAGGAGCGGCGTCGCGAGCAACACGGCTGTGGCCGTCTGAAGCCCTTACGCGCTGGGCTTCTTCGAGAGGTCGGTGACGAACTGCTGCGCCAGCGCCTGGTGCTTGGCGTCGTCCATGCGCTCCGAGAGCAGCTTCTCGGCCACCTGCAGCGAGAGCCGCACGGCTTCGCCCTTGATGTCGGCGATGGCCTTGACGCGCTCCTCGTCGATCGTGCGGCGGGCCTCGGCCTTCAGGTCGTCGGCCTCTTTGCGGGCCTTGCCCATGAGCTCCTCGCGGAACTTCTCGAGCTCGGCCTGGGTCTTGCGAACCTGCTCCGCCGCCTCCTGGCGGGCCTGGGCGATGGCCGTCTTCTGCTCGGTGAGGAGCTTCTCGGCTTCGCTGCGCTCGCGCTTGGCCGACTCGATGGCGTTGACGATGTTCTTCTCGCGGTCGTCGACCGACTTCAGCAGCGGGCCCCACGCCACCTTGCGCAGGATGAGGAGCACCACGATGAAGGTGATCCACGTCCAGATGATCAGGCCGGGCTTGACGTCGGTGAAGCTGCTGGCGAGCACGAGAGTGTTCATGATGGAAAGCTCGAAGGGTGTTGCGGTGAAGAGGAACGGCGGTGAGACGGGTGCTGCGACTCCGGAGCGCCTGGACGACGCCCCGGAGGCCCTGCAGACCGCCTCGCTTACGACTTGAGCGCGAGGAGGATGCAGATGACGAGGGCGAAGAACGTCGCGCCTTCGATGAGACCGGCGGCGACGATCATGGCGCCACGAATGTCACCACCAGCGGACGGCTGGCGGGCGATGCCCTCCATGGCCGAGCCGGCGAGGCGGCCGATGCCGAGGCCCGCGCCGATGATGCAGAGGCCGGCGCCGATGCCAGCCGAGAGGAATGCGAGTGCGATGGACGTCATGGTGTGTTCCAACTTTCTGGTACGGCTTCTTGGGCTCGCTTCTCGGGGGAGCCAGTCAACTGTCCCATCGGTACGACCTCCAGCACGGCAACATGCCGTGGGGTTTCGTGACGAACGTCGTCAGTGGTGCGCGTGGTCTTCACCTTCTGCATGGTGGTGGTGGCCCAACGCGACGCCCTGGCCGATGAACAACGCGGTCAGGAGCGTGAAGATGTACGCCTGCAGAATCGCGACGAACAGCTCGAGCAGGTAGAGGCCCGTCGCGAGCGGAATGCTCACGGCGGCAGCGCCGATGTTCACCACGAAGATGAGCGACAGAATGAAGAAGAGCACCATGTGGCCGGCGAGCATGTTCGCGAAGAGACGAACGAGCAGCGCGAAGGGCTTGGTGAAGAGGCCGAGGAACTCGACGAGGAACATGAGCGGCTTCATCCACACCGGCACGTCGCCGAAGAGGTGCGCGAAGTAGCCGACGAGGCCCGCCGACCTGATGCCCGCGAGCTGCGTCATGATGAAGGTGATGACCGACAGCGCGATGGTCACGCCGAGCACGCCCGTCGCCGTGAAGAACCCGGGAATGAGGCCCAGGTAGTTCGTGAACATGACGAAGAAGAAGACGGTCGCGAGGTAGGGCGTGTACTTCGCGCCCTGCTCCTTGCCGATGTTGGCGATGGCGATCTCGTCGCGCACGAAGAGGAGCAGCGTCTCGACGAGGTTGGCGAAGAGACCGCGGGGCACGCCGTTCTGGTCGCGCGAGCGGCCGAGGAAGAGCACCAGCGCGAGGAACGCCATGGCGATCCACATGCTGAGCACGGCCTTGGTCGGCCGCAGGTCCCAGCAGCCGTTCATGAACTTGAAGATGCCCGCGAAGGCCTCCTGGCTCTTCTCGACGGGCTTGTGGCAGGCGCCCGGCTCACGCTCGAGGTACAGGCCCTGGCCCGGCTCGGCACCGAACAGCTCGGCGACGTGAATCGCCGGCAGGTGCACGAAGGGCAGCTCGAACTGGAACTCGGTGTCGTCGGCGACGTGGTGAAGAATGAACTCCGACGACTCGCTGGCCTTGTCCTTCGGCTCACCGTGGCCGCCATGCTCATCGCCATGGCCACCCTCTTCGTGGCCCTCCGAGGCGTACGCGGGGAACGCGACGAGCGACATCGCGACGACGAGCGTCCACAGCTGCTTCATGACCGTGCCTCCACTGCGCCCGCCTGCCGATTGGCCGCGAGCACGAACCGCATCTCGACGAACTGCTGCACCACGTAGCAGGCGAAGAACGCCAGCACGTACGCGATGGGCTCGAGGCCCTGGCGCTTCACCGCGAAGCCACCGACGAGCACCGCGAAGAGCCGCACCAGCAACGTCACCACCTGAACCGAGAGGAGCTGCTTCACGCCCGCAGGCCCCGTGGGCAGCTCGGTCGACGAGCGCGCCTTCTGAACCAGGGCCACCAGGCCAAACACCGTCGAGACGATGGCGCCGATGAGGGCAGCCAGCTCGACCTCACGCGACAGTCCGAGCGCAAAGACGACGCCGGTGGCGAAGAGGCCGGCCACCATCACCATCATCGCGCTCGAGGACATCGACGGTTTCACTGTTTCGTCTCCAACAACTTCATGGCGCTTCGAATGAAGGCCACACAGCCCAGCGTGCTGCCCAGCAACCCGCCCACCACCACGCCGTAGCCCTTCGTCGAGCCCAGCCACCGATCGACACCCCAGCCGACCAACACGCCCACCAGCGCCGCGCCGACGAACTGCCACGTCGCGCTCAACCAGGGCGCCGCTGCACGGTAGGCCCGCGCAACTGCCGACGCCTGATCTGCTGGTCCACTCAAACCGGTCGCGCGACTACCAGAGGGCCCCCCATGCAGCAAAAGGAAACTGAGGCGCGCTGGGGGCCGTCGAGAAGCGGGGCTCATCGGAGCGCGCCGGGGCGGATCAGGCGGCCGACGCGCGCACGGCCAGCGACACCTTCGTCAGCACCCGGGTGAGGTCGTCGAGGCGCACCGGCTTGGCGAGGAAGTCGTCACAGCCGGCCTCCTTCGCGCGCACCCGGTCTTCGGGCATCGCGTTGGCGGTCATGGCGACGATGCGCAACGCGCTGCCGAACTTCGCGCGCAGCTGCTTCGTCGCTTCGATGCCGTCGAGCTCGGGCATCTGAATGTCCATCAACACGACGTCGTAGCTGGCGGCGCTGGCCAGCTCGACCGCCTCGAGGCCGTTGTGGGCGATGTCGGCCTTCACGCCGAGGTGCTCCATGAGCCGCAGGGCGACCTTCTCGTTGATGGGGTTGTCTTCGGCGAGCAGCACCCGCAGCGACGCGAGCGCGGCGTTCGCGGGCAGCACGGGCAGGTTCCCGCTCGAGACGGTGCGAGTCGGTGCTGCGATTCGTGCGGGCAACACGATGGTGAAGCGGCTGCCCTGGCCCTCGACGCTGTCGACGGTGATGGCGCCGCCCTGTGCGTCGACGAGCCGGTGCACGATGGTGAGGCCCAGGCCCGTGCCGCCGAACCGCCGGGTGGTGCTGGAGTCGGCCTGCACGAACGGCTGAAAGATGCGGCCGATCTGCTCCGCCGAGATGCCGATGCCCGTGTCTTTCACCTCGACGCGAAGGTGGTCGACGTCCCACCAGAGGCGCACCACGACCTCGCCTTCGGGCGTGAACTTGATGGCGTTGCCGATGAGGTTGAGCAGCACCTGGCGAAAGCGGGTCGGGTCGAGCAGCACGAGCGGCGGCACCGACGGGTCGACCTCGACGCGCAGGCCGATGCCGCGAATGCCCGCGCGCGCCAGCAGCAGCTTGCGCACGTCGAGCGCGACGGTGGCCGCCGAGGTGGGCAGCAGCTCGAACGTCATGCCGCCGCTCTCGATCTTCGACAGGTCGAGAATGTCGTCGAGCAGGGCCAGCAGCGCATCGGACGAGCCGCGAATGGTCTCGAGCGCCTCGCGCTGCGCGTCGGTGATGCGGTCGGTGAGGAGCAGGTCGGTGAGGCCGACCACCGCGTTCATCGGCGTGCGCAGCTCGTGGCTGACGTTGGCGAGAAAGCTCGACTTGAGGCGCGAGGCGTCGAGCGCGCGCTCCATCGAGGCGTGCAGCTCGTACTCCATCTGCACGCGGCGTTCGATCTCGTGCGAGAGCTGGGTGTTCGCCTTGGCGGTGACGAGCGCCTGCGTCTGGGCCTGCCCGAGCGCGCGCCGCAGCTGGCGATGCACCACGAGCGACCCCGCGCCGGTGAGAATGAAGGCGCCCACGGGTGCCAGCAGGCCGTCGTAGGGGGTGCGCGTTGGCACGGGCTGCAGGAGGCCGTTGGTCTCGGCCCACGCCAGCGCGACGCCCATGACGACCCCGAGCGGAATGACGAGGACGAGGCCACGAAGGCCGAAGAGCAGGGCCGCGGCCTGCACCACCAGCACCAGGCCGTAGTACGCCTGCCCCGAGGTGCCCCGGTCGATGAAGGCCCCGAGGAAGAAGAACGACGTCACCAGCAGCAGGTACGCCGCGCCCACCCGCCGCACCGGCCAGAACCGCAGCGCCACCAGCGTCAGCAGCTGGAACACCATCGGCAGCAAGACCATGGGCAGGTACTGCCATTGGCCCGTGCGCAGCAGCCCGACGAGGCTGGTGACGAACGAGGTGCCCAGGCTCCACCAGACGAGCGTGCGCAAGAGCAGACGACCGTCTTCTTCGGTCATGCCCTGCACGTCTCGTCCGAAGAGTGACATGCGCTTCGACCCCTCGCCGGTCAGAAACTGATCACTGCACCTGTAGCGTGACGCCCAGCCTGCTGCTTTTCACGCCTCAATCTCGAGTGGGGGTCGCGACTACCCCAGCATGCTGAAACGGGTTGCGTTGAGGCAACCGACGAAGAGGGCGCCCGAGAAGAACTTCTCCCAGCGCCAGGCATTGGGCTCACCCGAGCGCAACACCACCCGAAACCCGGCGATGAGCGCGCCGCCCAAGAGCGGTGCGGCGAGCAGCCACCCGAGGCGCAACGTGCGCGCCTGGAGGAAGTGGTCGGGGAAGACGAAGGTGCTGGCGACGCCCAGGCCCACACCAGCGAGGGCGAGCGCGAAGGCCCGCACTCCCGGCGCGCGGTTCGACGGCGTCAGGCCCGAGTCGAAGAGCCCGACCACCGCCGCGAAGAGCACCTCGAGCAGCAGCTCGAGGAGGAACTCGACGATGAGCTCCATTACTTCTTGGGCACCTTCTCCCAGTCGGCGAGGAACTTCTTGATGCCGGCGTCGGTGAGCGGGTGCTGGGCGAGCTGCTGAATGACGTTGAAGGGCAGCGTGGCGACGTCGGCGCCGATGAGGGCCGACTGGAGCACGTGCACGGGGTTTCTCACGCTGGCCACCAGCACCTGCGTCTTCGAGCCGTAGTTCTTGAAGATGGTGACGATGTCGCGAATGAGCGCCATGCCGTCTTGCGAGATGTCGTCGAGGCGGCCGACGAAGGGCGAGACGTAGGTGGCGCCAGCCTTCATGCACAGCAGCGCCTGGTTCGCCGAGAAGCACAGCGTGACGTTGGTGCGAATGCCCTCGCTGGCGAGCGCCTTCACGGCCTTCATGCCCTCGACGCCCATGGGAATCTTGATGACGACGTTGGGGTGAATCTTCGCCAGCTGCTTGCCCTCGGCGATGAGCTCGGGCGCGGTGAGCGAGACGCACTCGGCCGAGATGGGCCCGTCGACGATGGAGCAGATCTCCCGAATCGTCTCTTCCAGCGGCCGGCCGACCTTCGCGAGCAGCGAGGGGTTGGTGGTGACGCCGTCGACGCACCCCATGTCCCAGGCGGCGCGAATCTCCTTCACGTCAGCGGTGTCGATGAAGAACTTCATGCGGGTGGCCTCCGGGCGCGACTGC
>JAACJQ010000130.1 GCA_016879935.1 Archangiaceae bacterium | reverse complement strand
GCTGACCTCGACACACGTCTGTCGTGGCTCACCACGCAGGCCGGCTACCAGGGCCTCACCGAGAAGGAGCTGTTCGCCCGCGCCTCCGCGGCGCAGAAGGAGCTGAACAAAGCGCTCGAGGTCGGCGCCGCGCGTGGCCGGCTCGTGCTCGTCGACAAAGAGGCGCGGCGGTTTCTGTCGGGCTCGGTCGTCTCGGCGCTGCAGCAGCGCGTGCTCGTCTCGCTCGACCGGTTTCATCAGGAGCGCGCGGAAGCCGATGGTGTGCCGAGAGAAGAGCTGCGTCAGCGCCTCGGCGTGCCGCACGAGAAGACGTTCTCCCGCGTGCTCGCGACGTTGCTCGAGGCGAAGTCCGTCGAAGCCGACAAAGAGCTGCTCCGGCTTCCCGGTCGCGGCCGCACGTTCACCGAAGCCGCCAATACGCTGCGCACCGAGGTGATGAAGGCGCTCACGACGGGGGCGCTGCAGCCGCCCATCGTCACCGACCTCGCGTCGAGACTTCGCACCCCCGAGCCACGACTGCTCGAAGTGCTCAACACGCTCGCTGCGCAAGGCCTCGTCGTGCGCGCGGGCGAGCTCTTCTTCGACGCGCAGGCCATCGCCGCGCTCGAGCAGAAGCTGATCGCGTTCCTCACCGAGCACGGCTCCATCTCGACGCAGCAGTTCAAAGAGCTCACCGGTCTCTCTCGAAAGTTCCTCATTCCGCTCGCGGAGTCTTTCGACGCGCGCAAAGTCACCCTGCGGGTCGGTGAGAACCGCGTTCTGAGAGGGAAGTCGTCATGAGAGTCGTCGCGCTGGTGCTGCTCGCGGCCTGTGTCACCGACGAAGCCGCTCGAGGTCCCTCCAGCGCCGAAGTCGAAGGCCTCATTCGCCGGCGCGCGCAGTCGTGCGGTGGAACGTTCGTGATGGCGCTCGCCTCGAGCCCCGTCGCTGGTGCACGCTTCTCGATTCACGCGGGCGGCACCATCGACGGCCCCGAGGTGGCCAGCTTCGTCACCTCCGACGAGGGCGCCTTTCGCGCGACGTTGCCGCCCGGCCGCTACTGCTTCGCCGACACCACCGACCCCTCGGCGACACCTTCGTGCACGGCGCTGCTCGACTACGAACCGAAAGTCGAGCCCGTGCCCATCGTGATGCTGCCCGCCCTGAAGTGCCGTTGAGCTGCGGTCAGAAGACGTAGACGGCGCCCGCCGTCGGGCTGCCGTTGCCAGCAGGGCTCGCGGCGCTCGTCGAGTCTTCGTCGATGGCCCCCACCGCCAGCGTGCGGCCGTCGTCCGAGAGCGACAGGTTCCACCCGAAGAGGTCGCCCGCCTCGCCGTTGTCTGCCTTGAGGTAGCTGTCGAACGCCCAGCCAGTCGCGGAGCGCTGGTACACGTACGCGGCGCCCGCCATCGAGGCTGCGTTGCTCGTCTGGTCGCCGTTGACGACCCGGCTCGCCGACGACTCGCGGTAGGCCCCGACCGCCAGCACGTCACCCGCCGCGCTGAGCCCCACCGTCCACCCGAAGTAGTCGCCGGCCTCGGCGTTCGGCGCCTTCAGGTACGCCTCCTGCGCCCACGCCGTCGTGTAGCGGAACAGGTAGACGGCCCCCGCGCCCGGCGCGCTGTTGTCGAGCTGGTTCGCTCCCACGCCCCGTGAGCTCGACGCTTCGTTTCTGGCGCCGACGGCCAGGGAGCGCCCGTCGGCGGAGAGCGCGATGGCCATGCCGAACCAGTCGCCCGCGTTGGGGTTCGACGCCTTGAGGTACGCCTCCTGAGCCCACGTGTTCGTGGTGCGTCGGTAGAGGTAGACGGCTCCCGAATCGGCCATCGCGTCATTCGTCTGCGTGCCGTTCACCCCGACGCCGTTGGAGTCTTCGGCCCAGGCTCCCACGGCCAGCACGGTGCCGTCGTCTGACAAGTCGACCCGCAGCCCGAACTGGTCGCCCGCGCCGGTGTTCGACGCCTTCACGTAGGCCTCCTGCGCCCACGTCGAGCCCGTCTTGCGGAAGACGTAGACGGCGCCCGAGTCGATGGCCGCGTTGCTGGTCTGGTTGCCACCAATGCCAACCGCCGCGGAGTCCTCGTTGCGCGCACCGAGCGCCAGCACCGTGCCGTCGCCGTTGATGGCAAGGCCCGTTGCGAAGCGGTCGTCGGCCTGGGTGTTCGACGCCTTGAACCACGCCTCCGACTGCCAGACCGCGCCCACCCGCCGGAACAGGAAGGCGGCGCCCGAGTCTGGAGCCGCCTCGTTCGGAGTCGGGTTGACGCCCGTGGTGCTCGAGCTCTCGCCCCAGGTGCTGATGACGATGGCCGTACCATCGGCCGAGATGGCCACGCCGCTCAGCCGGTCGCCAGCCTGCGAGATGGGTGACTTGAGGTAGGCCTCCTGAGTCCACACGCCTGCCACCCGGCGGAACACGTAGGCAGCGCCCGAGTCGGAGGCCGCGTCGTTCCCCTGCGGGCCATTGATGCCCTGCGCCGACGAGTCCTCTTTGTCGGCTGCGACGACGATGACGTTGCCGTCGGCCGAGATGGCGGTGAACCAGCCGAACTGGTCGCCAGCGCCCGCGTTCGAGGCCTTGAGCAGTGCCTTCTGCAGCCACGTGGTGCACGACGAGCCAGACATCGTCGACGGTGGCGTGCAGGTGAAGCCGCAGACGCCCGCGGTGCAACTCGGCTGGCCCTGGGGCGGTGTCGGGCATGGCGTGCAGGCCTGGCCACAGGTCGCCACGCTCGAGTCCGACACGCAGGTGCTGCCACACTGATGCTGTCCCGAGGGGCAGGTCGAGCGGCAGCGGCCCGTCGTCTGGTCGCAGCCGAGCGCGCACGAGACGTCGGTGGTGGCGTACTCGCACGTCCCGCCCGGCAGGCAACGGCCCACGGCGGCCCAGCTGCGCTGCGACATGGCGTCGAGGCACTGAGGCGCCGGCGGGGTGGCGCACGAGCGCGGAGTGCCGACGCACGCGCCGCTCGCCCCGCACGAGTCGCTCTCGGTGCAGGCGTCGTTGTCGCTGCACGCCGCGCCGATGTCAGCCTGGTACTGGCAGATGCCCAGCACGCACACGCCTGGTTCGAAGCACGGCCTGGCCGGGCAGGTGACGCCAGCGCACGGGTCTCCCTGGCAGGCGCCGCCGTCGCACCCGCCAGCGCAGGCCCGCGTCTCGAAGTCGAACTGACAGGCGCCGTTGACGCACTGGCCCGGCGTCTGCGGCACTCGCACCGAGCCTCCCGAAAGGCACATCGCCGCCGGCGCCACGTCACAGGTGATGGCGGTGCCGCGGCACGCTCCGCTCGAGCAGCGGTCGTCGGTGGTGCACGCGTTGCCGTCGTCGCACGAAACGCCGTCGGCTCGGGGTCGATAGCTGCACGCGCCATCGAGGCAGGTTCCTGTCTGCTCGAAGCAGGCAGAGGGCGGCGCGGTGCAGGTGACACCGAGGCAGCGGTCGGTGGAGCGGGCGACGCCAGACAGGGGCACCACCAGCTCGCTCGTGTTGGTGGCGTCGGAGGTGATGATCAACCGCCCCGAGTGCGGGCCGAGCGCGGTCGGCAGGTACACCACCGCGATGTCCAGCGTGGCTCCTGGCGCGAGCGTGAAGGTGACCGGGCCCTCATGCCGGAAGAAGGTGGCGTCTTCTCCGCCCAGCTCGACCGTAGTGGCCGTCAGCGGGCCCTGACCCGAGTTGCGCACGCTGACCGAACGCCGCACCGGCACGTCAGGAGCCGTCGAGCCGAAGTCGACCGACGCAGGGCTGACCTCGATGGCAGGTCTGGCCCGCATCACATCGGGCCCTCCACACGTGCAGGCCGAGGCGAAGGAGGCGAGGGCGAGAAGAGAGAGGCGCATCGGTCACCAGACGTTTCGAGCCCGGGGGTTCTTGCGCGGCTCACCGGCGGCGTACACCAGACACCCCTCGCGCCGAAGGGCGCTGGAACTCGTGCTGCGCCTGAGGGAACGTGCGGCCCATGCGTCAGGTGAAGCTGCTCGTCCCCGCCATCGTCGCCAGCGTCTTGTCCTGCAGCACTCCACCTGCGACCGGGTCGGCGCTGCGCGTCGCCATCAACCTCGAAGACGGCATCAAGTCGACCTGCGTCGCGCTCGAGGTGAAAGACACGGCGGGCATGCAGCTCAAGATGAGCCGCGGCGCCCGCACGCAGGGCCGCATGGTGCTCTCGGCCGCCATCTTCCGTGACGACCTGCCAGAGACCGTCGCCCTGCAGGCCATCGGCTTCAGCGACGTCGACTGCACGATGAGAACGGTGCCTGCCGAGGCCTCCGAGACCATCACCGAGGCGTTCCCCGCGACGAGCCTGCGCGACGTGAAGGTGACGCTGAAGCGCGCGCCTTCGATGAGCATCGACGTCGACAACGACGGCTCGCCCGCAGGCACCGACTGTGACGACCGCGACCCGCAGCGCAGGCCCGGCCTCGCCGAGGTCTGCACCGATGGCAAAGACAACGACTGCAACGACTTCTCCGACTGCGGAGATGCGATGTGCACGGGCAAGCAGTGCAAGGCGGCGAACTCCATCTGCGCAGGCTCGGGCCTGTGCACCGAGACCAACTGCGCCGACGGCCTCGACGAAGACCAGGACGGTACCCGCGACTGCGCCGATGTGGAGTGCCTCGGAAAGAGCTGCGCGAACGGCGGCACCTGCACTGGCGCCTCCATGGGCATGCCGGGCAGCTGTGCCAACGCCACCAACGAGCGGGGGCTGTGCGGCGACGACGTCGACAACGACGGCGACGGCAAGAAGGACTGCGCCGACAGTGACTGCAACCTCGAGGCGTGCAGCGATGGCCTTGCGTGCAACGTGCAGGAGATCTGCACCAACTCCGTGTGCGGTGGCGGCATGGCGGCCAGCTGCCCGGCGTCGACGAACGCCTGCGCTGCGAGCGTCGGCACCTGCCGCGAACCCGATGGCGGCTGTTTCTATGCGCCGCTCTCGCCGGACGCAGGCTGCAACGACGGCTACGCCTGCACGGTGAATGACTCCTGCGACGGAGACGGTGGCTGCGCAGGAACGCCTCGCGCGTGCACCACGCCTCCTCCTGGTGATTGCTGGGAAGCCAGCGGCCGCTGCGACGAGTCCGACGGCGGCTGCGTCTATGACATCGCGGTGGGTCGGCTCTCGTGCGCCGACAGCGACCCGTGCACCGTGAACGACGCGTGCCTCGAAGATGGTGGATGCCTCGGAGCGCCGCTCGATTGCAGCAACGCGATCCCTCCGAACGAGTGCCAGGTCTCGATGAACCAGTGCCTCGTCGGCGCCTGCCTCTTCATGAACCGCTCGGGCGCCTGCGACGGAGGCTCGTGTCAGGCCGGCGCCTGCGTGGCCGACCCGGTCGACGCTGGCTCGTTCGACGGTGGTTCGCTCGACGCAGGCGCGGTCGACGCTGGCGTGGTGGATGCGGGCGCCGTGGATGCGGGCGCCGTGGATGCGGGCGTGGCGACCGACGCTGGCCTGCCCTTCATTCCTCCCTCGAACGTGCCGCTCACCACCATCGATTCCGCCCCGACCGTCGCGCACCTCAACTTCACCTGCGACACGACCCTGATGTTGAACCCCGCGGGCTATCTCGACAGCCTCACCTGCACCGAGCCGACGCTGCCCGCGCCAGTGCTGGTGACGCAGACGAATGGGCCCACGCTCGTCGTGTACGTCGTCGACAGACTCACCATCGCGTCGGGCGTCACGCTGCGCGTCGTTCGCGGCACCTCGGGCAACACGGGCGACCGCGCGCTCGTCTTCGCGGTGAAGGGCGACGCGCAGATCAACGGCACCATCGACGCCAGCGCCGTCGAAGGCTGGGTGGGCATCAACTACCTGGTCGAGTCTGGAGCGGGTGGCCAGGGCTCGTTCTGTCCCGCCGGGACTGCGGGCATCGGCAACGGAGACAAGTCGGGAGGCGGGCAGGGCGGCGCCTTCGGGCTCGTGGGTGGCAATGGCGGTGATGGCGCCGACAACGGAGGGGCAGGCGCCCCAGGTCTCGCGGCAAACGGTTCGGCCAACCTCGTGCCGCTGCGTGGTGGCTGCCCGGGCTCACGTGGCGGAAAAGGCGCGAGCGACCGCTTCGGTCGTGCCGGCGGCGCGTTGCAGCTCTGGGTTCGTGGCCAGCTCTCACTCAATGGCGCGCTGCTGGCGTCGGGCGGGCGGGGCTTCGGGTCTCAGTCGCAAGGTGGTGGCGGAGGAGGCGGCGGCTCGGGCGGCGGCATTCTCGTCGAGGCCACCACGCTCACCATCGGAGGCAGCGCGCTCATCGCGGCGAACGGCGGCAGCGGCGCCGAGGGGTCGGCGTACTGGCCCGCGGGCCTCGGGCGTGACGGCCAGAACGGAACGAACGGTGTCACGACCGCTCCCGGTGGCAGCGGCGCGAACCAGTGTGGCGGCTACGGCGGTCGCGGTGGCGCGCGCGGTGGTGGTGCCACCGATGGCCAGACCGGCGGCGTCGAGCAGAGCTGCAACATCTCGAACCTCGGCGGCGGTGGTGGCGGCGGTGGAGCCGTCGGCCGCGTGCGCATCAACGCACTCAACCCGTGCACCATCGCGTCGGGGGCGCGCATCAGCCCGCAGGCGACGTCGAACCGCACCGGCTGCAGCCCCTGACAGCTGACGAGACGACGCTCAACGAATCATCGTTCTCTGGCGACGGAGGGTGAGCGCCCAGACAGCGAGCACCGCACCGAGCGCGCCGGGCGACGACGCGCATCCAGCTGGTGCGAGCGGCCCTTCCCACTGCGTTCCCGCATCGAGCGTGATGGCGGCCATCGGCATGCAGACGTTCACCACGCCGAACCTGCACCGCGTTCCTTCGAGGCACTGCGCTTGCGAGCTGCACGTGCGCAGGCAGCGCTTCTCGTTGGCGACGTCATGGCACACCGTGCCGGGCGCGCACTTCACCGCGCTCGAGCAGAGCGCTCCTTCGGCCGCCACCGGCAGCTGCTTCACGATGCACAGCGCCCGCGCTCCGTCACACGTCATGGTGTCGGGGCACGCCTGCGACCCCGAGCAGGGCTGCGAGCAGTAGCGCGTCGGGTTCTGCGGGTCGGTGATGCACGCGCCGCCCGCGCACTGACCGGCGCTCAGGCACGGCTCGCCGTCGGCGATGCAGTCACCATCACCCAGCGGGCAAGCGGAGCGCGGCATGCAGACCCCATCGACACGGCACTCGCCCGGGCAATCAGGGTCGTCGCCGTCGCTGCACCACGCCGAGCAGACGCCGTCGCCGCCGCAGCGACAATCTGGGTCCTCCACGTCACACCCCGCGACGCAGCGGCCATCACGCGCGCAGTCGGGGCCCTCGTTCTCGATGAGCCACTGCTCCACGAAGCGCCGATAGGGCGCAAGCAGCACCGACGACGAGACGCCCGCGCCGCAGTCGGTGGTGATGAAGCTGTGCACGGCGACCAGCCGTTCTCCGCCATCGGTCGGCGCGAAGGCCGCGCCCCCGGAGTCTCCGAAGCAGATGCCTTTGCCCAGGTCGCCCGACACCAGCACCATGCCCTGCGTGCGATTCACGATGGCGCCGACGACGGCGGTGGTGACGGCGCGCCGCTCTCCTGGCGGGCCCAGCTCGGAGCGCCCATACCCCACGTGCCGCACCCGCGAGCCGATGGCAGGGGAGGGGCCCCACCAGGCCCACGGCTTCGGCGTCACGCCCGGCGCGCGGTCGAGCAGGAGCAACGCGAGGTCGGCGACACCGCCGTCGGTCGCCTGTGCGTAGGTGACGCGCTTGACGATGCCGTACATGCCGCCGTCAGCGCCGCCGACGCGTGCGGGGTCGAGCGCGAAGAGCGGCTCGGTGCCGACGCAGTGTGCGGCCGTCACCAGCGTGCGCGGCGCGATGAGGGTCGCGCTACAGACGCCCGCGTCGCTGTCGAGGAAGAAGACCTGCGTCTCGAGGGGCGCGGGCTCTCCGCCCACGATGGGGTCCTTCCGCGACGAGGCTCCATCGGTCTGCGTCGAGCAGGCGAGCTGGAGCAGCACAAAGAGGAGCAGAAGGTGCCGCACCAGGTCGCAGTCTCGCTTGCGAAAAGCCTCGCGGGCCACTTCGTTGCCCGTCGCCGTGACTGGCATAGTCTTGGCTTCGCGCTCGCGCCTTATGGACAGAAATCTCGGAATCGCCGCCCTGCTGCTCTCGGCAATCGCCATCGCGGCCATCGTCGTCGACCTCCGCCACGAGTCGAAGCCGGCAACGCCCGTGACGCCTCCAGAGGTCATCGACAAGCTCGTCATCGACTACGCGTTTCAGGTGATGGAGAGCCTCTCGAAGGGCGCCGTCTCGAGCTGCGGCACCGAGCTCGCGGGTCAGGAAGCAGACGTGACCGCGCGGGTTTCCGTCGCGAACCAGACCCTCACCTTCACCAGCGTTCGTTTCGTGAAGAGTGAGTGGAACCCGCCGCTGATGGACTGTGTGACGAAGGCCTTCGAGGGCCAGAAGCGCGAGCCCAAAGCCGACAACGTTCGCACCAAGTTCCCCGACAACGCGGAGTACGAGTTCGAGGCGCACCTCGCCTTCGCCACGCCTACGCTTCAGTACACGCCCTGAGCAGTACTCCCTGAAACCTTTGCGACCTTCAGACCGCAAAGTTTCTCCTGACCTTTCAACCTGCCGAGTTCACGAAACGATCGGGCGGTACGGAACTTGCGCTGCGCCCTGACCCTCGAGGCCCCAATGACCATCTCCAAATACCTCTTCGTCGTCGCAGCGCTCAGCTCGGCACTCGTTTTCGCCGACCCGGCGAAACCCCGCGTGATGGTGATCATCGACACGTCGCGGTCGATGCTCGAGCCGACCAACGCCGACACGCCGGTGATCCCGATGTCCTCGGCCGGTGGCGACTGGGACGCGACCACGAACCCGACCTGCACCAACAAGTTCTGTACGGCCAAGAAGGTCGTCGACACCATCATTCCGCAGTTCACGGGTGACGCCCGAATCGGCCTCGCCACGTATTACCAGTTCCTGCTGCGCGCCGACAAAGCCGACAGCCGCCAGACCCAGTGCATCTACGACGTGCTCGCGCCTGCCGGGCAGCTGCGTACCTTCACCAGCCAGATTGACCTGACGGGCAGCGGCTCGACGGTGTGCGCTGGCGGCGCAAACGACGCTGCCTGCGTTGGCCCGGCGCGCGCGGTGAACTACCCCGATGGTTTTGGCGGCACCGGTGGCGCCAACATCGACGGCCTCTGCAAGTCGCCCTCGGCGAGCTGGGCCACTGGCTACGTTCGCCCCGCGACGCTCCCCAACTCGACGGCGCCGAGCTGCACGGGCCTGGGTTGCTACACCCTCACCAAGACCGCTGCGGCGCCTCAAACGCCCATCACCTGCGATGTGTGGGTCGACCAGAGCGCCGCGCTGCCGCGCACGTACACGAACGCGGAGTGCAGCGGGAAGCCAGGTGTCTACACCGGCATTCAGACCCGCACGCTGCAGCCGTCCATTCGAAAGTACACCACCGTTGGTGCCACGACGTGCCCGGGCACGGTGCAGGCGCCGACCACCCCGCCGACTGGCGCGGGAGAGGTCTACAACTCCCTCCCCGTCGGTACCTCGGCCGGCCAGTTCGGGAACCTGGGATCGCTCACCGCTGCCGACTGCACGGCTGGTAAGCCCTGCTCGTTGTACCTCGCCAATGCGACGCCGGTTTCCACCACCAGCGGCCGCTCCTGGTACGGCTTCTTCGACAACACCTTCACGCCGGCTGCAGGTACCACCAGCCCCAGCACGACGCCTGCCTACACCTTCGCCGATTCGACTGGCGGTACGGCCTATGTGGCAACCGTTCCGGGTCTGACAGGCACCCGCACGCTGCCTGCGGCAACTCCGTGCGCAACCACGGGCCGCTACACGACGGGCGATCTCGCCGGGAGCTTCGGCATCAACAACGCGCAGAGCACGCTCGACGCGAACGCGACCCTGCGCCGCAACACCAATGCGCACGAGACGCCTACCCGTGTCGCGACGAACAACTTCAACTGCACGGCGGGCTGGCCGTGCGACATCACCCTCGTCAGCGACGTTCCGGTCACGCCGACGTACGCGGCCTATCGCACCCTCTACAGCCTCGGCGACCTCGGCAACCCGAACCCGACCGAGCGCATCGTGAGCCCCGCGACGGCCGGCACGCCCAGCGCCACGAATAGCTATACGCTCCGCATCACCAACCCGTCGGTGGTGTCGTGCCCGACGTTCGGCACGACCACCACGAACCCGATGCCGGCCAACACGACGTGGACCACCGCAGCGCCCTCGGGTTGTGCGACGCCTACCGGCCCGTGCCAGTTCTCGGCACCCAGCACCGGTAGTGCGACTGCGCCGGGAGGCACCTGCACCTCTCCGATGTCCCGTTTCAACGCGATTCCCGCCAACGACCCCGCGCCCTGCTCCTTCAACGGGAAGGCGTGGTCGAGCGCGAACTTCGCGAACGACGCATCGAGTAACCCCTACCGCCTCACCGCGAACATTCCCGCGAGTTCGTCGTGCGCGACGGGCACGTTCAACATCACCTCGCTCTCGGGCTACACCACCACGAATGTGACCGCGGGTGCTGCACCGAACGAGGCGCGAATCACGTACCTCAGCGAGAGCGCAGGTGCTCCGCAGACCTCGGCCACCACGAACAACGCGCTCGGTCCTCCGGGTGGCTACTCGGGAGCCCCGGCCACCGCCGTCGACAACGGCGCCCCGTACCAGACGCCGTCGCCTTCCGCCGGTGCGCCCAGCGACCCGTCGGGCGGCTGTGCTGGTGGAACGGGCTCGACCATTCAGTCGAGCGATTCGACCCTCTGCGGTGGCTCCACCCCCTGCACCCTCGTGGTGCTGGGCCCGATTCAGACGAGCATGACGTGCGGCGCCTCCGAGCTGAACAAGCCCTGCTACGCGTGCCGCTACCAGCGCCGCGCCTTCACGTGGCAGCGCCCCACCAAGAACTGCCTCTACTCGGCGACGCGCACGGAGTGGACCGTCAATCGCCAGGCGACGACCTGCACGTATACCCGCCCGCAGTGGCAGACCGAGATTCAGAACCCGTCGAACCACACCTGTACGTACAGCGTTGGTGCTCGTCGCTACGACTTCGTTCAGCCCACGCAGACCTGGTGTGAGTACTTCTCGGTTCGCTCGACGCTCGAGACGCTCCGCACCCTCTACACCTACGAGTACCTCACCAAGGGCACCGAGCCCATCGGTCGCGCGGTGAGCGCCAACACCGCCGGCGCGCTCTGCACGTCGACGTGGGCGTCGGCCAACGCCTTCGGTACCGCCTGCCCTGAGACCGTGCCCAACTGCACCGGCTTGACCTCGTTGACGATGCCCGCGACGGCCTACTTGAGCGCCTCCACCTGTCGGCTCAAGTGGGGTGGCAGCAACAGCAACCTCAGCAGCGGCACGGCCGACCCCAACCTCGGTTTGCGCGTCATTACCAGCGGTCGCAACGATGGCCGATTCACGAACTACCTGAGCGCGAACGTCTCGTTCGCGACGGTCGACACCGCGCACCGCGCCTGTGAAGTCGTCGCGCCGCCTGCGAATGCTGACACCTACAAGAACGAGTCGGCGTCGCCGCGTGGCTTCTGCGCTTCGACGGGTACGGGCCCTCAGTCGCAGTTCAAGCTCATCTCGGACTTCTACGCGCCGAACTCGACGTGGACCGACAGCAACGGCACCAGCCTGACCAACGCGAACAACATGGCGGCGGCCTATGCCTCGATGTACCCGCCTGCCGCGGGGTGGACGGTCACCACCAACAACACCCCCTTCAAGGACCAGGGCTTGAGCGCCGTGATGGATGCAGGCGCCGTGGTGGGCAGCGGAGCGTTGCCGGCCCGCGCCATCTTCGTGCCGATTCCGAACGATGCCACCTACAACGCCCTCGGTCAGCGTGACGCGATTCGTTCGGCGATACGCAAGTGCGTGCCGCCCTCGGTCGACCCGCCGGGCGCAGACGGTTCGCTCGATGGTGGCGCGTGTGTCGCCGACGAGCGCGTCGTCGAACCGGCTCCCTGCACGCCCAACGCGCTCACCGGTCGTAACTGCGGCCCGACTGGCGACTTCACGCCGCTCTACGGCTCGCTGAAGAACACCTACCAGTACCTGAACGACCGCTGGACGAACGACGAGAACGACAAGCAGTGCCGCGACTACTTCATCGTCCTCGCGACCGACGGTCTCGAGAACACGCCGATGAACTACACCGTCGGCGGCGTCGACCCGAACACCAGCGTGCAGGGCCTCGTCAGCAGCTTCCGTCACAACGTGCCGCTCAAGACCCGCCCCGACGTTCGCACCTTCGTCATCGCCCTCGGTACGGGCGCCGCTGGTGAGCCCGCGCTCAACAACGTCGCTGCCGCCGGTGGCACCACCCAGGCGTTCAACGCGACGAACCTCGCCGAGCTCGAGGCTGCGCTTCAGGCCGTCTTCACCTTCATCACCCAGGGCGTGTACTCGCGGTCGCGCCCGGCCCTCGGCACCGATGGTCAGCGCCTGTACGCCGCTCAGTTCGTGCGCCCTGGCGACGCCGGTGCGACCCCTGACTCCTACGGTCTGCTCACGGCCTTCCGCGTGAACCCGACGGACGGCTCCTTCGGCCTGGCCTGGGAGCACGGTGGCAAGCTGAACCACGCCTCGCACCCCGCTCGAAACATCGTGGTCGGTCTGCGTGAGAAGTCGTGGCCCAACGACAAGGTCGTCGGCCCCTTCACCACCGGCAACTCCGAGCTGATGGACCAGCTCAACGACCACCCCGACTTCGGTACCGCGTGGGACGCTGGCGTCACCCCGGCCAACATCATCTCGTTCCTCACGAACAAGGGTGACTCGTACACGGGCGGCGGCACCCGCACGAGCAAGCTCGGCCCCATCTCGCACTCCGCACCCGTCGTCGTCGGCAAGTCGCCGTTCGACCCCGACTACGGCGGCAAGACCGCGGCGCAGCGCACGGCGTTCGCCACGTTCCGCACCAACACCGAGACCCGCCCGGTGCGCGTGATGGTCGAAGCCAACGACGGCATGCTCCACTCGGTCATCGAGGCCGACACCGCGCCGGCTTGCACCACTCCTGGTGAAGCCGACCCGAGCTGCCCGAGCGGCCGCGAGGCCTGGTCGTACATTCCCGGCAGCCTCTACATGGGCTTCCAGAACTGGGGCATGCACTTCCTCGTCGAGTCGCTCTTCAAGCTGAAGCAGGGCGGCTGGGCGGCGAACATGCTCAACAACACCGTCGCCATCGCCGACGTCTGCGGCGACGGCAGCGGTGAGGCTGACAGCTGCGCCGTGGGTGACTGGAAGACCATCGCCATCATGTCTCAGCGCGAAGGTGGTCGTGGCATCGCGGCCATCGACGTGACGAACGGCGTCGCTCCGAACACGAGCCGCTTCCTCTGGGACTTCTGGGACGGCGACCTCGGCTTCACCTACAGCATTCCTGCCGTGGGCCGTGTCGAAGAGAGCAGCGACGAGCAGTTCGTGGCCATCTTCGGTGGCGGCGTCGACGACCCGAACACGACGGGGCCTGGAGAGACCGAAGGTCGCATCGTCTACGTGGTCAACGCTGTCACCGGTAACCTCATCAGGAAGTACAACAAGTTCGACAAGGGCAGCTCGACAGACCTCGACCTGCAGAGCCCCGTGCTGGCGCGGCCTGCCATTCATCGTCGGCCGGGCTCGAACTTCTCGTTCATCAGCAGCGCCTACGTGATGGCTGGCGAGAGCATGTTCGCCATGCGCTTCGCGAAGGCCGATGGCTCGATGGAGGACGACAAGAACAAGTGGAAGCCCGACGAGCTCTTCGACCCCACCTCGACCCGCAACGTCTCGAAGGCCACCTGCCCGAGCCCGCCGTGCTCGGAAGTCGAAGTTCGTCAGGTGGTCGAGACCGCTCCGGGGAACCCTGCCGCGCTGCCGACGCCCATTCCGCCGACCTACGCCTTGCAGCCGGCGACCGTCGACACGGCGATGGGTGGCAAGCTGCCGCTGGTCAAGGCGCCGCCCATCTTCAACCGCCCGCGCATCGCTTCGTTGCTCGTGCAGAGCGGCGCCTACGCCGACCTGCTGGTGGGAACCGGCGACGTGCGCGACCCGCTCAACCCTGGCGCGGAGTTCGAGACGAACTACTTCTACGCCGTGCACGACTTCAACCAGCAGCCGCACGGCTCGAACAACGACGGTCGCGCCCTGTGGATCAACCAGTTCCCCCGCATCGGTATGGTGGGCACGCGGTACGAGCAGGTCGTCAGCGAGCCTGCCGTGCTCTCGGGCTGCATCGTGGTGGCGACGTTCACGCCTCCCGTCACGGGAGCGAGCTGCAGCATGGAGGGCGACACCACCCTCTACGGCTTCAGCCCGCTCACGGGCGACCTGCAGCCCTGCCTCACGTACATCTCGCCGAGCCCCTACGCGGGTCAGGCCACGTCGGTCATCAAGATGCCGGGCGTCGGCATTCCGTCCGACCTCGTGGTCATCAACGACAACGTGTACCTCTCGACGAGCCGTGACGGTCTGACCCGCGCGCCGGTTCGAGTGCCGCCGAAGCCGGGCGCGGTTCGCAGCTACCGGAGAATCAAGTGATGCGACGGCGCGGGTTCACCCTCATCGAGGTGATTCTGGCGCTCGCGATCACGGGCGTGCTGGCGGCGATGGCGGCGTACTCGCTCACGGCGGTGAACACGCTGGGGCGAGTCAATGGTGGGGCGCAGTCGCTGGCCAACATTTTGCGCAACGCCAGAGCCCACGCCATCATGGAGCGGTGCACCTACGTCGTGCAGATCAACGGGCCGCTCTACAACCCGCTCACCGCTCCGCCGGACGTGCCCAGACAACCGAACACCGTCATCGTCTGGCGCAAGAATGATTGCCGCTCGACGGTCGCCGCCTACGTTCCGGGTCTGCTAGGTCCACTCGAGCCGCAACGCGATCGTCGTGTGAACGACTTCTCCCTGAACGAGTTCCAGGCCGAGCTCGTCGTCACCAACGGCGTGATCACCGAGCCTGCAAACCGGCTGATGGCGCGCTCCATCTCCATCGGCTGGCTTGGCGACGGGACTCGAACGGTGTGGGCCGACGACGACTCCGATGGCACTTCACTCGACACAGGCATGCTGCCCGGTGCAGCGCTCACGCTCACCGT
The DNA here is from genome assembly GCA_016879935.1 of Archangiaceae bacterium. Taxonomy (GTDB): domain Bacteria; phylum Myxococcota; class Myxococcia; order Myxococcales; family Myxococcaceae; genus Xiheimicrobium. The sequence continues at coordinate 10,291 of JAACJQ010000130.1, read as the reverse complement.
GCGGCAGCGTGATGGTGCGGCCAATCCCAACCGTGTCGTGAACATTCCTGGTGATGGACCGGCGGTGGCGCCATGAGACGAAACGTTCGGGGCTCTACGCTGCTCGAGACGATGATTGCCGGAGCCGTGCTGCTGCTCGGCATGGTCGGCGTGGTGCAGTTGCTCATCTCGGGCATGTCACAGTTCAGCCGCTCCAACTCGCGCGCGACGGGCCAGGACATGGCCTATGCCGCCGTCGCAGAGGTCCTGGCGATGCCCTTCGACGCCGTTCCCGTCGGCGTCGCCGACGCGGGAATCATCTACGACAAAGATCAGCTGCGCTTTGGGCTCACCCGCACCGTGACCGACGTTGGTGATGGTGGGGCGCGTGCGCGTCAGGTGCTCATCGAAGCAACCTGGAACGAGCGCGTCGGGCCTGCAGTGGTCCTCCGTCGCGCCACCTCCACTGTCATCATCTCCGAGGTTCCAGATGCGGGTCCGTGACCTCAGGCGTGGTGTGACGTTGATCGAGCTGATGGTGTCGGTGGCCATCATCTCGGTGATTCTCACGGCCGTGACGTCGGTCGTGGTGTCGATCTCGAAGCAGCGGCGTGAGTCGTCGGCGCAGGTCGACGTGCGCACGAACGGCCGCATCGCGCTGTCGATGATCAAGTTCGACGGCACCAACGCCGGCTTCCGGTTTGGGTCCGCTCCGTTTGCAGTGCGCGTGCTGCAGAACGTGACCGGAGGCGAGGCCGAGCTCGCCGACACCGTGGGCTGTGGCGGAACGGTCGGCGCAGGCTGGACGGTGATGCCCGGCACCGACGTCATCGAGTTTCGTGAAGGGCTCGACGGCCTGTCGGTGGGCAAGGTGCCGGTCGGCGTGACGGGGTGCTCAGGTGCGTGTTCCATCAACGTGAACGGTGGTGCCTATTCGAACCCGTTCGCGAACTCCGCTGACGGCATGAACTCGGTGCTCTTCTTCAGCAACGGCGTGACGGGCTGTGCGGGTCGGCTCACTTCGACGATTGCCGGTGGTGCCGTCACCATGCTCCGTCAGGACCTTCGCACCAACGCCATCGCCGCGAACTACGCGACCTCGGGCGCAGGCGCCTGCCCCGCTGGTGACATGAGCGTCACCGCGCTGGGCCGAGCGACGCGGTACATGGTCTGCCGGCCGCCTGCGGGCAACCCGCTCCTTCGCCCGGGGCTCTTCCGCCAGGTGTTCGACGGAACGATGACCGAGGTGGCTGGTCAGTTCACCCGCATTCAAGATGGTGTCGAAGACATGCAGGTCGCCACCATCATCAACAACAACGGTGCTGGCGTGAGCGGTGTGACCTGCGGTGGCGCTGGCGTGACGGCCTCGTGCACCTGCGGTCTGACGAACGCGGGCGACTGTGGTGGCTATGTCTACGACCCGACGGCGAGTGGCTCGATGCTGAACGGCGCAGGCACCTTGCCGCAGCGCGCTCCCTTCCTCGCGAGGGCGTACCGGGTGGCGCTGACGACCATCTCGCTGCGCGCACGTGGCGAGGCAGACCAGCTTGCGTTGGTGCGGCCGGCGTCGTTCGACCACCTGGTGGGAACGGTGCGGTCGGGCGACAATCGTGCAGTGCTCGAGACGACGATCATTCCCCAGAACATCGTGATGGTGCAGCCATGAACCGAGTGAACGCGCGGAGCCGTCGTGGTGTGGCGATGCTGGCGGTGCTGGTGGCGCTGTTGCTCCTCACCATTCTCGCCTCGAGCTTCTTCATGCAGGCCCGTGACTCCGGCTCGCTCGGCGACATCTCGCTCGCGCAGACGGTCGCCACCACCAACGCCGAGATGGGCATGCAGGAGGCCATCAGGCGCATTCGGTCGTCACAGGTCGAGCCCGTGTTGATTGGCACCTGCACGACGGCGCAGGTCGACGCCAACGCATGCCCGGCGGCGTTCAGCTCGGGCATCATCTCGAACTCACCGCTCATCGACCCCGCGCAGGGCGGCGGTCTGCTGTACCAGTTCATCGTCTACCAGCGCCCGACCTTCGTCGACCCCGGGCAGCCCACGAACCGCTACGTCATTCGCGCGACGGGCTACTACGGCCGCGACATCAACGCGGTGGCGTTGGTGACCAGCGTGCTCGAGGCCGAGGTCGACCTCGGCCAGGGCAACCGCACCCAATGCGTCGGCAGCTACGAGTGCATCTGAGGTTTCTGGTCGTCGTCGCAGTGGTCTCGGTGGTGGGGTGCTCGCGGTGCCAGCGAGACCCTGTCGTCTCGCCCGCAGTGCCCGCGCCCTCTCCGGTGTTGACCGAGCAGGACACGGAGCCGCACGACGGTGGCCTGAGGGGTCCTGACTGGGCGCTGACGCTCGATGGCACGTGGCTGGCGGTGAAGGCCTCGTCACAACAGCGGCTCAAGCCAGGAATTCGAGCGTGGGCGCTCGACCCTGACGGGCCGGTGCAGGTGACGGTGGAGTGTCAGGCGCCGACGGTCGGTGTCGAGAAGAGCCTCAAGACAGACCTCGACGCCACCCGTGTGACGCAGAAGCTCGAAGACGTCTCGTTCAGCACGCTTTCAGCGGGCCCGTGGCTCGAAGGTGCCCTGGCGACGTGGAAGACGGCCGAGGCGCACCACGTGCTGGGGCGCTTCCGAACGCTGGGGTCGCGGTGTGACGTTCATGGTTGGGGGCCGGTGGCCCAGGGCGTCGCCTTGCGTGAGCGGCTGCGCGCCGTCATCTTGAACTTTGGCAGCAACCGGCCGGCGCTCGTTGCCGAGTTGGCGGCGCTCACGTCATGGCTTCAGGCAAACGAGGCGGCGCAGCTCAAGCTGGCCGCGGTGCGTGACGCAGGCTACTCGCCGCTCTCTGGCGTGCTCTTGATGGACAAGGCCCTGGTGCGGCTCGGGCCGGAACAGCTGGTGGAGCGGTTCAAGCTTCGCGCTCAGCTGCTCGCGGCCCTCGGGCCCACAGAGTGCGCGCAGGTGGTGCGGCACCGCGTCGAAGAGTCACCCCGCATGCTCGAGCTCATCTCCGAGGCCGAGGCCGTGCGGTGGGTGTCGCTGACGAGAGAGGCGTTGTCGTTGGCAGTTGCGGCAGATGGGCCTCCAGTGCTGCCGACGAAACGCGAGGTGGAAGAGGCGATCAGCGCCCTCGCTGCAGGTGACGAAGAGCTCATCACGGCCATCGAAGTGCTGCGCAACGGTGACACGCAGCCCGATGAGGCGGTGTGCGAAGCAGAGAAGATGCGGCTGGCGAAGGTTCTCCAGCAGCCGTCCGAGCGTCGCATCTTGTTGCTGCGCAGCCTGCTGGAGAACTGATCGCGCGTTCTCCATCACCTCGAGGCGTCGCTCGCACCTTCAGTCGTTGCTTGCACCTCGAGTCGGTCGCAGGTCGAGTTGGTCGCACGCACGTCGGGTCAGTCGCACGAACGCCGAGTCAGTCGCACGCACGCTGAGTCAGTCACTCGCGCGCCGAGTCAGTCGCTCGCACGCCGAGGCAGGCGTTCGCGCGTCGAGTCGGTCGCTCGCACCTCGAGTCGGTCGCACGTCGAGTCAGTCGCACGTCGAGTCAGTCGCTCGCATGCCGAGTCAGTCGCTCGCATGCCGAGTCAGTCGCTCGCACGTCCGCGCAGGCCGCACACGCTGAATCCGTCGCTCCGAGTTCAATACGGTCAGTCCTCACGAAGAACCTTCATCGTGAGGCTCTCGCGGTACCTGTCGGTGCGATGGCCCTGCTCAGGGCGCGACGAGCTTCACGGGTCGGCTGAAGTCGATCGACAGCGTGGGCGGCATGGCCTTGAAGTCGGACGGAGGCCCCTCCACGAAGAAGAAGCCCGAGAGCACTCCGGCGTCGACACTCATTCCTGCATCGGTGCCGCCGTCGGTTCCACCATCACGAACACCAGCGTCGACGCCGGCGTCGGGACGGGGCCGCGCGAACGGAATCGACCGGATGCCACCCGAAGGCAGGTACAGCAGGGCGTCACGTTGCCCGAAGAACTGCGCGTCGAGGCAGGCCCGGCCCGCAGGGAACGGTGGCAGCAATTGGAACTCACGCATCGTGCCCGTGGCGAAGTCGATGCTGACGACGGTGCACAGGTTGAACACCGGGTCGAAGGCGAGCACCTCGAAGCCGCTCGCGGTCGCGCGCGCTGCCGGGGCGAACGTGCGCGCAGTGAGGCCCTGGAGCTGCGGCGTGACGTCATTGGAGACCAGGCGCAGCCCACCATCATCGGTCAACGCGAGCACTGCGAGTTCGTTCGCGGCGATGGGCGTCGCCGGCTCGGCGGTCGCCACTTCGAGCGCGCGGTTCGTGTACAGCTCGATGCCCGCGTCTGCGCGGCGGCTGCAACCCAGCCAGAGCCCGCCAGCTGGCGTCGTCACCAGCGCCCGAACGAGACCGGCGTCAGGGCCGAAGCGCCCCTCACAGCTCGCCAGGAGAGGGTCGTTCGCCTCGGGAGCGAAGAGCGGGAAGGGGCCGGTGTCGCCCGCGTCGGCTCCACCATCACGAACGCCGCTGTCGGCCTGACCCGCATCTGCGCCGGCATCACCCGGCCCGGCATCCACCTCACCGGCGTCGAGTTCACCGCCGTCGAGTTCTCCACCGTCGAGCTCGCCTCCGTCGACTTCGCCAGCATCGGCTCCGGCATCGACGGAAATCTCGTCTTCCTGCCAGACCCACACGTTCCCGTTGCGGACGTAGACGAGCCGGTTCGACAGAATCACGGCCTGGTCGGGCATGCGGTCGAAGCCGAGGCGCACGACGGCGGCCGACGAGAACGGCGAGAAGCCGAGGGTGCGCGGGGCGCCAAGCCGCCCCAGCACGAGCCCTTCACCAGGCGCGAGGTTGAGCGGCGTGCCGGCGAGAATGACGAGCCCCGCGTCGAGCACCGTCATGCCTCCATCGGCGGGAATGCCTGCGTCGGCGGTGCCCGCGTCACGAACTCCGGCGTCGACCACGCCTGCGTCGGTGGTCGGGTCGATGGCGGCCACGATGCGCGCGGTCGCGGTCTGGGTGATGACGCCGCTGCTGCTCGTCCACCGTGCGGTCACTTGCAGCATGCCGCCCGCAGCGCACCCCGAAGTGGAGCGTGAGCACCGCACCGTGGTTCGCCCCCCGCCCTCGACGAGGGTGAGGGAGCCGGCGCTGAGCGTGCCGAGCGTGGTGGAGAGTTCGACGAGCCCGGTGCCCGGCGTGCCATCGCCGTTCGTCGCCGTCACGCTGACGGTGGCGTCGAAGTCGGGGCGCACGGCGCCGACGAGCAGGTCGAGCGTCGGCGGTGGCGGCTGACACGAGAGCATGGTGACCGCGAGAACGGCGGCGGCCAGGCGAAGGGAACGCGTCATGGAGTCACTCCTGCGTCAGCGCTTCGTTCTGCCAGGACAGGGTCGCTCACGAAGCGCTGAGTGTAGCAACTCGTGAGCTGACCGCGACTTGTGTGCCTGCAGGCTTGTGGTGAGGTGCGCCGCGATGCGACTCGCTGCGACGCTGCTCCTGCTCCTCTCCTGGAATGCCATGGCCGCTCTGACGACGAAGAAGGTCTCGTGGGAACTCGATGGCGCGCCGTACGAGGGCGTGCTCATCGCCGACGACAAGGGCCCTGCGCGACCCGGCCTCGTGATGGTGCCCAACTGGCTGGGCGTGACGGACGAAGCCGTGAAGCAGGGCGAGCTGGTCGCGGCCCGTGGCTACGTCGTGCTGGTGGCCGACGTGTACGGCACGAAGAACCGGCCAAAGAACTTCGCCGAGGCCGGCAAGTCGGCGGGCGCGCTCAAAGGTGACCGTGCGGCGCTTCGGCTGCGCATGACGAAGGCGCTCGAGGTGCTGCTCGCGCAGAAGAGCGTGAAGCTCGACACCACGAAGGTTGGCGCCATCGGCTTCTGCTTCGGGGGCACCGCAGCGCTCGAGCTCGCACGCAGTGGCGCGAAGCTTGGGGCAGTCGTCGCGTTCCACGCCGGGCTCTCGTCGCCCACACCCGATGACGCCTCGAAGATTCAGGGCAAGGTGCTCGCGCTCCACGGGGCCGATGACCCGACGGTACCGCCCGAAGAGGTCGCCGCGTTCGAGACCGAGATGCGCGCTGCGAAGGTCGACTGGCAGCTCGTGAAGTTCGGCGGCGCGGTGCACAGCTTCACCGACCCCGGCGCGAACATGCCCGGCCGCGCGATGTACAACCCGGCGGCCGCCGCGCGCGCCTACTCGATGATGGATTCGCTCTTCGCCGAGGTCTTCGCGCCGAAGAAGTGATTCAGAACACGACGCCGAGCGAGACCTGCAGGGCCTGAAGCGAGACCCACTCCGCGGACGGGTTGCGAAGGAGGCCCAGCGCGAGCGGCACGTCGTTGCTTCGTTTGAGGCCGGTGTCTGCGTCGGTGCCGTCGAAGGTCGCGACCTGACAGCCTGTAGTGAGCGTGGCCGAAGTGACGGGCCTTCCACCGCGCAGCGCATTGTCCATCGCGCGCAAGTCTTCGAAGCCGCAGCCATTGACCGTCTGAATACGGCTCGAGAAGAACGACTCGCGCAGGTCGACGCGAAGCGAGAACCGCTCGAGGAACTCGAAGCGCACGCCGATGCCAGCGCCGATGGTGGGCCGCCAGCCAGTGTCTCCCGTGGTCGCGGGGCTCAGGGTGCCATCCGCAAGCGTCACCTCGGGCTTGAGTCCCACCCTGGTCGACAGGCCGCCTGCAAACCCAACCATCGAGAGCTCGAACCGATGGGCGAAGTGGAGCGGCGTGATGGTGCCGCGACTGAGCACGAACTCGGTGCCTGCGTGCACGGCAGCCGAGACGAGGAGGTTGGAGGGGACCGGCCCCTCGATGCGCGATTGATCGAGGAAGTGCCCAGCGAACTGCGACTGCCCCGCGCGCCAGTTCCACGCGCCGCTGACGAAGACGCGAAGGTGTGGCGCAACGACGACCGCGACCTGCGCGCTCGTGCCCACATGTTCGACGAAGAGACCGTTCACCTGCGGCACCACGGGCGCCACCGACAGTTCGACGCGCCAGGGACCAACCAGCGGAGTCGACTCCGGGTCGCTGGCCAGCGCGCTCCCCGAGACGAGTGCCGCCAGGATGATGACGTTTCGCACGCCGACACTGTGGGGCAGGGACCAGCAGTGAGGCAACACCGCTCAGCTCAGTGTCACGTTGCGCAGCCGCGCGAAGTCTCGTTTGAGCTCGCTGCGGAAGTCGGGGTGCGCGATGGAGATGAGCAGGTCGGCGCGTTCGCGCAGCGTCTTGCCGTGCAGGTTGACCGCCCCGTACTCGGTGACGACCCAGTGCGTGTGCCCGCGCGTGGTGACGACGCCCGCGCCATCTTTGAGCTGCATGGTGATGCGGCTCACCTTGCCGCCCGCTGCGGTCGAGGGGAGCGCGATGATGGGCTTGCCGCCCGCCGAGCGCGCCGCGCCGCGAATGAAGTCCATCTGGCCGCCGATGCCCGAGTAGATGCGGTGGCCCATGGAGTCGGCGCACACCTGCCCGGTGAGGTCGACCTCGATGGCCGAGTTGATGGCGACGACCTTGTCGTTCTTTCCGATGAGCGCGGTGTCGTTGGTGCGGTCGCAGGGGTGGAACTCCACCTGCTGGTTGTCGTTCACGAAGTCGAACAGCTTCTTCGTGCCGGTGACGAACGAGACGACGCTGCGGCCGGCGTGCACCTTCTTGAGCTTGTTGGTGACGACGCCGTTCTCGACGAGCGGAATCAACCCGTCGCTGAACATCTCGGTGTGAATACCCAGGTCGTGTTTGTTGCCCAGGCGCGCGAGCACCGCGTCGGGAATGGCGCCGATGCCCATCTGCAGACACGAGCCGTCTTCGACGAGGTTGGCGATCTGCTCTCCGATGCGGCTCTCGACCTCGCTCGTCTCACCCGGCGCCATCTCGGCGAGCGGCCGGTCGGTGAGGGTGAAGGCCTTCACCTTCTCGAGCGGGAGCACCGAGTTGCCCAGCGTGCGCGGCATCTGCGCGTTCACCTCGGCGACGACGGCCTTCGCGTTCCAGGCGGCGGCGAGCGCGGCATCGACCGAGGTGCCAAGCGTGCAGTCGAGGTGCGTGTTGGGCGTCGACAGCTGCACCAGCGCGACGTCGAGCGGCACCGCGCCCGAGGTGAACAGCGACGGAATGTCGGAGAGGAAGATGGGCATGAAGTCGGCCCGCCCCTCGGCGATGGGCCCGCGCATGGTGTGGCCCGTGAAGAGCGACACCGAGAAGAAGCGGCCCGCGTGCTGGGGCTCGGTGAACTCGCAGCGCCCCGTCGTGTGCAGGTGGTACAGCGTGACGTTCTCGAGATCGGTGCGGCGGCAGAGCGCTTCGACCAGCGGAGACGGCGTCGCAGAGGCGCCGTGAATGAAGACCTTGTCGCCGCTCTTGATGACCTTCACCGCGTCGTCGGCGCTGACCGCGCGCTGCTTCCAGGAGTCGTTCGTCGATGTCATGCGACGAAAGATAACGGTCGCTCTGCGCGCGGAAAGTGAAGCTGACGTCACGCGTGGTGTACGCAAACTCTGCGCTTGAACTCCGCGAGGGAGCCGCGCGCAGCTCCTTCAGCGTTCCGTGCGACACCTCGCCGCGGCGGTCGTCGTTCCATCAGCAGTCACGCATTCTCGGGAGCGAACGAAACTGAGCCTCACCCTCATCGGCGGGAATTCCTCTCGACAGAATCAGGCGCGCGGCAGCAGACGCTCTCGAAGTCGAAGTCTGGCAGTCAGTCGAGGTCGACGGGTGGGCTGGCGGGCCGCCCGCACGACACCTTCTCGGGCTCGAAGTCGCCGGCGTCGAGCAAGACGTCGCCGCGCTGAAGAGCGCTACTTGAAGAGCACGCCCACGCCCAGCCACGGCAGCGGCAGCACCAGGGCGTCGTACTTGCCGCGCTTGGGCAGGTAGACCCAGATGCCCGCGACATCGATGCGAAACCGAATGCGGTCTCTCGCGATGGGGCCGACGGGCTCTTCCCAGCCGAGCTGCCAGCGAGCGCCGGTCGTCAGCATGGTCTCTTCGACGGGAATGCGCGGGAGCAGCTCGGCGATGAGCGCGCTGTGCGGCCCGAGCACCCACTCGAAGCCTGCGTACGGCTGCACCATGGTGGGCACGCGTGGAATCGGCGCCGAACTGCCGTCCACCGTGCCACCCGCGCCGAGCAGACCCACCCCGACGGTGATGTTCGCGCTCTGCGGCAGCCAGTTGTGGTTGTCGAAGACGTACGCGCCAGCGGTGACCTGCACGGGCCCGAAGTGTTTGGCGACGGTGAGGTTGAAGACGTTGAACTGCACGTTCGCAGTGGCGATGCCCGCGGCTGCGGCGATGGCGCCTCCACCTGCGCCGCCGATGACGAGGGCGCCAGCTCCGAACACCGCGCCGAAGACGTTCATCATGTCGTACGACGCCGAGATGCCGGGCCAGTACTTGCCCTCGTCGAGCACGAGGACCTTGAGGCCCACGTCGACGACGCCCACGAGACCGATGCCGCCGCCGCCCGCGACGCCGATGACGTGAATCGCGGGACTCGCGATGGCGCCGCCGAACGGCACGCCGAAGCCACCGAGCAGGAAGTTGAGCTGCACGCGCCGATGCAGGCCGGCCGACACGCGGAACATGAGCGCTTCGTCGTTGGTGATGGCGAAGCTGCCGGGCTCCATCGTCGAGGCGGTGGGCGTGAGGAAGAAGCGGTCATCGAGAATGCGGTGCTCGAAGCGCTCGAGGCGGCGCTGCACCATCTTCAGGCCAATCGCTTCACCGAGCTCGACGCCCGCGCGGCTGGCGAGCAGTGACGGCTGGCCTGCGCCTTCGTACCGGCCGTAGGCGAGCTCGAGGTCTTCGGTGGGCGCGAGCAGCCGTGCCTCGAACGCGAGCCTTCCCGTTCTCGACGCGGTCTCGCTCGACACGCCCAGCAGGTTCACCGCCGCTTCGACGGTGTCGCGATGGCCAATCTGCGCGCCTTCGGTGACGTCGAGCAGCGTGAGGCGAAGTCTGAAGCCGCCGGCCGTCTGGGCTCCCAGCGCTCCGCCGCCTTTCTGCAAGCCGCCCACGACGCCGTTGAGCAGCGAGGCCTCGACGGCGGCGCGCTCGGGAGAAAGCCGCTGGTCGACCTGTTGCTGCACCGTCTTCGTGTCGGCGTAGTCGGCGAGCGGAGCCACGGTCACGCGTCTCACCGGGCCGAACGCGCACGCGGGAAGAATGGCCAGCAGCAGCAGCATTCGCATGCGCGCAGCAAAGCGTCACCAGACGGGCTTCGCCAGTTCAGCTTCGGGGCGCCAGCGCCAGGCGATGACACCGATGGTCAACGTCGTGACGACCTCGATGGTGGCGAAGAAGGCGGCGTGCACGTT
>JAACJQ010000014.1 GCA_016879935.1 Archangiaceae bacterium | reverse complement strand
CAGAGGCTGGCCGGTGCGCGAGGTGCCGAAGGCGTACTTCGACCCTCCGTCGTTCACCGCGCCGACGCTGATTCTCTCGGGAGGCACCGACCCCGCGACGCCGCCCCGCCACGCCGCCGAGGTCGCGCGCTCGCTCCCGAACGCGACGCACTTCATCGCGCCGCAGCTCGGGCATGGCGTGAGCTCCATCGGGTGCGCGCCGATGCTGGTGCACACGTTCATCACGAAGGCATCAGCCGCCGGCCTCGACGCCGGGTGTCTCGAGACGATTCCCGCGCCGACGTTCTTCGAGGCGCCAGCACCATGATTCGCGTCGCGGCACACGTCACCCCCGGCCAGGGCGCCATGAAGCGGAACGCGCGCACGTGCCTCGAGGCACCCACGCCATGATTCGCGTCGAGGCACTCACCAAGACCTTCACCACCGGGCGCGGCGCGCAGCGCACCGTCGTGCAGGCCGTGCGCGGCGTCTCCTTCACCGCCCCCGATGGCGCCATCACCGCGTTGCTCGGCCCCAACGGCGCCGGCAAGACGACGACGCTGCGAATGATCAGCACGCTCGTGAAGCCCGACTCGGGCACGGCGATGGTGGGCGACGCCGACGTCGTGCGCGACGAGCAGCGGGTACGCGCCGAGCTCGGGGTGCTCTCCGACGCGCGCGGGCTCTACACGCGCCTCACCGCACGCGAGAACATTCGCTACTACGGCGAGCTGCGGGGGCTGGGTGGCGCCGCGCTCGAGGCCCGCATCTCGTCGCTGGCGAACCTGCTCGAGTTCGAGCCGCTGCTCGAGCGCCGCACCGAGGGCTTCTCGACGGGAGAGAAGCTCAAGGTCTCGCTCGCCCGCGCCCTGGTGCACGACCCGAAGCACGTGCTGCTCGACGAGCCGACCAACGGCCTCGACGTGGTGAGCGCGCGGGCGCTGCGGCGCATGCTGCTGAGGCTCAAGGAGTCGGGGAAGTGCCTCGTCTTCTCCTCGCACGTCATGCAGGAGGTCGAGGCGCTGTGTGAACGCGTCGTGGTGGTCGCGAAGGGCCAGACGATGCACGAGGGCACGGTGGCCGAGCTGAAGGCGCGCACCGGCAAGGACTCCCTCGAAGACGCCTTCGTCGAGCTCGCCTTCGGACAGGGAGTGTGACGTGTCGCAACTGCTGACGGTGCTGAAGAAGGAAGTGCTCGACGGCGTGCGCGACCGCCGCGTGTGGCTCGTGGTGCTGGTGACGTCACTCGTGAGCGGGCCGCTGATGCTGCTGCTCATGTCGAAGCTGCTGAGCGACCTGAAGTCGAAGGCCGAGGCGCGCGAGGTGCTCGTCGACAACGCGAAGGCGGCGCCGAAGCTGGTCAACTTCCTCGAGCGGCAGGGCCGCCTGGTGAAGCCGCCGCCGTCGGGCGTGCGTGAGTCCATCGAGGCCGGCCGCTTCGACGACGCGGTGCTCCTGCTTCCCGAGGGCTTCGAAGACGACGTCGCGCACGGCAAGCTGGTGAACGTCACCGTGTTGCACGACAAGAACCGCGCGCAGTCGGTGACGGCGGCGCACACGCTCGAGCGGTTGGTGAACGGGTGGAGCCAGGAGGTCGGCATGCAGCGGCTCCTCGTGCGTGGCGTCGACCCGGCGCTGCTGCGTTCGGTGCGCACGACCGTCGTCACCATCGGCGCGAGTCGGGGCGGCGCCGCCGGAGTGCTGGTGCCGCTGGTCGCCCTCATCTCGGCCGTCATCGGAGCCCTCGCCATCGCCATCGACGTCACCGCCGGAGAGCGTGAGCGTGGGTCGCTCGAGCCGCTGCTCATGAACCCCGTCTCGGCGTGGGCGCTCGTCGTGGGGAAGTGGCTGGCCGTGGTGCTCGCTTCGCTGGTGACGCTGGTGGGCACGGTGACGAGCTTCTCGGTCGCGGGGCAGTTCGTGCGCGACGAGAGCATGTCGGCGGCGTTTCAGTTCGGGCTCAACGAGGCGGGGTACACGCTCGCGTTGCTCGGCCCCTTCTGCCTGCTCGTCTCGTCCATCTTGATGCTCGCGGCGTTGTTCGCGCGTGGGCACAAAGAGGCGCAGGCCACGACGAGCTACCTCGTGTCGTTGGTCTCCATCGCCCCGAGCTTGTCGTTGTTCCTCTCGCTGCAGGACTCGACGTGGCAGCTGTTCGTGCCGGTGATGGGGCAGAACATGCTGCTCTCGCGCATGTTCCGCGGCAGTCCAGTGACCGCAGTCGACGTGCTGATTCCCGCGGTGGTGTGCGCGGTGCTGACGACGATGGCGTTGTTCGCGCAGACGCGGCTGCTGCAGCGTGAGGCCATCGTCTTCGCGCGCGGCTGACGGAGCAGTCCCTCGTCCGGTTGGCGAGTCGGCGCTGCGTTCGTCGCCCGGCGAACACGAGTCTGGCCACCCGTGCGGTGATCGAAGCTGTGCTCACCGCCGGTCAGAACTGTTGCGGACGATCCCCTGCGGCACACCCTCTGCGTGATGCAGTCGCCCCTGCGCGGGATGCAGTTGCCCCCCGTGCGCGATGCAGTTGTCCCCGTGCGGGATGCAGTTGCCCCCCGTGCGCGATGCAGTTGCCCCCCGTGCGGGATGCAGTTGCCCCCTGTGCGCGATGCAGTTGCCCCCTGTGAGGGGCCAGTCACCCCCGACGCTGGAGCCCCTCGCCCCCGACGCTGGAGCCCCTCGCCCCCGACGCTGGAGTCCCTCGCCCCCGACGCTGGAGTCCCTCGCCCCCGACGCGGGAGTCCCTCGCCTTCGACGCTGGAGTCCGTTGCGGCCGGCACACGAGCACTCCCCCCATGGCGGCCTCCCTCGTGTCGCGCGCCATCGAGCGAACGCAGGTGAAGACTCCGTGGACCGCCGAGAGCCGCAGATCATCACCTGAGGCCGAGACCCACGCGTCGAACTGAGCGCGCAGCAGGCCCTGGTCCTCGGTGACGTCCTGAGCAGGTGGCTTGTGCTCCGGGCTCCATCGACGCTCGCTCGCGTTGCTCGGCGAGTGAGCCCGCGCGCAAGGGCACGAGCTCGACCCGTACCCTGCGAAAGACTCCCAGCCGACGTCGACGCGCACGTACGTGACCGAGCCCGGCGTCAGCCGCAGCCGCGAGATGGGAGCCGCGAAGCCCGTCGACACGCGAGTGTCACGCGGGAACATGTTCGCCGCCTGTCGAGGCGCACGGCGCCGCACAGCTGATGGTCACCGGGCGGAAGTCGCGCGACGAACCACGCGCCAGCACCTCGAGCCGGTCATCGATGATGACGGAGCGATGGCGCTGCCGACGAGGTGCGCCGGCCGCACGAAGACGACCGTCGCCTCGTCCTGCGTCGTCACCACAGGAACGCCAGCTCTCGGCACGTGAGCACACGAGAACGTCACGACGAACGACACCGGCAGGAGCGCGCGCATGCGCCCAGTGACGGCCGAACGGTCGTTCGAGTTTGCCGACTACTTCACGAGGTTCACGAGCTGGTTCACGTTCACCGGCAACGCGAGCCCGCCCGACTGCACCTGTGCGTTGAACGCGACCTGCGCATTGCCACCGCGCGCGATCACCACCGCCGCGCTCGCCGCCGAGAGGAAGTTCACCGTGAGCGGCAGGGTCACGCTCTTCACACCCCTGCCCTCCATGTTGCCGAGGTCGCCCGTGCTCAAGGTTCCGATGTTCGCGCCCGCGAGCGAGAGCCCACCCGTCACGCCCGAGACCGGCAGCGCGTAGGTGTTGCGGTTCGTCACCGCGAGGGGGAACTCCACCGTCGCTCCGGCGAAGGTCACGTTCGTGATGCGCGGGTTGCCGAACGCGATGAGCGGCACCTTCGGCACCTCGAACTGGCCCTGCGTCGAGAGCGGCAGCCGAATGATGCCGATGGGCGTGTTGACGCCGATGGCGCCCGACGCCGCGTAGCTCGCGTAGTCCTTGTTCAAGAACGTCTCGACCACCGCCGCGATGTCCTGGAACTTGAGCGCCGCGGGGAAGTGCAGGTCAGACGCCGAGTTCGGCGCAATCTGCAGGCCCTGCGGAGGCGCGCCCGCGATGACCTGCTTCTCCTCCACCGCCAGCGCGTACTCGATGCTCGCGAGCGACAGGCCCACCTGGTTCGGGTTGTTCAGCTCCCAGATGGTGTCGAGGTTCAGCCCCGCGAGCGAGATGTCGGTGAGGCCCAGGTTCTTGAACCTGAACGAGGGCTGCTGAAACGCCGTGCGCAGAAACTGCTGCAGGTACGCGCAGCCCGAGGTGACGAGGGTGAAGACGGCGAGGAGGGGCAGAAGTCGGCGGTTCATGGTGTGCAGTTCGGCCGCGCGTTGACGCGAGCGTGCCGCACACTATTCACCGCGCCGACTCGCGGTCACGACTTCTTGCCGTCGCGCCATTGATTGGCGCGCACGTTCTGCTGCGCCTTCGTGGCGATCTCCTCGACCCGCACGGCGCGAGTCTCTGCCTTCTTCGCCGACGCCACCCACTCGAGCAGCTGCCGCTTCACGGAGCGCGGAAACGCCTCGAAGTGCCGCGCCGCAGGCGCCAACGCCTTCAGCCTCGTCGCGAGATCCTCCGGCACCTCGAGCCGCTCGACCGCATCGAGCGCGCTCCACGTGCCGTTCGCCTTCGCGGCCTTCACTGCCGCGAGCCCCGAGGGGTGCATCTGCCCTGCCTTCGTCAGCGCGGCCACGCGGCGTTTGTTGTGGGCGCTCCACGCGCTCTTCGGCTTTCGCGGCGTGCACAGCAGCATCGAGCGCTTCGCGTCGAGTGACGCCGGCTTCGAGTCGACCCAGCCGACGCGCACGAGCTCTTCACACACCTCTTCGTACGAGAGCTGAGGCCCGTGGCCCGCCTTGAACCGCACGAGCCAGAAGCCGTCGCTGGTCGCGTGGCACGCGTCGAGGAACTCGCGCAGCTTCGCGCGGCTGGCGGGCTGGTACCGACCGTACGCGACCGCCTTCGTGGCGCGCTTCGCACTCACGGCAGGAAGCCGTCGACCGACAGGTACCGCTCGCCGGTGTCGTAGCAGAACGTGAGCACGCGGCTGCCCTTCGGCAGCTCGGGCAGCTTCTGCTTCACCGCGGTGAGCGACGCACCCGACGACACGCCGATGAACAAGCCCTCTTCCTTCGCGGCGCGGCGCGCGTACTCGTACGCGTCGGTGTGCTCGACCTGAATCACGCCGTCGAGCAGCTCCTTCTTCAGGTTCTTCGGAATGAAGCCGGCGCCGATGCCCTGAATCGGGTGCGGGCTCGGAGCGCCGCCCGAGATGACCGGCGACTTCACCGGCTCGACCGCGAACACCTTCAGCTTCGGCCACTTCGGCTTGAGCACCTCGGCCAGCGCCGTGATGTGCCCGCCCGTGCCCACGCCCGTGATGATGGCGTCGAGCCCTTCGGGGAAGTCGGCGAGCACCTCTTGCGCCGTCGTGCGGCGGTGCACCTCGATGTTCGCCTCGTTCTCGAACTGCTGTGGCGTCCACGCGTTGGGGGTCGTCGCCGCCAGCTCGGCCGCGCGCGCGATGGCGCCCTTCATGCCCTTCTCACGCGGCGTCAGGTCGAACGTCGCGCCGTACGCGGCCATCACGCGCCGCCGCTCGAGCGACATGGACTCGGGCATCACCAGCACCAGCTTGTAGCCCTTCACCGCGCACACCATCGCCAGACCGATGCCGGTGTTGCCGCTCGTGGGCTCGATGATGACGGAGTCGGGCTTGAGAATGCCCCGCTTCTCGGCGTCTTCGATCATCGACAGCGCGATGCGGTCCTTGATGCTGGCGCCCGGGTTCGCCCGCTCGAGCTTGATCCACACCTCGTGGTCGGTGCCGAAGAGGCGGTTGAGGCGCACGTGCGGCGTGCGGCCGATGGTGTCGAGAATGGAGTTCGCGCGCATGGGTCGTTCCTTCGAGGGGTCTGGTTTGGCGGAGGCCGAATCTGCTCGTCCGTTTTAACGGAGGCGACTGTAATCGTCGATGCCTTTGTTGGCGAGGGCGTCGGCGCGCTCGTTGCCTTCGTGGCCGGCAT
>JAACJQ010000013.1 GCA_016879935.1 Archangiaceae bacterium | reverse complement strand
TGTGCCGGTGCGCCGTGTCGGAGGCGACGACCATGAACTCCTCGTCGTCCCACTTCGTCACCGTCAGGTCGGCCTCGAGCGTGCCGAACCGGTTGAGCCATTGCGTGTACGTCACCCGCCCGGCCTGCCCGTCGACGTTGTTCGCCGAGAGGTGGTTCAGCACCTTGCCCGCGTCGCGGCCCTGCACGCGGAACTTCGCCATGAACGACATGTCCATGAGAATGACGCCTTCACGCGTCGCCTTGTGCTCGTCGGCCCAGTTCTTCCACCACGAGGGTTTTCCAAACGTGAGCGGCCCGGCGTCGGGTTTCGACCCATCACCCGTGTACCAATCTGCACCTTCCCAACCACTCACATCCTTGAAATACGCGCCCTGCGCTTCGAGCTGCGCGTGAATGGGCGAACGCTTCGCGCCGCGCGCGGTCTTCATCGACCGGTACGGGTAGTGGCACTGGTACACCATGCCGAGCGACTCGACGGTGCGCGTCTTCCGGTACTCGGGGTTCGACTGGTACGTGTGCAGGCGGTCGATGTTGAAGCCGGTGATGTCGACGTCGGGCTGGCCGGTGATGATCCAGTTCGCGAGCACGCGGCCGAGGCCGCCACCCGTCAGAATGCCGATGGAGTTGAGGCCCGCGGCGACGAAGTAGTTCTTCAGCTCGGGCGCCTCTCCGACGACCGGTGACAAGTCTGGCGTGAAGCTCTCGGGGCCGCAGAAGAACTTCTTCACGCCGACCTCCATCGAGATGGGCACGCGCGACATCGCGGTCTCGAGGTACGGCGCCCTGCGGTCCCAGTCGGGTTTGATTTCGCCGAACGAGAAGTCCTCGGGCACGCCGCCCACCTTCCACGGCGCGCACACGGGCTCGAACAGACCAATCATCAAGCCGCCAACTTCTTCACGGTAATAGCCGTGGCAGCGCGGGTCTTCGATGACGGGCCAGTCTGATTTGAGCCCGGGGATGTCTTCGGTGATGAGGTAATAGTGTTCAGCCGACTGCAGCGGCACGTTGACGCCCGACTTCGCCGCGAGCTGCCGCGCCCACATGCCGGCGCAGTTCACGACGTACTCGCACGCGATGTGGCCATGTGACGTGTCGACACCGGTGACGACGCCGTGCTTCTTCGTCACGCCCGTGGCCGAGACACCCTCGAGAATCTTCGCGCCCTGCATGCGCGCGCCCTTCGCGAGCGCCATCGTGGTGTCGACCGGGTTCGTGCGCCCGTCACCCTTCACGTAGAAACCGGCGAGCACGTCGTCGACTTTGGCGAGCGGGAACAGCTCCTTCACCTGCGAGGGGCCGATCTCCTGCACGTCGATGCCCTTGTAGCGGTTGTAGGCCGAGACGCGGCGGTACTCCTCGAGGCGGTCTTTGTCGGAGGCGAGCTCGATGAACCCCACCGGCTTGAAGCCCGTCGCCTGGCCGGTCTCTTCTTCCAGCCGCGAGTAGAGGTCGCGCGTGTACTTGCGCATCTCGGTCGACGTGTCCGACAGCGAACCGAACGTCACCATCAAGCCGGCCGCGTGCCACGTGGTGCCCGAGGTGATGCGGTCACGCTCGAGCAGCACCACGTCTTTCCAGCCCATGTGCGCCAGGTGGTACGCGACCGAGGTGCCGATGATGCCGCCGCCGATGACGACGACGCGCGCCTGCGAAGGAACGACGGGAGTGCTCATGCGCACCGTCTACCGCCGAACGCGGTGGCCACGGAGCACCTTCGGCGCTCACTCGGCGCAACGAGTCGCGACGACCTCGTCAGAACGGGAGCGGCACGTCGCACCACTGCTGGCCCGTCGAGTAGTAGCCGTGCCGGTTCGGGAGCGAGCCCGAATACACGGTGGTGTTGCCCGACAGCTTGCGCCAGCACGACGGCGTCTCGCGATAGAGCGACGAGGGCACCACCCCTCCGTCGGCCACGCCGAAGCGCACGAGGTAGCGGTCGAGGCCCACCTCCTGGAGCACCGCGCGCGTGTCGCTGGCCGGCAGGGTGTCGCTCGTCCACTGGCCGTTGCGAAAGCGGCGCACGACGGCGTCGGCGGTGACGATGGTGAAGTCGGTCGCCGAGGAACCGCTGATGCTCCAGTCGCGCTCGGGCATCGCCGCGCCTGCGGGCAGCGCCACGTTGGTGGCCGTCACGAAGTCGTTCGTCACGCACAGCTCGGTGCGGCTGCGGCTGAGCACGCACTCGCCCGCCACGGAGCCATCGGCCAGCACCCCCATGGCGAAGCGGTTCATCACCGTCGACGTCGTCTGCGAGCTCGCGAACACGCCCGAACGGTACGTGGCGATGACGGGCAGGCGGCTGGCGTTGAGGCCCGCGAAGGAGACGGTGGTGCCGTTCGACGCCGCCAGCTCGTACTCGGCGACCCCGGGCGTGGTGAACGTCTCGACGCCAGACTCCGTGACGCGCACGAGCTTCGGCGCCATCGACCACCAGGCCTCACGCCCGAACGACGCCAGCGCGCGCGGGTTCACCGTCACGTCGGGCACGGAGGTGAGCTCGCGAATGACGGTGGCCTGGCGCATGACGAACACGCGCAGGGTGGTGCCCTGGAGCACTCCGACGACGCTCACGTCGGCCGCAGCCAGCCCGCTCGAGATGACGATTCGCCCCGTGCCGAACTCGGTGACGCTCGTGCACCTCGAGGCCGTGCGCCGCGCGCAGACCGTCTGCGGCCCGTTCGAGCAGCCCTGCTGCAGACAGTCCCAACCAGTTGGGCACGTCGTCGCGTCACCGGGCGTGCAGCCCACGGTGCAGTACGCGCGTGACGTCGTCGGCGCCGCTTCGTCCCAGACGCAGCGGGTGCCAGTGCCGCACCCCGACTGAGACTGCACCACGCACAGCGGCTGGTTCGAGCCCGCGCCGCACGAGCGGCCGAGGTCGGCGGGGAACTCGACGGTGTTCGTGCACACGCCCTTCGTCGAGGTGACGGAGCCGGCGTCTGCCAGGGCGGTCCCTCCACCCGCGCCACCACCACCCGTCGAGCCCGTACGTGACGGCTCCTCGGGCAGCATCAGCAGAAAGCCGCCGTCGGGCCGCATGGGCACCGGGCCAGAACAACCAGCGAGAACGAAGAGCACCAGCAGCGCAGCGCGCATCACGAGAACTCCGGTCGAAGAAGGGCGCGCTCCAGACGACGAATGGGCGTCTGTATTCACGAGTGCGAGCGCCGAAGACGTCACGCCTCGAGGGCATCGACTGACAAACTGGCACTCGCGCGAACGGCATTCGCAGGCGTTGCGCCGGTTTCGCGGGCACGAGCGGTGCTTGAGTGCGGCCCATGCGACTGGAGACGCTGATTGCGAGCGCCCGCGAGCAGGGCGCCAGTGACGTGCACCTCGAAGGTGGGTTCCCCGCGACGTTTCGCGTTCGGGGAAACCTGAAGCGTCAGGGTGACGCACTCCCTGCGGCGCTGCTCACCTCGTTCGCGCGCGAGCTGCTGCTCGGCGACGAGTGGAGCGGCTTCGTCGAACTTGGCTCGGCCGACCTCTCGCGCGTGCTCGCCGGCCAACGCTGCCGGCTCAACGTGCTGCGCACCAGCCGCGGCGTCGGCTTCGCGATTCGGTTGCTGACGACGTCGCAGGCGACGCTGAAGAGCCTCAACCTGCACCCCGACCTCGTGCGGCTGGTTCGGCCCACGCATGGCCTCGTGCTGGTCTGCGGGCCGACCGGCTCGGGCAAGACGTCGACGCTCGCGGCGTTGCTGCAGGAAATCAACCTGCACGAAGCGCGGCACATCATCACCGTCGAGAGCCCGGTCGAGTACTCGCTGCAGCCGAGGAAGTCGTTCATTCGCCAGCGCGAAGTGGGCCGCGACACGCCGTCGTTCGAGCAGGCGCTGCTCGACGCGCTCCGCGAAGACCCCGACGTGTTGATGGTGGGAGAGCTGCGCGACCCCGAGGTCATGCGCCTGACCCTCTCCGCCGCGGAGACGGGGCATCTGGTGTTGGCGACGCTCCACTCGTCGAAGGCGTCGGAAGGGCTGCAGCGGCTGGTGAGCGCGTTCGCGCCCGAAGTGCAGCAGTCGGTCTGTGCGCAGCTGGCCGACGTGCTCGTCGGGGTCGTCGCGCAGCGCCTTCGTTTTCGTGAGCCGCAGAAGCTGCTCGTGCCCGAGTGCGAGGTGTTGATGGCGTCGTCGTCGGTGCGCGCGCTCGTGCGGCAGGGCCAGTTCTTCAAGCTGGGCAGCGCGATGGAGACTGGGGCCGCAGAGGGCAGCTCCACCTTCAGCCGCTATGGCGAATGGCTCGCGAAGAAGACCGACTTCGTCGAGCCCTCGGCGTCGCTCGAGCCCGCCACCGAAGCGCCGCCGCCGCCGCTGCCCGCGCTGAAGCCCGCGCCGCGCAAGAGCACGGTGACCGAAGACGGCACCCTCGTCATCAACGAGGGCGACGACGACCTGTCGAGCCTCATCGAAGCCCTCGAGAAGCCCTGAGCGGCTCGCGGGCAGAAACGAGGAGCCCGGCGCAGGACGTGTCATCATCATGGGCCGATGTGGCCGCTGCTCCTCAGCGCTCTGCTGGCTCAGACCGAACCATCGCCCGAGCCTGTCGACGCAGGTGACGTGGTCGTCGCGCCCGAGCTCGACGGCGGCGTTCCAGACGGCCCGCTCCTCAAGGGCGGCGTCACGCTGAACAAGCCACCGTTCTCCATTCGGTTCGTCGGCAACCTCGTGCTCACCGACGACGTGTACCGCGCGGTGCTCGACGTTCCGCCCGAGTCGTTGCCCGAGCCCGAGACCGCGCAGCTCGTGGCCGACCAGCTGCAGCGCTTCCTGCTGAAGAGCGGCTACGAGCTCTCGCACGTCTCGGTGGTGCTCGAAGACAACGGGCTCACGGTGCGCATCGACGAAGGCCGCCTCGAGAAGGTCGTCTTCCGCGGCCGCTTCACGCTGCCGATGCTGCGCTTCAAGATTGCCCTCGACCTGCCGAAGGAGGTCTTCAACCGGCCGCAGCTCGAGCGTGAGGTCGCCCGGCGCGCGAAGGAGCTCGGCATCGAGGTGCCGACGTGGGAGCTCATCGAGACCGAGTCGGTGAAACACGACGGCGTGCAGGTCGTCGAGGCGCCCACCATCGTCATCGCGGGCCGCTCCATCATTCAGCCGCAGCAGCGCTTCGAGCTGCACTTCACCTGCGGCGAACCCGCCTGGAGCACCGGCCTCGGCGTCGACCTGCGCACGAGCTGGATGGATGGATTGGAGATTGGCCTCAACTACCAATCGAAGTCGCTCGCGTTCACCAACGACCGCTGGCGCGTGGCGCTGATGGGCGGCCTCGGCCTGCGAAACGACCTGCCGCAGAACAACATCTACATCTTCCCCTCGCGGCTCATCGCCGACGCGCTCTGGTACTCGCCCGCGCTCGACGAGAGCGGCACCTCGCGCGCGTTCCTCTCGTTGCACACCGAAGGCATCGCCAGACAGCGGCGCGACTTCGGCCTCGAGAACTACTTCGCCCTGCGCAGCGAGCTCTCGTTCAGTCTGCAGGTGCGGCCGTATCGTTCGCTTTCGCTCTTCACCGGCGCGGGCATGCAGTACTTCATCGTCGGTGGGCTGCAGGCTCCGCTCGGAGCGCCACCGCCCTTCACCATCGCCGACCCGACGCGCCTGCGGAACTTCGTCGAGGGCCGCGTCGACCTCATCTTCTTCGACGGAGACAGCCGCTACGACCGCCGCCACGCGCTGTTCCTCGAGGGCCGCCTCTCGGCGAACATCACCCGCTTCGACCTGCCGCCGTTCACCGAGGCGCGGCTCGGCTACCAGCTCGTCGTTCCCATCGGCTGGCACGACGTGTGGATTCGCGCGAAGGGCACGTGGATGAGCGGCGACGTGATGTTCCCCTTCGAAGAGGTGCTGGGCGAACACCTGCCCGCCGTCTTCGGAGACATCTGGGTGCAGAAGGCCGGCGGGGTGCGCGCCGAGTTCCGCTACAGCCTGGTGCGCGACATCGCGAAGGTGGGCTTGTTCGCCAACGCGCTCGCGTTCGGTGAAGAGCAGCGCGACACGGGAAAGACGATTCCCCGCTTCGGCGCCGGCATCGGGCCGACGGCGCACGTGCTCATCGAGGGCATCTTCCAGCTCGACCTGTTCCTCAACTTCTCACTGCTCTCGAGCGGGCGCTTCAGCACCGGTCTGCTCGTCTGGCTCAACAAGGTGTTCTGACATGGCGATGAACAACACGAGTGTCGACAGCTACCTGAGCGACGGCTGCGGCCGCTGCGAGAAGTTTCAGACACCCGAATGCAAGGTGCACCTCTGGGCGAAGCCGCTGGTGGCGCTGCGTGCGCTCCTCAACGCGACGGAGCTGGTGGAAGAGATGAAGTGGGGCTCGCCCACCTACTCGGTCGGCGGCAAGAACGTGGTGATACTGGTCTCGTTCAAGGACTTCTGCGCGCTGAGCTTCTTCAGGGGCGCGGTGATGCAGGACGACGACGGGCTGCTCGAGTCGCCAGGCCCGAACTCCCAGCGCGTGCGCTTTCTGAAGTTCCGCACGCTCGCCGACGTGAAGACGCACCGGGCGGCGGCGAAGCGATTCATCGAGCAGGCCATCGAGTTCGAGCGCGCCGGAGTGAAGGTGGCTCCGAAAGCGACGAAGGTCGCGCTGCCCGAGGAGCTGGTGGCGCGGTTCGCGCGAGACGCCGCGCTGAAGCAGGCCTTCGAGGCGTTGACGCCCGGCCGTCAGCGCAGCCACGTGCTTCACATCTCGGGAGCGAAGCAGGCCGAGACACGTGAGCGCCGCGTCGACGCGTGCGCCGAAGCCATTCTCGCCGGCCGCGGCTTCAACGAGCGTCACTGAAGCAGCCCACGAGGAGCCAGCGACCAGCTGGTAGCGTGCGGCCCATGCGACGTCTCCTGCCGTTCGGCCTCACGCTCGTGTTGCTCTGCGCGCTCTCGTGCGGGCCCACCATGATGGCCGTCTGCACGTCAGACCAGCAGTGTCAGGACGGCGTGTTCTGCAACGGCACCGAGCGCTGCGCACCTGGCGGGCCGGGCGCCGACGCGAAGGGGTGTGTCGCCAGCGTCTTCTCGTGCCCGGCGGGCCTTTTCTGCTCCGAGCGGCTGCAGGTCTGTCGGGCCCGCTGCACGAGCGACGCAGACTGCAGTGACGGGCTCGCGTGCAACGGAGCCGAGCTGTGCCGCAGCGGCGACACCGACGTCGATGCGATGGGGTGCAAGCCGGGCGCTCCGTTGTGCCCGTCGGGCGCCTGCACCGAAGCGCGCGTGCTCGAGTACGCGCCCGGCGTCGCGCGCGTCGTGCCCGCCAGGTGCGCTCGAAGTGACGCGGGCCCCTGCCAGGACTCCGACAATGATGGGCACCCGGCGGCGTCGTGCGGCGGCGATGACTGCGACGACGGCAACCAGCGAGTGAACCCGGGCGTTCGAGAGGTGTGCGACGCGCTCGAGGTCGACGAAGACTGCAACCCCTGCACCGTGGGCGAGGTCGATCCACTCCAGGGGTGGGGAGACGGCGACCTCGATGGCGACGGCTACGCCCGCTCGAGCTGCCGCAACGTCTTGCGACCGAACGAAGACGTCACGTGCACGTCCGACGGGGGCACGCAGCGGTAGTCGCCGGTCGAGGTCGTTCGGCGGCCCGGCAGCGCCACGTACGTGCAGGGCCGCGACTGCGACGACTCGCGCTTCGAGGTGAACCCCAACGCCTCGGAGACGTGCAACAGCCGCGACGACGACTGCGACGGCGAGACCGATGAAGGCGTCACTCGCCCCTTCTTCACCGACGGCGACCTCGACGGCCACGGCGCTGGTCGGCCCGTCGAGCGGTGCGCGCTGGCGCCGGGCCTCTCGGTGCTGGGCAACGACTGCGACGACTCGAACCCTGCCATTCGGCCTGGAGCCTTCATCTGCGCTCCAGTGGTGACGGCTGCCGACGGCGTTCGGGTCTGTCAGGCCGATGGAGGCTGGGCCGATGAGACCTGCCTCGTGCAGCGCTCGTGTGTGCCGCAGCCCAACGGCACCGGCGTCTGCCAGTGATGGTCAGCTGACGCGCATCGACGGCAGCGCGAGCACGACAGCGACGAAGTGACACACCGCCGCGGCGACGACGAAGGCGTGAAACACCTCGTGGTACCCGAACACGCGCGGCCACGGGTCGGGCTTGCGAAACGCGTACGCGAGCGCGCCGAGTGAATAGAGCACTCCGCCGATGCCCATGAAGACGAGCACGGGCGTGCCCGCGATGCGGCCCACCGTCGGCAGGTAGAGCAGCGCGACCCACCCCATCGCCAGGGCCAGCACCGCCACCAGCCACTTCGGCGCGTGCACCCAGAACAGCGCGCGGAGCACACCGATGGCGCCGCCCACCCACGCCACCAGGAGCATCGTCTTCGACATCTCGTCGGGAAGCGTGAGCGCCATCGGCGTGTACGTGCCGGCGATGAGCACGAAGATGGCCGAGTGGTCGAGGCGGCGCATGCGGGCCCGTGCGCGGAGCGACCAGGTTGGCCGGTGATAGAGCGCACTCACGCCAAGCAGGGTGGCGAGGCTCGCGGCGTAGATGGCGCAGCCCACCTTCGCAGCGACCCCGTGCGCAGCCCCGACGAGCAACCCACCGGCGACGAGCGCGACGAAGAAGAAGATCTGGTGAGACACCCCGCGCAGCAGCGGCTTGGGGAGCGGAAGCGGTGCTGCGGTCATGGTGCTCATGGTCGCACCGTGCGCATGGCACGTCACCGCCGTGTCAGCGCCTGCGACTTTCTCAACGCCGCCCGACGAGCCGGTATTCGGTGGCGAACTGCGGGCGAATCTCTCCCGTGTCGTCGAGGAGCCACTTCGGCGCGAGCTTGAAGTGCAGCGCGACCGGCTCGGCCACCTCGTGCGTCGAGAACGCCACGTCCCACAGCACCGAGGTGACGCCGTGGTTCACCTTCGGCGAGACGTGGTGGTGCAGGTGGTGCCTCCGCATCCACGCGAAGTAGCCGGCGATGGGCGCGTGGGTGTGAATGCGGCGGTGCAGCACCTCGTAGCCGAGGTACGTGAGCGCGAAGCCCGCACCGAAGGTGACGCCCAGCTGGGGCCCGGCGACCAGCGACGCGAGCCCACCGATGACGGGCACCAGCACCACCGTCGCCAGCGCCTTCTTCCACGCGGGCGCGAAGTACAGCGGGTCGCGGTGGTGGTGAATGTGCTCCTCGTTGAAGAGCAGCAGCACGGCCTGCGGGCCAAGAAACCACAGGCCCTCGCGGCGGCGCGTGCGGCCATGGCCGACGAAGCGGTGCAGCGTGTACTCCGACAACGACCAGCCGAGGGCACCGGCGACGAACGCGAGGAGGAGCGTCATGGGTTGCACCGTAAACCGTTCGGCCCACGCGACCAGCCACGGCCCCTGAAACGAAGCCGCGCATCGGTTTTCAGGTGAGCCTTGATCAAGACCACGCCGGGCTGATCCGAATCGCGACACTCCAGCAGGGCACGGGTAACCTTCGCGTCGTGTTCGAGACCGCCTCCATCGCCCACGAAGTCGACAAAGCCACCTGGAAGAAGCAGGAGCCGAAGCTGCGCCAGGCCCTGCTCGCCGCGCAGTTCCGGGTGCTCGAGAAGAAGCAGTTCCCCGTGCTGGTGCTCATCGGCGGCGTCGAAGGCGCCGGCAAGGGTGAGACCGTCAACCTGCTCCACGAGTGGATGGACCCACGCCACATCAACACGCACGCGTTCGACCAGCCCAGCGACGACGAGCGTGCGCGGCCCGCCATGTGGCGCTTCTGGCAGCGGCTGCCGCCGAAGGGGCGCATCGGCATCTTCTTCGGCGCGTGGCACAGCCAGCCCATCGTCGACCGGGCGTACCGCGCCATCAGCAGAGCCGAGCTCGACCAGCGCGTCGCCGAGGTGAACCGCTTCGAGAAGATGCTCTGCGACGAGGGCGTCTTGCTGGTGAAGTTCTGGTTCCACCTCACCAAGAAGCAGCAGCGCAAGCGGCTCGAGGCGCTGGCCGCCGACAAGCGCACGCGCTGGCGTGTCGGTGACGGCGAGTGGGACCTGTTCGGCCAGTACGACCGGTTCTCGGAGGCGTCGGAGCACTTCGTGCGCAGCACCTCGACGGGCCACGCGCCCTGGCACATCGTCAACGGCGCCGACGCCCGCTACCGCTCGCTCACCGTCGGCAAGACCCTGCTCGCCACCATCGAAGACCGGCTCGAAGACGGCGTGCCTGCCTCCAACTCGAACGCGCCGCCGTTGCTGCCCCCGGTCGACGGGCGCAACGTGCTCAAGTCGCTCGACCTCACGCAGAAGCTCGACGACACCTCGTACGAGAAGCAGCTCGAGAAGTGGCAGGGGCGCCTCAACCTGCTCTCGCGCGACGTGAAGTTCCGCAAGGTGTCGGTGGTGTGCGTCTTCGAAGGCAACGACGCCGCGGGCAAAGGCGGCGCCATTCGCCGCATCACCCAGGCCATCGACGCGCGCTTCATTCGGCCGATTCCCATCGCGGCGCCCACCGAAGAGGAGCGCGCGCAGCCCTACCTCTGGCGCTTCTGGAGACACCTGCCGCGGCATGGCCGCATCGCCATCTTCGACCGCAGCTGGTACGGCCGCGTGCTCGTCGAGCGCGTCGAGGGCTTCGCGACCGAGGCCGCGTGGATGAGGGCCTACCAGGAGATCAACGATTTCGAGGGCGAGCTGCTCACCGGCGGCTCGGTGCTGACGAAGTTCTGGCTGGCCATCTCGAAAGAGGAACAATTCAAACGTTTCAAGGAGCGCGAGCGCACGCCCTTCAAACGATTCAAAATCACCGACGAAGACTGGCGCAATCGCAAGAAGTGGGACGAGTACGAGACGGCCGTCTGCGACATGATTGACCGCACCAGCACCGAAGAAGCCCCGTGGACGCTGGTGGAAGCCAACGACAAGAACTTCGCCCGCGTGAAGGTGCTCAAGACGCTCTGCCGCGCCGTCGAGGAGCGCTTCGACTCGTTGTGACGCGCTTCGACGGGCTCGACCGGGTGCGCGCGGCCGCGATGCTGCTCGGGCTCGTGTACCACTCGACGTACGCCTTCATGCCCGACGTGGGGCCGTGGTTTCCCGTGCAGGCCGAGGCCACGTGGAGCGGCTTCTCCCTCGTCGCGGGCGTCATTCACGCCGTGCGCATGCCGGTGTTCTTCACGCTCTCGGGATTCTTCGCAGCGCTCGTGCTGCGGCGGCGGGGCGAGGGCTTCCTGAAAGACCGCGCGAAGCGGCTGTTGGTGCCGTTCTTCGTCGCGCTCCCCATCTCCATCGTCACCGACGTGCTCATTCGCCGCGCGTCGATCGCGCAGGGCACGATGCACTCCGACTTCGGGGGCCAGGGTGAGTGGCTGTTTCGGCCGCTGCACCTGTGGTTCCTCGAGTACCTCTTTCTGTTCTGTCTTGGCGCGTGGCTCTTGTCGAAGACGCGCCTCGTGGTGCGACTCGAGTCGGCGCTGCGCGTGCCAGAAGCGCTGGTGCTGGGCAGCGTGCTGACGGCCGCGTCGGTGCTGACGTTCGGAGAGCCGCAGCCGGCCTTCTCGTTCGCCCCCTCGATGAACAGCGTCGGGTACTTCGCGCCGTTCTTCGCGTTCGGGTGGTTGCTCCATCAATCGCATCACGCGACGGCCGTGCTGCAGCGCCGCGGGTGGTGGATGGCGGTGGCCTCACTCGCCCTGTGCCTCTTCGTCTTCTCACGCCCGCTGCAGTGGCAATGGCAGGGCCAGGTGCTCGCCGCGGTGGCGGCGTGGTTGATGGTGCTGGGCGTCATCGGGCCTGCGCTTCGGCCCGGCTCGAAGCCGCCTGGCGTGCTCGTGCAGTCGGCGTACTGGGTCTACCTGGTGCACCACCCGCTGGTGCAAGGCGGGCAGGTGCTGGTGGCGAAGCAACCCTGGCCCGCGTGGGTCGGCTACCTCGTCGTCGTCACCGGCGCGTTCGTCATCAGCTTCGGCACGTTCTTCTTCATCGTTCGTCGAACAGCCCTCGCGCCATGGCTCGGAGCGAAGCGGCTCGTCACCGCGCGCTGAGCAGGCGCCCAATCTCCTGCTCGTCGAGCGCCACGAAGCGGCCGCGGTCGGCCTCGTAGAGCGACACCATCGTCTTCGCGATGTCGAACCAGAGCGCGTGCAGCCGAATCTCACCCTTGCGCTTCGCGACGGGCGCGTAGCTGGCGACGTGGTCGAGCTGCTGCAGCACGTTGGCCTGCGAGAGCCGATCGACCTCGGGCAGCTTCGGGTCGATGAAGTCCGACAGCTTGAGGCGCGTCTGCGAAGCCTCTCCGTGTTCGAGCCACGCGACGAGGTTGGGAGCGAGCGCCGCCAGCTTCTGCCGCCCGTCGAGCACCGCCTTCATGGCGCCGCAGTTCGAATGGCCACACACCGCGATGTCACGAATGCCCAGCACCTCGACGCCGTACTCGATGGCCGAGGCCTCGCTCACGTCGCCCACCGAGAACCCGCTCTGCCCTGCGGGCGCGATGATGTTGCCCACCGTGCGCACGACGAAGACGTCACCGGGCTCTTCGCTCGTGAGCAGGTGCGGAACGACGCGGCTGTCGCTGCAGCTGATGAGCAACAGCTCGGGCTCCTGGCCCTGGCTGAGGTCCTTGAAGAGCGGCCGCATGGTGGGTGCCAGCTCGGTCTTGAAGTTGATGAGGCCGCGGAGCAGTCGGTGCATCGGGGCTTCATGATGACCAGCGCCCCGCTTGTCGAGCGCGTCTTTTGATTTCAAGGCACGTCAGTACGGGTCGCCCACCAGGTCGCTGGAGTACGGGTCTTTCAGCTCTTTCGGGTCGGGCTTCGGCTTCACGGCCCGCACCTTCTCGAGCTCGAGCTTCAGCTCCGAGAGCTGACGCGAGAGCAGAATCTTGCGCTCCATCTTCACGTAGCCAGGCGCGCTCAGGCTCACCAGCACCACGTCGCCGTCGCGACCCTTCAGCGCGAGCGGCGTGTGGCCCACCAGCAGGCCGTCGACTTCGACCTGCACGTCGGTGGGCTTCGTCGAGAGCTTGAGCTCGATGGTGGCGGGCGTGGGCGCTGCAGGGCTGGGCTCTGCGGCGAGCGCGGCGACCGGCTTCGGTGGAGGCGGCGGCACAGGCGACGCCTCGATGCTCACGCGCTCTTCGGGGCGGCCGAGCGCGAAGGCGAGCAGCGCGATGCCCGCCACCGCGACTGCGACGAGCACGCCAATCACCACACCTCGTGAAGACCCACGCGCTGGCGCCGGAGCGGTCGGCGCCGAGCTGGGCGCTGCACGTGGGGCGACGGGCTCGGAGACCAGCATCGCGGATGACACCGGGGGCGCAGCCACGCGCGGCGCCACGGGCTCGGAGACCAGCATCGTGGATGACACCGGGGGCGCAGCCACGCGCGGTGCCACGGGCGTCGAGAGCACGACGGTCGACGACACGGGCTGCTCGACGCGCGTCTCAGCGGCGGGAATGAGGCGCGACGGCTCGACGACGGTGGCGGTCGATGACGAGACGGGCGCGGCGGCTGGTGCTGCGCCTCGAGAGACCACGCCTTCTCGTGATGCGTGTGACGACTCCACCGGCGCGGCCGCGGGTGCGGCACCACGCGAGGCCACCCCTTGGCGCGAGAGTGCGGACTCCACCGGCGCGGCTGCGGGCGCTGCACCTCGCGAGGCCACGCCTTCTCGTGATGCGTGTGACGACTCCAACGGCGCCGCCGCAGGTGCTGCACCTCGCGAGACCACGCCTTCTCGTGATGCGTGTGACGACTCCACCGGCGCGGCCGCGGGCGCTGCACCTCGAGAAGCCACGCCTTCGCGCGAGGCTGCTGCCGCGGCGCCCTGAGACGCGAGCGCCCCGCGGGACG
The DNA here is from genome assembly GCA_016879935.1 of Archangiaceae bacterium. Taxonomy (GTDB): domain Bacteria; phylum Myxococcota; class Myxococcia; order Myxococcales; family Myxococcaceae; genus Xiheimicrobium. Next base: position 2,823 of record JAACJQ010000013.1, on the reverse strand, counting down.
GTTCGACTGGCGCTGCGCCAGCCGCTGCATCGGAGCCGGGACTTCTGCGCGACGGGTCTGCCGCACGCGCCGCACCCTGCGACGCCAGCGCCCCACGGGACGATTCGACGGGCACGGCCCCGGCGGCGGCATCGGAGCCCGGACTGCGCCGCGACGGGTCGGCCACGCGCGCGCCAGCATCCGACCCGGGGCCACGGCGCGCCGCCTCCACGAGCTCTGGCGAAACCGCGGGCTCGATGACGGTAGCTGCCGACGATGCGCCCCTCGATGGCACCGACGGGCGCGGGGCCGATGGGCGAGCAGCTGCGGGTGCAGCAGGGTCGGTGCCCCTCGCTGTGGTGTCGAAAGGCGGCACGGCGCGCACGCCCGCGACGGCGCCGGGCCCGCGGTCTCGATGCGACGCCTCGGCCAGCATCGCCGCCGTCACCGCCGGAATGGGCACGGTGGCGGCGCCGGCTCCGTCGAGCGACTGCACCCACTGCGAGAGCGCATGGTCAGACATGCTGACCTGGTTGCGGCGCTGCCACTCCTCGAGCGCCTCGGCACAGACGACGCCATCGAAGAAGCGGTGCTCGAGCCGCCGCTCCATCATCTTGCGAACGAGCGCGTCGAGGTCGGCGGGCACCGCGCGGTTCACGTCCATCGGGCCGGGCGTGGGGGTCTCTCCGAGCACCAGCTGGCGGAACACGTCGAGGTGGTCGGCGTCGCCGTAGAGCCTGCGGCCGGTGAGCAACTCGAAGAGCACCACGCCGAGCGAGAACACGTCGGAGGCCGCGACCGCGTTTCCCCTCGCCTGCTCGGGCGCCATGTAGTGCGGCTTGCCGCGCACCATGCCCACGGCCGTCGTCGTCACCCGGCCCACGGCGCGCGCGATGCCGAAGTCGAGCACCTTCACGAGGCCATCGCGGGTGACGAAGATGTTCTGCGGCGAGACGTCGCGGTGCACCACGAGCAACGGCTTGCCGTCGGGCCCCAGCTTGCGGTGCGCCGAGCCGAGGCCCTGCGCGCAGCGGAGCACGATGGCGACGGCCAGCTTCGGCGGCAGCGCTTCCCCCCGCAGCGCCACCTTGCGCATGAGGGCGCCGAGCGTGTCGCCGTTGAGCGACTCCATCACCAGGTACGGCGTGCCTTCGAACTCGTCGAACTCGAAGACCTGCACGATGTTCGGGTGGTTGAGCTGCGAGGCCACCTTCGCTTCGTCGAAGAAGAGCTGCTCGAAGTCGGCCGTCATCGGCCCTTCGGTGAGGATTCGTTTGATGACGACCTCACGCGCGAAGTCGCGAGGGCCCGGCTGCTGCGCGAGCCAGAGCTCGGCCATGCCGCCGCGAGCGATGACTCGTTGGAGCACGTAGCGGCCCACCTGGTGCCCGGCCGCCCAGCTCTTCTGACCACCCGAGGTCATTGAAGGCCCAACCGTATTCCCTGCGCGGTGCGACGCGAAGAACCGTGCGGCGCGTTTCCCATGGTGTGGGTGTGGCGCGCAGGTGCTGCTCACCCCTTCAGCGTGGCCATCGCGCGCTTCATGTTGTGGCGGGCGAGCAGCAACGTGAGGCTGACGAAGTCGACGGGCTTGGGCACGTGCGCGTCTCCACCCACGGCCTCCATCTGCTCGGGCGAGTGGAGGTTGCCGTAGGCCGTCACGAAGAAGATGGGGCAGTCGAGCGGCGTGAGGCCCTGCGCGAAGGCGGGCAGCGGCCCCGTCGCCTTGCCGCGGAACAGCTGGGTGAGGGCCATGCCGTCGAGCGCGCTTCCCTGCAGCTGCACGTCCATCAACACGGCATAGAGCTGCGGGCCGTACTGGCGCACGAGGGCGCAGGCCTCTTCGTCGGTGCGGGCCCAGAGCAGCTTGAACTTCGTTCGCAGCCGCAGCTCGGTCACTTCCCAGTTCGAGGGCTCGTCTTCGACGTAGAGCACGAGGCTGGTGGGAGCGGGCTGGTCTGACGGTGCGCCTTCGTCGATGCGTTTCATGAGGTGCTCCTCGGGGTCGGGCCGCGCGCGAGCAGACTGCTGGCGACGCGCAGCAGCTCTCCGGGCTGCCAGGGTTTGGCGATGAAGGTGGCGCCCAGCGCTTCGGCGGCGAGGCGGTTGTCGGGGTAGGCGCTCGAGACGAGCACGGGAATGGTCGAGAGCTGCGGGTCTTTCTTGAGGTCGCGCAGCAGCTCGAGGCCGCTCACGCGCGGCATCATCACGTCGAGAATGAGGAGCGCCGGCTGTGACGCGCGCAGCCGCTCGAGCGCGAGCCGGGGGTCGTGCACGGCGACGACGCGACAGCCCAGCGGCCGCAGCGCCACCGAGGTGGTGTCGACCGCGATGCTCTCGTCGTCCACCACCACGACGACCTGTGCGTCGGAGGTGTCGGGCTGCTCCACGGTGGGCGCGACGAGCGGCAGGTCGACGACGAAGGTGCTGCCCTGGCCGAGCGTGCTCTCCACCCGCAGCGTGCCGCCGTGCATCGTCACCAGCCGCTTCGAGATGGCGAGCCCGAGCCCGCTGCCGCCGAAGCGCCGCGTGTTGCTGCCCTCGACCTGGCGAAAGCCCTCGAAGATGAGCGCCTGGTGTTCGGGGGCGATGCCGATGCCCTCGTCGCGCACCGAGAGCGTGACGCGCTCCTGCTGCACCGACGCGCGCACGGTGACGGTGCCCTTGCCATCGGAGAACTTGATGGCGTTGCCGACGAGGTTGATGAGCACCTGGCTCAGCTTCACGCGGTCGGCGTCGAGCGTCGCCTCGACTCCCTTCACGTCGAGCGTGACACCCGCGCGGGTGGCGACGGGCTCCATGGCGAGCTTCAAGTCGTCGAGCAGGGTCGAGATGGAGACCTTC
>JAACJQ010000129.1 GCA_016879935.1 Archangiaceae bacterium | reverse complement strand
GTCGTCGTCGGTGGAATTCGGGTGGTCATGTTCAGGCCAATCGGAGCGAGGCGATGGAGGTGAGCAGCGCGTTCGCCTGCGCCTGGTCGAGCGACGCGGCCGAGGCGGTGACGGTGAGCGTGCACAGGCGGTCGCCGTGCAGCCGCAGCGCGAAGTACTGCCGGTAGGTGCCGGTCGAGGTGTTCAGCGTGAAGCCGAGCAGCATGCCGGTGCCGCCGTCGTCGAACGCGAACTCGGCCTTCGACATGTCCTTGAGGCCGTTCCCGAGTGACTGCGTCAGCTCGAGCACGGTCTCGGTGGTGAGCTCGTCGAGGCTGGCGCCGAGGCGGGCCTTCTTCGTCTGCGCGATGAACGAGGCCGAGCCAGACGCCGTCGAGGGACCGCGCCACGAAGACATCACCTCGTCGACGCGGTAGCCGGGCGGGGGAGAGAACTGAAAGCCGTTGAGCTGGTTCATGCTGCGCACTGTACGCAGCGGCCGTGGACTCCTCATTCCTGCGCACAGGAACGCGAGTCGCGAATTCAGGAACGGCTACGGCAGCTTCGGCAGGCCCGGCTTCGTCACGTCGACGGTCGGCACGCAGAAGCCCAGGTCGGTGTCGCACTTCGGCGCGAAGTCGGGGTTGATGCCCGAGCCCGTATTACGGCCCGCGTCGAGGTCGGTGTTCGGGTCGCAGTCGACGTCGGCTTCACACGCAATCGACGGGTAGAAGGCGACGACATCGTACGCCGCGACGCACGCGCCTTCGGTCTGCGACAGCTTCGCGGTGAACGCCGTACCGGGCACCTCGAAGGTGGTGATGACCTTCACGTCCGAGAACGAGAACGTCGCCGGCAGCGCGGGCAGGGTGGCCATGCCTCCGTCGACGAGCGCGAGCGTGCGGGCCTCGAAGTTCTGCGACGCCACCAGCGGCTCCGACGCCGCGCAGATGCCGCTGCTCGGCGCGCGCGCGAACCCACCCAGCGCGTTCAGCTTCTTCCCTTCGGGGTCTTCGGGGTCGCTGCGCGTCACCGGGTCGTCGACGAAGAGGCACGGGTTGCCACCATCGGGCCCGCAGTTGCCGCAGTTCTTCTTCGCCTGGCAGTCGTTCTTCGCGTCGATGTCGGCCTTGAAGACGTTGCCCTGCGCGAGGTCGACGAGGCGGCCCGGGCGGAGCACCAGCTTCGCGGCTCCACCACCGGGCGGAACGTAGTCCTGCACGCCGACGAGCATCGACGCGAGCTTCTGCCCTTCGGTGCACGCGGCCGACGCCGACGTCTGCTTCAGCATCGCGAGGTACGGCGGGTTGCCGTTGAAGTCCTGCGTCGAGACCGTCTGGCACTGTGGCGGTGGCTGCGCAGCGAAGCAGCCCGACATGGCGAGCCCGGCGAAGAACGAGGCGGTCAGCGCGAACGAGATGGTGCGGAACATGGGTGGCTCCTCTCGTCTTAGAACGACAGCTTCACGCCGAGCCGCACCGAGAACGGCTGCTGGTAGGCGGTGGGTTGTTTGAAGTTGCCGTTGAGGTCGGTCGAGGCCACGGGCACCGTCGCGCCGTTGACCTTCTTCTGCAGAATCGTCTGGCACGTCGGGACGTTGCCCGACAGACACGCGGCCTCGGCGGGGTCTTTCCCCTCGGGCACCGACGCCGGAAGAATCTCGAGCGTCGACAGGCGCTGCGAGACCTCGGTCGCCTCCTGCAGGTTGAGCAGGTTGAAGAGGTCGAGCGTCACCTGCACCGTCTGCTCCTTCGTCACCTTCCACTGAAGGCCGCCACGCACGTTCACGTTGTGCGTCCACGGCGTACGGCCGGCCGAGCCTCGCGGCAGCACGAAGGTCTCGTCGTTGCCGTAGAGCGGGTGGCGCGCGAGGTAGTTGATGGGCGTGCCCGAGAAGCCCTCGTACGAGAGGCCCGCCAGAATCGAGACGGTGGGAGAGACCTCGAAGTCTCTCGCGACGTACGCCTTCACCTGGTGCGTGCGGTCCGACGGGAGGAAGCCGGTGCGGTTGACGAGCAGTGACTTCAGGTCGAAGTCGCTCGAGATGCCGGGGTCGAGCTGGCCCGTCTCGGGGCGGAAGAGGCCCGAGTAGTTCCCGTACAGGCTCGACAACGTGTAGCTGCCCTGCACGAGCCAGCCGTCGGTGAAGGCCTTCGACGCGTAGAGCGTGCCGGCGAAGTACTTGCGCTCGGCTTTGGGGAACGCCTTCGCGAGGCCCGAGCCGGGGTTGCCGATGAAGTACGTCGCGCCTTCGTCGTTCGACATGTCTTCGACGGCGTTGAAGAGCCAGTTGTGCGTGCCGATGAGGCCCACGCGCAGGTTCGAGATGACCTCGTACTCGAGGCCTGCGGTGATCTCTCCCTTGGCCGTGGGCTTCAGGTTCGGGTCGACCATCGTGCGGCCGGCGGCGAAGCGAACGTAGTTGGGAGACGGCGCGAGCGGGTCTTCGTTGAGCGCCACCGCGTTCGCCTTGTCGGTACAGCCTTTGGAGGCGTTGCCAATCGGGTCACAGCCGGCCGCAGAATTGTACGTATAGGTTTGGTACTCGCCAGTGAGCGCGCGGTCGGCCATCTGCAGGGGAATGTTCTGGTGGTACACCGCGTAGTTCGCGAACACCTTCGAGCGGCCCTGCTGGGTGAAGTCGTAGATGATGCCCACGCGCGGCGAGAGCATGTTGTTGAGCGAGAGGCCCAGGTCGCCGTTCGACGCGAAGAGCTGCTGCGTGTCGTAGCGAAGGCCGCCGTTGAGCGTGACGGCGTCGAGAATCGTCCAGCTGTCCTGCAGGTAGAGGCCCGTCGTGAACTGGCTCGGCGTGCTGCGCACGTTGAGGAGCGGCACGCGGTCGTCGGGGTTGGCGAGGTACGACTGGTCGCGCTGCCCGAGGAAGTCGGCGCCCGGCACGGCGGGCAGGTCGATGAGGCTCACGCCGCCGGAGTACGCCTTGTTCACGCGGTACTGCGTCCACTCCACGTCGGCGCCGGCGCGCGCGATGTGATGGCCGAGCAGCTGAAAGAGGTACGAGACGTTCACCCGCGCCTGCAGGCGGTCGGCTTCGGACTCCGACATGAAGCCGCGGCCACCGATGTTGTACGTCGCGCCGCCGCCGGTGACGGGGCACGCCATCACGTAGCGGTTGAGGCCTATGTACGGCACGCGCTTGCTGGCGATGAAGCCGGCGGGCTCGCAGAGGTCGGCGACGCCGGCCGGCAGCTCTTCGAAGTCACGAATCGACAGCGGCGGGTTGCGGCGGAACTGCGTCTGCGGAACGCCCGCGAAGCCCGTCGTCTGGCCCGGGTGCGAGCCGTCGTTCGGGAGCCGTGCCTGCTCGGTGCGGTTCCACCCGGCGGTCGCGTCGACCAGCAGGTGTTTGTCGAGGAAGCTGCCCGTGTACTTGAGCGAGGCCGTCGTCGAGTTGGTGGTGTCGAGGTCGGCGCCATAGCCGAGCGGCGCGAACATCGGCGCCACGCGCTGCTGCGGGCTGCCCGTCACCGAGAGCGCGAGCGAGTTGTTGCCATCGATGAGCCACGTCAGCTTGCCGAACCAGGTGAAGGCGCGGCGGTCGTCGAAGCGCGAGTTGCTCGTCACGCCCTCGGTGCGAATGTTGCCGGCGTCGTCGTAGAGAAAATCGCTCGCGTCGTCGTTGAGCAGAAAGCGCCGCACGCCACGCGTCACGCGTTGCCGGTCGAACGACTGCGCGACGCCGCCGTAGAACCAGAGCTTGTCCTTGATGATGGCGCCGCCGAGGTCAGCACCGAAGTCGCCGGTGTTGTGGCGCTTCGTCGTCGTCTCGAGCGAGCTGCCTTCGTTGCGCACGGTGTTCGGGGTCGCCGTGAGCGCGCCCGGCCACCAGTTGCCCCACACCGAGCCGTGAAGGTCGTTCGAGCCCGACTTCGTCACCACGTTCAGCACGCCGCCGCCCGCGCGGCCGAACTCGGGCATGTAGCCGCCGGTGATGACGTTCACCTCTTCGACGAACTCGAGGGGCAGCAGCGCGCCGCCCACGCCCGTGTTGGTCTTGAGCGAGCCGAACGTCGGGTCGTTCACCTGCACGCCGTCGACGAGGTACAGGTTCTCGGGGCTCTGCCCGCCGTTGAAGCCGTAGCCGTAGCGGTCGGCCGTCACCTGCGGCGCTGCCTGCGCGATGTCTTCGAAGCTGCGCTGGCCGGTGGCGTTGGGCCGAATGAAGGCGACGCGGTCGATGAAGTCCTTCGTGACGCTGATGCCCTGCGTGGCGCTGCCGACGTCGACGGTGGGCGCCTTGCCGACGACGAGAATCTCTTCCGACTGCAGCGACTCGGGCTGGAGCTGCACGTTGACGCGAATGGTGCGGTCGACGCGAACCTGCACGTCGGCGCGGGTGAACGGCTTGTACGACTCGCGCGAGAGGCGGAGCGTGTACGTGCCCGGCGGCAGCTGCGAGAGGCGATAGATGCCCGCCGCGTCGGTGACGACGATGCGCTCACCCTGGAGCGCGGGTGACGTGGCGGTGATGACGAGGTCGCCGATGGGCTTGTTCGTCGCCGCGTCGGAGACGGTGCCGGTGATGACCGAGTTGCCCTGCGCGAAGGCGAGCGACGCCACCAGGAGTGCGGCGATGGCGAGCGTCTTCGATGTGGTGTTCAGCATGTCCCCTCCGGCCGGGCACGTGGGCGGCGGCGCACCGTAGCGGTGGACCATCACCTGTCAATGAGGGCCCACTCTCATGTTGATGCGCTGCGCGCGTGCTTGGGCCGGGGCGCCTGCGATTGGGTGCTACACCTCGGCGGTCGATGTTCGATTCCGTTCGGGCCGCCCCTCAGCGCGACACAGCACGGTGGACGATGGTGGCCCTGCTCGCGCTCGGGCTCCACGGCGTCGCGGTGGCCGGAGTCATCACCTGGCAGGCTGCGTTGCGGCCCACGCGCTCGACGAACGTGAACGCGCCCGAGGTGACGTTCTTCTCGCCCACGCCAGCGGCTCCGGTGCAGACGGTGACGCCCGAGCCCGCGGCGCCGAAGCCGGCTGCGCCTGCGCCGAAGGTCAAACGCCTCGAGGTCGTCGCGCCACGGGAGATTCCCACCGCCGTGCCCGAGCCCTCGCCGCAGCCTGAGGTGGTGCTCGAGGAGCCGGTGACGACGAACGGCCCTGACACCACCGAGCCGGGAGACACCTCGACTGGCGGCTCCGACTCGACGGCCAGCGGCACGGGGACGGGTGATGGGCCGGCGCAGGGCAGTGACGGTGCAGGAACGAGCGGGAGCGGCGAAGCGGTGCTCCCCTTCGGCGAAGGCATGACGCGGCCCGAGTGCGACCGCTCCGTCGCGCCCATCGAGTACACGCGTGAAGCGCTCGAGGCGAAGGTCGAAGGGCTGCTCATCATTCGCTGCACCATTCGCGTCGATGGCTCCGTACAGAGCTGTCAGCCCGTGAAGGGCGTGCCGTTCATGACCGACGTGGCGCTGGCGCAGGTGTCGAAGTGGAAGTGCGCTCCCGCGACGTTCCAGGGGCGGCCGGTGAACATCGACTATTTCTTCAACATTCGGCTGACGATGCCGCGGTGACGGTGGCGAGAGGGGAAACGAGTGCAGACAGGTGCGATGGACTTCAGCCTGACGTCGTTGTGGGCCGCGATGGGCCCCTTCGCGCGCGGCATCGTGGTGACGCTGCTGTTCATGTCGCTCGTGTCGCTCGTGGTGGCGTTCGAGCGCGTGGTCGCGTTCGTGACGGCGGGCGGTTTGTCACGACGCTTCGCCGAGACCCTCGCGAAGCAGCTCGCCGATGGCGACGTGGCGAAGGTGGCGGCCGAGTCGAAGCCCGGTGGCGGCTATCTCGGCGCCGTGCTGCACGCGGGGCTGAAGGCGTTTCACACGGCACCCGACGAGCGTGAGGTGAAGGTGGAGTCGGTGGCGCGCGCGCTCGAGCGCCAGGCGACGCGTGAGCTGCAGACGTTGAAGCGCGGGTTGTCGGTGCTGGCCACCGTGGGCTCGACCGCGCCGTTCGTCGGGCTGCTCGGCACGGTGATGGGCATCGTGAACTCGTTCGAGTCGATGGCGAAGACGAACTCCGGAGGGCTCGGCGCGGTGTCGGCCGGCATCGCGGAGGCGTTGGTGACGACGGCGTTCGGGTTGCTCGTCGCGATTCCCGCGGTGGTGGCGTTCAACTTCCTCTCGCAGTGGGTCGAGGCGCGCGCGGTCGACATCGCGGAGTCGTCGAACGAATTGCTCGACCACGTCTCGCGTTCCCTGGCGAAGCCGCGCTGATGGCGATGGGGCTCGGCTCCGGCAAGGGGCTCAAGAGTGAGATCAACGTCACGCCGCTCGTCGACGTGGTGCTGGTGCTGCTCATCATCTTCATGGTGGTGACGCCGCTGTTGCAGCGCGGGAAGGACGTGACGCTGCCGAAGGCGACGCAGGTCGAAGGGGAGGGCGCGACGAACCCGCTCGTCGTCTCGGTCACGGTCGACAAGGAGCTGTGGGTCGAGAACCGGCGCTTCGATGACGACGCGTTCGTGGCGGTGGTGGCGCAGGCGCTGAAGGTGGCTCCGGGGCGGCGCGTGCTGCTCAAGGGTGACGAGCGGCTCGCGTTCGACGACGTGCGGCGCGTGATGCGATTGGCGCGAGAAGCAGGCGCGAAGTCGGTGGCGCTCGGCGTCGAGGCGGTGGCGAAGTGAAGGTGCGCGTCATTAAGCCGGCGATGTCGCTCTCGTCGGAGATCAACGTCACGCCGCTCGTCGACGTGGTGCTGGTGCTGCTCATCATCTTCATGGTGCTCACGCCGCTGCTCGAGAAAGACCTGACCGTCGCGGTGCCGCAGACCGAGAAGGTCGACGCGCCGCAGGTGACCGAGACACAGTTGGTGGTGGCGGTGGCGGCTGATGGAACGTTGACGCTCAACCAGCAGCCGGTCGCGCTGGAACAGTACGTGGCGACGTTGAAGGCCGCGCTCGAGGGCCGGCCGAAGAAGCTCGTGTTCGTCACCGCTGATGGGCGCGCGAACTATGGCCGCGTGGTCGCAGCGCTCGATGGTGCGAAGGCCGCTGGAGCCTCGACGCTCGGCATGATGACCGACGAGTTGCAGTAGGCTCCCTCGCACGGGGGCACGCATGAGCAGCCAGTGCACGAAGTGTGGTCGAACCGTTCCCGACCGCCCGAGCTGCATGTACTGCGGTGGGCAGGTCGTGAAGGTCGCCGTGGTCGGTCCCTCCGCGGGCCCCGTCCAAGAGCAGGTGAGGGCGAACCTGCCGGGCGCGCTGAGTCCCGAGGAACGTGAGCGTCGCTTCGAAGCCTCGAAGCAGAAGATGCACACGATGCTCGATGCTGGCCGGTTCGCCGACGCCATCGCGGCCATCGATGAAGGGCTCGCGCTCGAGCCGAACGCCGCGCATCTGTACGTCGCGCGGGGCCTCTGTCTTGGGAATCTCGGAGAGCGGCCAGCGGCCATCATGTGCTTCGACCAGGCCATCGCCATCGACGCCACGCTCGCCGATGCGTGGTTTCACAAGGCCGACTTCCTCGAGACCCTCAACCAGCTCGATGACTCGTTGTCTTGTTACGACGAGGCGCTGAAGCTCGACCCGACCCACGCGCAGGCGGCGTGCGACCGCGGCCACGTGCTCAACAGACTGAGACGAACGCCCGAGGCGCTGGAGTCGTTCAAGCGCGCCATCACGCTCGCTCCGAATCATTCCATCGCGTGGTTCAACAAGGGCGGCGCCGAGCTCGCGTTGAAGAACTTCGCGTCGGCGGCTGCGTCGTTCGAGAAGTTCCTCACGCTCGCCAATCCTGCACGTGATGGTCAGGCCATCGCGCACGCGCGCGGCGTGCTCTCGCAGTTGAAGGCCACGTGACGTTCGAACGCGTCGGCGAGGTGCTTCGTCAGCAGCAGGCGCAGGGGCGCTTCCCCGGAGGCCAGCTCGTCGTTCGTCATCGCGGCCGTGAGGTGGTGTCGGTGGCCGTCGGTGTCGCGCGTGGGTTTCGGGAGAGCGAAGGCGTCGCTCCGGTCGCCGTCACGGCGCAGACGCGGTTCTCTGTCTTCTCGGCGAGCAAGGCCGTCGTCGCGCTGGCAGTGGCGATGCTGGAGGACCGCGGCGTGTTGGACGTCTCTGCTCCAGTGGCCCAGTACGTTCCCGACTTCGCTGCGAACGGGAAGGGCGAGCTGACGGTGCTCGATGTGCTCACGCACCGCGCTGGTGTCTTCACGCCCGAGCTCGACGCCAACCCGCGCGACTGGCCGCATGACGACCGGGTGCATGCCGCCCTCGTCGCCGCGACGCCGCGCTGGCCGAGAGGAACGCTCGCGTATCTGCCGTACGAGTACGGGTGGATTCTGGCCGAGGTCTTTCGCGCGGCGTCGGGACGGCGGCTCGATGACTTCGTGCGAGACGAAATCGCGGTTCCGGCACAGCTGCCAGGGCTTCGATTCGGAGCGACGCTCGAAGAGCTTCCCTCGCTCGCGCGAACGTACTGGTTGGGCACTGGCTCGGTGATGGTGGCGGGGCGCGACCTGACGCCGACGTTCGAGCACGACAACAACCTGCCCGAGGCGCTGACGGCGTTCGTGCCTGCGGCAGGCATCATCTGCGACGCGACGACGCTGGCCGGGTTCTACGAGGTGTTGCTGCGAGGCGGCGTGTGCGCGTCAGGAAAGCGGCTGCTCTCGGAAGCGACGTTGCAGCGCTACACGACCGGGGCGTCGCTCGCGTTCGACCGGAGCAATCGATTGCCACTGCGCATGGCGCGCGGCTTTCTGCTCGGCACACGCACGCCATCCATCTACGGCTGGTGGGGAACGCAGCGGTGCTTCGGTCACGCGGGAGCCTTCAGCGCGCTCGGCTGGGCCGACCCTGATCATGAACTCGCGATCGCCATCGTGACCAACGGCAATCGTGGGCCGTACGACAGTCTCTTCCGGTGCGCGGCGATCGGATCAGCAGCGCGTCGGGCCGCAGCGCGTTGACGAGAACTGTGAGCGGCGCGATGTCACCAGTCGTGCGCGGGCTCTTCGTCATCGCAGGCGTGGTGCTGGTCGGCTGCCAGCCAGCGATGGAGCCGACGGTCGAACCGCCCCCGCCTCGCGGCCAGCCGCACATTCTCGTCGATGACGGACAGCAGGGTGTCGACACGCTCGTGCTGTCGCTGAGTGGAAGCGTCGGTCAGGACGTCACGGGCTCGTTCCGCCTCCTCAACACGGGGCATGGAGCGCTCGAACTCACGCAGGTCACGACGCTCAACGGCCTGGTTCGTGCGCCGGGCTTTCTCGACGATGCGTCGCCCGACTTCGAGGTTGGGTTGCCACGAGCGCCCATCGCCTCTGGCGCGTGGGTCACGGTGCCGGTGGTGTTCCACGCGCGTCGCGGTGGCGCCTCGGTTTCGAGTCAGCTCGAGCTGCGCTTCGGTGGAGGACACGTCATCGTCTTCTCGCTCGTCGGCGAGGTGCTTCGCAGTGATTGCGTCGAGGCGGACGAGGTCGACTTCGGCTCCGCGCGCGTTGGCGAACGAATCGAGCGCGTCATCACGCTCCACAACCCGGCGGTCACTGATCAGTTCGTTCAGTTCGGTAGCATCGTCGGCCGAGGCACGTTCAGCTTCGCGCGGGCTGGCGAACGCGTGCGGGTGCCTGCTGACGGCCATGTCGAGCTGGCTGTCTCGTGGACGCCGGGCTTCGACGGAGACCATCAAGCGACGCTCGAGCTGTCGTCACTTCGATGTCTTCCGAGGCAGGTGAGGCTGCACGGTTCTGCGTGGGAGCTGTCCAGACTCGACGGCCCGCAGACGCTCGACTTCGGCCGTATCGAGCCGCTGACGCGAACGAGTTCATCCGTGCTGATTCGCAACACGCTTCCGCGGGCGGTCACCCTGCACGCGACCATCGACTTCGGTGAAGGGTTCTCCGTCGTGCCAGGACAGGCGCTCACCATTCCGGCGGCGATTCACGAACAGCCGGGTCAGTGGCGCACCTCTTCCATCGAGGTGTTCGTCGAGGCAGTGCCGACCCGGCACGGGCTGCAACGCGGTCAGCTCACGCTGCGTGACGACGACGCGAGGGCCGTGCTCTCCATCGCGCTGGTCGTCGACGGAGGCCCCTCGCCGATCGTCATCGATGTTCGCGACACCGACTTCGGGCAGGTAGCGTTCGCGCCTGATCGGCTCATTCGCTCGGTGCGTGAAGTGTTGGTCGAGAACGCTGGCGTCGCACCGCTGCATCTCGGTGTTCCTTTGGCAACTGGCCGTTTCGCCGCGAGCAGTGAACTCTGTTTGGGCGACATCGATGACGCGCGCTCGTGCACTCCCGCGCTGCCAGCGGTGCTCGCGCCAGGTGCGCGACTTCGCCTTCCCATCACGATCGCTCTGGGCGACGTAGATCACGATTCTGCAGGGAGGAAGTCGTGGACGCTCTCCATTCCGACCGACGTTCGCGCGATGCCCGTCGTCGAGCTTCAGGTGACGGCGACTCCCGTCGAAGCGCTGCCTTGTTCGCTCGAGCTGATGACGGAGATTGAACGGCAGCCCGCACGAGCGCTCGACTTCGGCGAGGTTGGCGTTGGGCTGTCGGCGACCGGCACGGTTCGTCTCTGCAACGCGGCGCCTGCGAGTGCGCTGAACGAAGTGTGTTTCGTCGACTCGTTCCGATTGCGTCCGACGAGTGCGGCCTTCGCGATGGACCATTCCACCGCAGGAGTCGTGCTAACGCCCGGTGACTGTGAAGTCGTCTTTGTGCGAGCGATGCCGTTCGTGCGCGGAGCCGTCAGTGCCGAACTCGAGTTCATGACGTCGGCTCCAGAGCGGGGGCACGTGCGCCTTCCGCTTCGGCTCGTCGGCCGCTGAGTTGACGGCTCGAGCAACCGTGCGCCATGAACTGTCCATGCGTGCGCTGCTGATGGTGATGGTCGTTCTCTCGAGTGCCTGCCGCTGCGGCCCCACCATTGAAGAGCCCGTGCTCGGAGAGGTACGGCTGGTCGCCGAGGTCGACGGCGTGCTCGTCGAGTCCGACGCGCTGTCGCTCATCGCTTCACCGGGTCAGTCCGTGGCGGGGCGCTTCGGCATCATCAACGTCGGCAGGAACAATCTCGTCGTCGAGAGCCTCACGGCTGCCGGCCCGCTCGTTCAAGTGGGCCCGACACGACTGCCCGGCATGGTGTTCGAGCTCGCCAGTGTCGAAGGCGTCGACGTGCAGCCTGGCGACTCCGTCATGGTTCCCGTCACCTTTCACGCAGGCCCGGTCGGCGGCACCACCCAGGCCGCGCTCCTCGACCTGCGCTTCAGCCGCGTCTTGCCGGGCATGGAGAGCCTTCCCTTCACGCTCGTCGGCCGCACGTTCCGCACCGACTGCGCCACCATCACGAAGGGGGCCGCGCTCGAGCTCGGCCGTGTCGCCGTCGGTGAAAGCGTCAGCGACGTCGTCGTGCTTCGGAACGACACGAGCGAAGTGCGCACCCTGAACGTCAGCGCGGTGGGCAACGCCTCGAATGCCATCACGCTCGGCTCGGCGGTCAGCGTCGTGCTGCAACCGAACACGAGCCAGTCTCTCGACGTTCACTTCGCGCCGACCGACGCGCGTGAGGAAGACCTCGCGTTCCTCCTGAATTCACCCGATGGCTGTGCTGATCAACTCGTGCGCATTCGCGGGAAGTCGGTTTCGCCCGGGCTCACCTTCGAGCCATCTCCAGTCGACTTCGGAGCAATCGAGCCGCCGGGCACCGTCGAGCGCACGGTGACGGTCCGCAATCACACCTCGCAGGCCGCCACGCTCTCCGACCTCGCGGTGACTGACTCGTTCTCGCTCGTCACACCTGGTCCGTTCATCGTTCCCGCCGGCACCAGTGCCACCGACGGCCGCTGGAGCGACGGTGTGTTGACGCTCACGCTCCGTTTCTCACCTCTCACGCTGGGGCCGAGCACGGGACAGCTCTCGGGCCGCACGTCCTTCGTCGCGCAATCGAACTTCACGGTGCCGCTGCGTGGCCTCGGCGGCTCCCGTCGGTTGTGCATCGACTCGCCGGTCGAGTTCGGAAAGGTGCCGTACTTCGCGGGCAGCTCGTCGGTCGCCACGCGCTCGCTGCGCCTGCGGAGCTGTGGCTCGTTGCCAGTGACGCTCACGCTGCCCTTCATCATCTCGACGGTGAACCTCGAAACGTCGGCCGGCGAACTCTGTGTCGGCGAACTCGATCGCTCGACCAACACCTGCACGAACCGGTTGCCGCCGGAGGCGCTCACGTCATTGCAGCCCGGAGCGTTGCTCGAGCTTCCCGTGCACGTGCTGCTCGCGAACTCGCGCGCCGCAACGAACGGGCTCAAGGAATGGGACGTGGCCTTCGGCTCCGACGACACGAGCGTGGCGACGACGACGGTTCGGGTGACGGCTCAGCCCGTGACCGTTCCTCCGTGCAGCTTCGCGGTCACGCCTTCGGTGGTGAAGTTCGCGACGCTCTCGCCCGGAACATCTGCCGTCAGCGTCAACCCGGTACAGGTCTGCAACGTGGCGCCGCTCACGGCGACCGGTAGCATCTGTCTCGTTCACTCCTTTCAGGTCTCGGGAGCAGGCTTCTCGGCACCGTCGATGCCGCCGGGCGTGGTCGAGCTCGCGCCACAGCAGTGTGTGTCGTTCGACGTCCACGCGAATGCGACGTTGCCCGAGGGCGTGAAAAGAGGAGCCATCGAGTTGTCGGTCTCGGAACCCATACGTCCACGCGTCTCGGTTCCACTCTCGATGGAGGT
>JAACJQ010000128.1 GCA_016879935.1 Archangiaceae bacterium | reverse complement strand
CACCTGCGGGAGCACGTTGCGGCCGTAGAACAGCGCCGAGTACCGCTTGCCCTCGTAGAAGGCGCGATCTGCGGCGTCTTTGCCGAGCTTCGCGAGCGCCTCTTCCGCGCGAACGCCAGCGTCGAGCAGCAGGAAGCCGACCGTCGTCTTCGCCATCATCTCGAGGAAGCGGTTGGCCGAGAGCGGAACGAGGGTGACCTTCTCGGACTGGCTCCAGCCCATGAAGCCCATGGCCGTCGAAACCACCGCCTCGGACGCGCTGCCGAGCGCATCGACCTCTTTGCCGAACACGGGGTGGTTCTTGTGCTTCTCGACGAAGGTGGCGATGTCGCTCATGAAAGTCTGGAAGTTCGCGCCGCCGTTCTGACCGAGCTTGCGGCCCACGAGATCCATCGCCTGAATGTGGTTGGTGCCCTCGTAGATGCTGAAGATCTTCGAGTCGCGCAGGTACTGCTCGACGGGCCAGTCCTTCAGGAAGCCGGCACCGCCGAAGACCTGAATCGCGACCGCACACAGCCGGAACGACTCGTCACTCGCGTACGACTTCACGAGGGGCGTGAGCAGGTCGACCTGGCTCTGGTGATACGTCGCCTTCTCGTCGTCTTTGCCCTGATGAATGAGGGCGAGATCGCGGTGCGCCGCCAGCTTCACGACGAGGGCGCGAATGCCTTCGACGTGGCTCTTGAGCTCGAGGAGCATGCGGCGCACGTCGGGGTGCTCGATGATGGCGACGCGCGGCTTCGAGGGATCCTTGAAGTGCTTGAAGTGCGCGCCCTGCTTGCGGTCCTTCGCGTACTCCAGCGCATTCAGGTACGCGCTCGAGGCCACCGCGAGGCCCTGAATGCCGACGGCGATGCGTGCACCGTTCATCATGCGGAACATCTGCGACATGCCCTGGTTCTCGACGGTGCCGACGAGCTCGCCGAAGCACTCGCCGTTCTCGCCGAAGTTCAAGACACAGGTCGCCGAGCTGTTGATGCCCAGCTTGTGCTCGATCGAGGCCACCTGCACGTCGTTGAGCGCGCCCGCCGAGCCGTCGGGGTTCACCGTTCGTTTGGGCACGATGAAAAGCGAGAGGCCCTTGGTGCCCGCCGGAGCGCCTTCGATGCGCGCGAGCACGAGGTGCACCACGTTCTCGACGAGATCCGAGTCGCCGGCCGAGATGAAGATCTTGGTGCCGTTGATCTTGTAGCGCCCGTCGGCCTGCTTGACGGCCCTGGTCGTGGCCGAGCCGACGTCGCTGCCCGCGTGCGCCTCGGTGAGGCACATGGTGCCGCCCCACTGCCCGTTGAACATCTTCTCGGCGAAGTGCTTCTTCTGGTGCTCGGTGCCGCAGTCGGCGATCACCTCTGCCGCGCCCCACGACAAGCCCGAGTACATGTTGAAGGCGGTGTTGGCGCCCGAGGTGATCTCCTCGATCAGCGCGTAGAGCGCCATCGGAGCGCCCTGACCTCCGAACTCCGCAGGCACCGAGATCTGCTTGAGGCCCGCCTCGAACAGCTTCTTCCAGGCGTCTTTGTAGCCCTTGGGCGTCACCACCGAGCCGTCGACCAGCTTGCAGCCCTCGCGGTCGCCGCTGCTGTTGAGGGGCCCGAGCACCTCGGTCGCGAAGCGGTACGTCTCTTTGAGGATCGACTTCGCGGTCTCTTCGTCCCAGCTCTCGTAGGGACCCTTGCCGGCGATGTCCTTGAACCCGAACTGCTCGAACAACACGAACTGCAACTCGCGAAGATCTGCCTTGTAGCGGTTGATTCCAACGGACATGTGCGTGGCTCCAGGAGACGGCCCAACTGCCAAGTCACGAGGCACGTGACACCGTGCGTCGTAACGAGCCGAATCCTGCGCGTCACCTGATTTTCAAGTCAACGTTTTTCGACGCGGCGCGGCACAACAGCGGAACTACTTCTTCCGTTTCGCGGGTTTGGCGGCCTTTGCGGGCTTCTTCGCCTTCGCTTTGGGAGCCTTCGCGGGTTTGGCCGGCTTCTTCGCAGGCTTGCGTGAGTCTTTCGCCGAGACCTTGCCCTTGGAGGCCGAGACCTTGCCTGCGGGTGACGGCGGCCGCGGGGGCGCGACGAGGATCGACTCGCGCGGCACGTTGACGATCAGCGGCGGCTGGCCGGTGCGGAAGCGGGTCTCGTCTTCGAACGAATAGAAGACCTTCAGCGTGACGTTGCCGCGAACGACGAGCTCGCCCTTCTGGTTCTCGGCCCAGACGTCGAGCTCGACGTGGTACTTGCCGCCTTCGCCCCAGCGATCGCTCACGCGGCCCTTGCAGACGAGCGTGTCGCCCGGCCAGAGCATGCGGGTGAAGCGCGCCGAAGCCTTCTTCACCTGACCGCCGCGTGCCCAGTCGGTCACGAGCTGGCCGAGAAAGCCGAGGCCGAGCGTCGAGGGAGAGACGACCGACGGCATGCCGATGGCTTTGGCCTGGAGCTCGTCGATGTTGAGCGGGTTGTAGTCGTTGGTGGCGGCGGCGTAGCGCGCGAGCTGCACGCGATCGATCGGCGACTTCGCCATCGCCGGCAGCTCGTCACCGACTCGAACGTTCTCGAAGTAGAGCTTGCGCGGAGGCATCAGGACTCCCGGGTGAGACGAACGACGTACGAGCGGCGGGCACGGAAGACCATCTGACCTTCTTCGTCGCGGCCTTCGTCTTCGATGACGGCGACCTCGACGCGGCCGGCGGGGCCGGGCCGATCGGAGATCTCGGCGACACGGCTGGTGACGAGCAGGCGGTCTCCCGCGACGATGGCGCGCTCGTACTCGAAGCTCACCTCGCCCAGCAGCAGGTTGCGGGCTGGCACGCCGACGAGCTCGCGCAGATCGCTCCCGGCGGCGAAGGAGATCGGAAACGAGGGCGGGGCCGCGACGTTGCTGAAGCCCGACGCGCGCGCATACTCGGCGTCGAAGTAGATCGGGTTGTAGTCACCCAGCGCTTCGGCGAACCGGCGAATGGCACCCCGCTCCACTTCGTTCAGCGTGGGCGGTGTCGTTCGTCCTACGGCAGCGCGATCGAGCATCGTGATGAGTCTCCTCAACGGCCGGCGGGGAGCTCGAGGACCGTCAACAACCCGGGCTCCGAGGCAGTCATGCGGGGTGCAGCGTTGACGACCAGATGCGCGGTGGCCCGATCTCCGGGAATGCCACCGGGAATGACGACCTTGATCTTGGGATCAGCGTCGAGCTCGATCACGTCACCGGGCTCGTCGGCGCCGAGCGCGATGGTGAGCTCGAGACGAACGCGCTCCTGGCCGTCGTCGAGCGCGACCGCGACCTGGTGCATGCCCGCGACCTGGCCCTTCTTCACGGTGAAGGCGCCGCCGGTGATCTCTTCTTCGGCGAACACGGGCGTCAGCTCTTCTTCGTAGTCGTCGCAGTCGAGGCCCAGGCCGAGGGCACAGAGCGCCGCCGACTCCACGAGGCCGACGTGACCGATGCGGCCCTGATCGACGAGCTTGAAGAACTCGTCCTCCGACAGACCTGCACCGACCTTGCGCTGGAGCGCTTCACGGCGCGTGCGGGCGTCGACGGTGCGCGAGACCTTCGCGTGGTGCACCGCGCCGCAGACCTGGCCGACGGTGGCGACGAGGCGATCGAGCACGAAGCCCGGGTTCACGCCGTTGCCGACGATCGACACCCCCGCGCGTTGCGCCGCAGCGTCGAGCTTCTCGGCGATCTCGGGGTGGTGGAACCAGGGAAAGGCGAGCTCTTCGCAGGTCGAGACGATGTGCAGACCGTGCGACATCGCCTCGAGCAGCTGATCCTTCACCTGCGGCAGCCTCGAGCCCGTCGCGTGGAGGAGCACGACGCCTTTGCGTCGCGCGACCGCCGCCGAGAGCGACGACTGAATCTTCAGCTGGCCGACGGGCTGACCGAGCACGTCGCTGAGCGCTCGACCCGTCAGCTGCGGGCTCGTGTCGACCGCGCCGATCAGCTCGACCTCGTCATGCGCCAGCGCAGCCTTCGCGATCTCCTGGCCGATGACGCCAAGACCCATCACGATGACTGGAACACGCCCCGATGCCGCAGGCGCTTGAGGGACCGGAGACTTCGCGCGCGTCGCGCCTCTCGCCATAAGGTGACGCGATGGTAGACGACGCTTCAGCCTTGCGGCCAGAAAAGCGTTGCACCGACACTTTCAGGTCCACAATTGTCCGGCAGCGCTAGAGTCGGTAGCCCCGCAGAAGAAGCTCAGGAGTATCAACGACATGGAGCGTTTTCTCGTCGTCGACGACGACCCGTCGATCACCGAAGTGCTGCGGCGGGTGCTCGAGTCGATGGGTCACCCGGTGACCGTTCACAACGATCCGCTCGATGCGGCGCAGGAGACCGACTTCGATCTCGTGCTCACCGATTTCATGATGCCGAACCTCAACGGCGTCGAGCTGCTCGGCGTGTTGCGCGCGAAACGGCCCGACGCGGTGCGGTTGCTGATCACGGCGGCGAACGACTTCAAGGTCGCCATCGAAGCGGTGAATCGCGGTGAGGTGTTTCGAATCATCGGCAAGCCGTGGCAGCTGCACGATCTTCGCTTCGGGTTGCAGCAGGCGGTCGACTACTACCGGCTCGTTCAAGAGAACCGGCGGCTCACGAAGGAACTCGCGCAGCGCAACGAGGGCCTCGCGACGTTGAACGCGGTGCTCGAGCAGCAGGTGGTCGAACGAACGAACGGCCTGCTCGAGGGCATGATTCGCGCGCTCGACTATCGCGACACCGAGACGCAGTGGCACTCGTGGCGCGTGGCGAAGTTCACCCGTCGCATCGCCGAGGCGGCGGGGCTCGCGGGCGACATGCTGATGCACATCGAGCAGGGAGCGCTGCTGCACGACATCGGCAAGATCGGCGTGCGTGACAGCATTCTGCTCAAGCCCGGCCCGCTCTCTCCTGAAGAATGGGTCGAGATGCGCAAGCACCCCGAGATGGGCTACCGCATGCTGGCGAACATTCCCTACCTGCAGGACGCGGCGCAGATCGTCTACCAGCACCAGGAGCGCTTCGATGGTCGCGGTTACCCGCGCGCGCTGAAAGGTGAAGAGATCGTCATCGGCGCGCGGATCTTCTGCATCGCCGACACCTTCGACGCGATCACCTCCGACCGGCCGTATCGCAAGGGGTCGTCTGCGCAGGTGGCGTTCAGCGAGATTGGCCGGCTGGGCGGAACCCAGCTCGACCCGCACCTCGTGCAGGTGTTCCTCGCGATCGCGCCGACCGAGTGGGAGCGCATTCGCGGCGAGATTCGCGTGCTCGAAGAGAAGGAGAAGGGCCGCTGGTCGGACTACCTCGTCGCGCCCGCGCCGTTGTTCGGTGGGCAGACGAGCGACGCAAAGAAGGCCTGAGCGTGCTGCCGCGCATTGGGCTGGGCTGCATGCGGTTGTCGACCGAACCGACGCCCGATCCGATGGCGGTGATTCACGCCGCGCTCGAGGCGGGCGTTCGGCTCTTCGACACGGCGACGGCCTATTGCGCCCACGACGACCTCGGAGAGAACGAGCGGTTGGTCGCAAAGGCGCTCTCGTCGCATCCCGAAGCGGTCGTGGTCAGCAAGGGTGGCCTTCGTCGGCCGGGCGGTGCGTGGCGGCCTGACGGACGCGCGAAGTCGATTCTCGAAGACGCGGAACGAACCGTGGCGGCGCTGGGCCGCGCGCCCGACCTCTATCTCCTGCATGCGCCCGATCCCTCCGTGCCGTTCTCGACGTCGGTGCGTGCGCTGGGCGAGGTGCTGACGCGCGGCCTCGCGAAACGAATCGGGTTGTCGAACGTGACGGTGGGGCAGATCGACGAGGCGCTGACGATCGCGCCGATCTCGGCGGTGCAGCAGAGCCTGTCGATCTTCGACGATCGGGCGCGGCTCTCGGGCGTGCTGGCGCGTTGCTTCGAACGTGGGCTCGACGTGATGGCGCATTCGCCGCTCGGCGGGCCGAAGCGCATCAGCAAGCTGACCGGTTCGTCCGTGCTCCGAGAGCTGGCTGCAGCGCATCACGTGTCGGAAGCCGCGATCGCGTTGGCGGCGGTGCTCGATCTGAACCCGCTCGTCAGCGTGATTCCAGGTGCGAGACGGCGTGAGACGATCGTCGACGCCGCGACTGCAGGAACGGTCGTGTTCACTGAGGCAGAGCGGGCTCGGTGCCGAGAGGCCTTCCCTGCCCTCGCAGCGCCTGCGCCGGCGGTCTCAGCGGCGAGCACCACGCGCTCCGAGGTCGTGCTGCTCATGGGTATTCAGGGCTCGGGGAAGTCGCGGCTCGTCGACGAGTACCTAAGCAACGGGTTCGTGCGCTTCAACCGCGACCTGCTCGGCGGAACGATGAAGGACACGGCGCTGGCGATGTCTCGCGCGCTCGCCCAGGGCGCGACTCATGCCGTGCTCGACAACACGTACACCACGCGCGCGACCCGAGCGTCGACGATCGAGGCCGCGAAGAAGCAGGCCGCGAAGGTGCGAGGCATCTGGCTCGACGTGCCGCTCCATGAAGCGCAGGTGAACGTCATTCAACGCATGCTCGAGGCGCACGGGCGGCTGCTGGGGCCGGAGGAGTTGAAGAAGCAGCGCGACAACACCGGGCTCACTCCGCTCTCTCATTTCCGAACCGTGCGCGAGCTGGAGCCGCCCTCGAAGGACGAGGGCTTCGATGTGCTCGAGACGCGGCCGTTCGTGCGGGGGGTTCGTGAGGGTGGCGCGGGCCGCTTCGTCGCGTTCGAAGTCGCAGCGAAGGTCGAGCGCACCGATGAGCCGACGTTCGTGTTCGCGTGGACGGAGACCGACCAGGCCGCGGTCGAAGCAGCTGCGGCGCGGCTGGGAGCCACCTCGCTCATCTGCGCCCATGGTGGCGGGCCGCCGACGTGCTGGTGCCGGCCTCCCCTGCCAGGGCTGCTGCTCGAGGGGTGTCACCGCGCGAAGCTGTCACCGCAAAAGTGCGTCGTGATCGGCGCGACCGAGACGCATCAGATGCTGGCCGCCACGCTCGGAGCCCGCTTCGTCACGGCTTGATCAGCACCATCGTGCTGCGGGCAGGAATCGTGAGCTGACCCGAGGTTGAGATCGTCACCGAGGCTCCGCTCACGGCGTCCTTCAGGGTCACCGGCAGACGAGACAGCGCGCGCTGCAGACTCAGGTTCACCGTACGCTCACCTGCTCGGTTGATCGCGATGATGGCGCCGTCGTCTTCGGTGGCGCGTTGGTAGACGTAGAGATCGCGCTCGATGATCAACGTGTCGCGCACGCCACTTCGCAGCGCCCTGCTCTGCTTTCGCGCCGTGCCCACCTTGCGCATCAAGTCGAGCAGGTCGGCCTCGCGAGAGGTCAGGTTGTTCCACTTCATCGGGCGGCGGTTGTCGGGGTCACCCGTGCCAGGCAGGCCGATCTCGTCGCCGTAATAGATGAGTGGCACGCCACGCTGCGTGAGGATGAACGCGAACGCCCACTTGGTGCGCTGAAACGGCTCGTCGCTCTCGATCGTGGCTGGCGGCTTGTTGTTGCTCCACGCCTGACCGTTCGCGTCGGAGTCGATCTGGTTCGCGGCGATCGAGATGAAGCGCGCGACGTCGTGATTCCCGAGGAACGGCGAGTTGAGCGTCTCGGGCGTGTAGTAGGCCTCGCTCGCGCGAACGGCGTCGTCGACCTGCACCAGCGAGTCACCGCGCCCGAACGCCTGCACGACCGGCCAATAGAGCGGGAAGTCGAACTGCCCATCGAGTTCCTGCGGGCCGATGTACGACCGAATCTGCGAGCGGCCGTCGACGCCGGTGAAGGTCTCTCCGACGAGGTAGTAGTCGGTGTTGGTGATCGCGCTGATCTTCGCGAGGTGCTGGTTGATGGTTCGGCCGCCGATGTGGTCGAGGTGCTTCACGGCGTCGAGGCGGAAGCCGTCGAGATCGGCCTCTTCGAGCCACCACATCGTATCGGCCGCGAACTGATCGCCCATGGCCGTGTTCCGCCAGTTGTAGTCGGGCAGATACGAAGTGAACGAGCACACGAGCGGCTTCTCTTCCCAGCCGCAGCCGTTCGTTCCGCACACGCACCCGTTTCCGATGTTGAACCAGCCGTCGTCACGGTGCTGCGCGACGTACGGGTGCTGCTCGTGCACGTGGTTGAGAACGAGATCGGTGAGCACGCGAATGCCACGGGCGTGGGCGGCCTTCGTCAGCGCTTTCAGATCCGCGAGCGATCCAAACCGTGACTGCACCGCGCGCGGCTGGCTCGGCCAGTAGCCGTGGTAGCCGGTGTACTTCTGGCCGTAGGAGCCATCGAACGCGCCGTCGGGGTTGGCGTCAGGCGGAGAGAGCCACAACGCGCGCACGCCGAGCTTGTCGAAGTAGCCGTCTTCGATCGCCTGGGTGACGCCGCGAAAGTCTCCGCCCTGGTAGTTCGCCTGCGTGGGCACGTTGTCGGTCGGCTTGTTGAGTGAGGTGTCTCCGTCGCGGAACCGATCGGTGAAGACGAAATAGAGAATCGCCTCTTCCCACTTGAAGGGTTCACGCTCGATCCAGAACGGGAGCAGCACGGGCTCGGCGGTCTTCCCTGCTTCGTCTTCGAGCGTGATCTTCGCCGTGTGTTTCCCCTGAGAGAGGCCGGTCGCGTCGAAGGTGAAGACGCCAGTGAGCTTGTCGAACGGAGCCGGCTGCACTTCGCCATCGAGCGTGAGCTTCGGTGGCTTGAGCGGCGACTTCGAAGTGCCGAGGGAAGCCGTCACCGAGACCGTCATCGAGCCCGCGTTGGTGGTGAGGAAGTTCGTCACCTCGAGCAACGGGGCTGAGCAGTCGGGAGCGAAGAGGCGGGAGTATTCGGTTTCTCCGAGCCAGCGCGTGAAGCCGGTCGAAGGATCGAGGATCAACCCGTCCGCGCCGAGGTCGAAGCGGTAGGCGTAGCCGTTGGCGCGCGGCTCGAGCGTCTTGCGGAACTCCCACGTGCCGTCGGTGCGTCGGGTCATCGGCTCGGGGGCAAACGCATTCCACTCACCGCGCACGTTCACCGCATCGAGGCTCTTCGCCGGAGCGAACTTGAGCACGCGCTCACAGGTGCGGATCGGGCCGGTCGGCTGCTCGGTGGGGCCACACGCGACGAGGACGAGAACGAGAGACGAGCCGAGCGTACGCACGACCACGCTCCTAGCTGTCTGGAGCCCTGCACGCCACGCCCCGCCTTTCCAATGAAACCCTTCGAGCCCTTCGATACAACACGGCCGCCCATGTCTTCCCGCCTCGTCGCCGCCGCCTTGGTCCTCGTCGTCACCGGCTGCAACGAAGAGTGCGTCGATCAATTCGACTGCGTGAAGATCGCGTCGAAGAGCCCGCTCACCTGTGAGGATGGTCGCTGTGTCGTGAAGACGACCCTGCCGATGATTCCGTCGTTCGCGGTGCCTGATGCTGGGCGAACCGATGGTGGAGCGCCCGTCACCGGAGATGGCGGCATTCAGCCAGGGCGCGTCGTGAACGGCGACTATCAAGCGCGCCTCTCGGGCGGGCAGTTGGTTCCTCCAGTGACGACGATGGCGAGCGGCAATGCGACCGCGACGCTCTCGACTGACGATGCCGGCGTCTCCACGCTCGCGTACTCGATGACGTTCATGAACGTGGCGCCGACGAATGCGGTGTTGATGTTCGGAGCTCCCGCGGGTCGCAGCGTGTTCAACATCGTTCCGCTGAACGACGGCGGCGTGACGAGCCCCTTTGCCGGCTCGGTTCGGCTCTCGCGGAGCCAGGCAGAGGCCGTGTCGGCGTTCCGTTCGTCGATCGTGCTCACGTCAGCCACGCAGCCGCTCGGAGAACTTCGCGGGCAGATCATTCCGCGTGGTGCGTTCATCGGCTTCACGCAGTTCACGAAGACGGGCGGCGGCTACGGCGGCGGCGGGCAGCTGGTGCTCGAGGTCGATGGTGGCTTCATTCCGGTCGCGGGTTCCTACGAGCTGAACT
Source organism: Archangiaceae bacterium (assembly GCA_016879935.1). GTDB lineage: Bacteria > Myxococcota > Myxococcia > Myxococcales > Myxococcaceae > Xiheimicrobium. The sequence continues at coordinate 2,849 of JAACJQ010000128.1, read as the reverse complement.
GGGCCGAGAGCGGCGCGGTGGCGAGCGCGTCGGTGAGCCAGGGCGGTACTGGAGCTCCGATTCTTCAGCTGCCGCTCAACGCAACGGCCACGGGTTCGGCTGGAACGTTCGACCCGTTGACGCTGCTGTTCATGCTCCGCGATGCAGGCGTGTACGTGACGGGTTCGAGCGCCGACGGCGGAGAAGTCTTCCGCGGCGACTTGAGCCTCTCGCTTCGCTGACTGGCGCAGTTCGGCCGACGCGTGGTCGACTGCGCGCCGTGCATCCTTCGATCGACAAGTGGCTGCTGTTGGTCTCTTCGACGATCTTCGTCGGCTCGCTCGGATTCTTCCTGGCCGCGCATGCCGGGTTTCTCTTCGTGATGGTCGACATGCTCGTCGCGTCGATCATCTGGAACTGAGCAATGGACTTCGAGTCTCGGCTCAGGAACTTCATGATGTACGCGAGCGAGAGCTGGGTCTCGCTGCTGGCCGTCGCGCTGCTGCTGAGCTCTGGAATCGCATGCCAACTGTTCGTGATTCTCCGCGCACGCAGCTATCCGCCCGGGATTCTCGTCGTCGCCTCATTATGTGGAGTGCTTCTGCCCGTCACTCCGCTGGCGCTCGCAACGCACGAGGTGCTGGCGACCGAGCGAGCGGCACTCGCGGCACTGCCAGGCTCAGGCCCCGCCGCGGGCATGGCGGTCGTCGAACTCAGCCAGCACCTCACGCTGGGAGCGCCGATTCTCGTCGCAGTGTTCATTCTCGCCGGCGTTGGAGTCTCGCGAGTGCTGATTGCCAGTGGGGCCCGCGCTCCCGAGTCCTATGCGCCGGTCGCCGGAGCTGCTGCGCTTGCGTTGCTCGTCGGCGGACTTGGCTTCGACCTGGGCGGGGTGACCGCGATCGTGTTCCCCGGGCACACGATCTGCGCACCTCTGAGCTATCGCGAGATCGTCGGAGAAGAAGTCGCGGAAGCGGCCGCGACGTCGAGGGTCGTGATGGTCGGGTTCGTCGGTGCGGTGGCCCTCAGCCTCGTGTGGGGATTCTTCCTGTGTCTTTCGTGGCGTGCATCGCGACCATCCGTGAGCAGTGCAGTGATCGCCACGACCCTGCTGTCCGGCAGCGTACTTCTCATCGCCGAGTCGAGGCCTTTCATGTCGGAAGTGGGGATGGAGCGCCTCCTGATGGACAACGAGGTTTCCCTGTCGACCAGCCAGTGGCCGGACACCCCACAACTCGTGGCGCCTGATGGTTTGAATTCTGGCATCCAGGTCTCGGCGCGGTCGTCAGGCTTCGAGGTCCTCAACCAGCCAACCGAACTCAACAACATCGCGTCGGCTCTTGAGTCGGCGCGCCAACGGTTCATCGAGCTGCACAATGCGGCAAACGACTCAGAAACCGACTTCAAAGCGACCCTCGTCGCGCAGCCAGCACTCACGGGTAGCCGACTCATTCCGGCATTCGAACAGGTGTCACACGATTCGCGGTCGATTGAGCTGGGCTTTCTGCTCGTCACGACGATCGATCGACCGCTGCTCGGTCGCCTCAAAGTGCCACACGAATCGCGACTGATTCTCGGCCTCACCCCGTCGGAAGGCTCGACGCCCATCACGTTCGGCGCCGACGAGACGTACGACGCCTTCGCGCGCCGCGCCGTCGAGGCTCGTCGCAGCGGGCCGATTCACCTGGTCCTGCCAAACAGGAAGTGACGTAGACGCGTGGAAACCACCGTTGCCGCGCACGAACCGATGTGGTGAGTCGCGCGCATGTCAGACGAGGCGTTGGCGCGACTGGTTTCCCTGCGGCACGGCAACCCCCACTCGCTGCTCGGAGCCCACCCCACGCCCACCGACGTCTTCGTGCGCGTGTTCCGCCCCGAGGCGTTCCGCGTCGAGATCGAAGCGCTCGGCAAGAAGTTCTCGCTCAAGCCGCGCCCAGACTTCCCGGGCGTCTTCGAAGGCCGTCTGCCGACGAAAGAAGTGCCGCAGTACCTCGTGCACGTCGACTACGCCGGCGGCGCGGCGTTCACGCTCCGCGACCCGTACGCGTTCACGCCCACACTGGGTGAAGCCGATCTCCACTTCGTCGGAGAAGGCACGCACCGCCGCCTGTGGGAACGCCTCGGCGCGCACCCGATGCAGCACCAGGGCGTGTTCGGCACTGCGTTCGTGGTCTGGGCTCCGAACGCCGAAGGCGTCAGCGTCGTCGGCGACTTCAACGGCTGGGACGGCCGACTGAACCCGATGCGCTCCATGGGCCAGAGCGGCCTCTGGGAGCTATTCATTCCCGAAGTGAACGAGGGCACGCGCTACAAGTACGAGATTCACCCGCGCGACGGAGCGCCCTTCATGAAGGCCGACCCCATGGCCTTCCGCACCGAGGTGCCGCCGCTCACCGCCTCGGTCGTTCACCACCTGCACCACTACCGGTGGAACGACGCCGCCTTCATCGACGCGCGCAAGAAGGCCGATCGCGCGAAGCAGCCGATGAGCATCTACGAGGTGCACGCGGGCTCGTGGCGCGTCGTCACCGAAGAAGGCAACCGGCCGATGACGTGGCGCGAATTGGCGCCGAAGCTGGCCGAGCACTGTTCACGCCTCGGCTTCACGCACGTCGAGCTGCTGCCGATCTCCGAGCACCCGTACGGCGGCAGCTGGGGCTACCAGGTCAGTTCGTACTACGCGCCCACCTCGCGCTTCGGCCACCCTGACGACTTCCGCTTCTTCGTCGACACGCTGCACGCGGCGGGCATCGGCGTGATCGTCGACTGGGTGCCGGGCCATTTCCCACGCGACGCCTTTGCGCTCTCACGCTTCGACGGCACCGCGCTCTACGAACACGCCGACCCGCGCAAAGGCGCGCACCCCGACT
>JAACJQ010000127.1 GCA_016879935.1 Archangiaceae bacterium | reverse complement strand
GGGATTCCGCTCGATGCGGGCGTTCCGTTCGATGCAGGGATTCCGTCCGATGCAGGGATTCCGCTCGATGCGGGCGTTCCGTTCGACGCTGGCACTCCCGATGCGGGCCCGCGCATGTGCCGGGTGATGAACGTCTTCCCAGCGGTCGATGGTTTCGCCGTCTACTCCCGCACCGCCGACGCAGGTCGTGAGCACGCCATCGGCTACGTCGTCGACTCCAACGGCCCGCCGTACAACACGCTCGAAGTCGACGTGTACTGGGCGTTCGCCGGCATGGCGACGGGCGTGGTGATTCCCGCCGTGCGCGACCTCGCGCTCGAGCCCGACTACAGCACCTGCACCGCCTGCGTCGTCATTCGCGAGAGCTGCCCCGACCTCGACTCATGCGCGCGCGCCTACTTCGCTCGCGCCGGCACCATCGACCTCGTGAACATCAGCCGCGACTTCACCGGCACCTTCCACTCGACGCTGTCGAACGTTCGCCTCGAGCAGTGGCAGCTCGGCGCCGACGCGCCCTTTCCCGACGGTGGCTGCATTCTGCTCAACGGCGCGACCATCAATCGCACCTACTGATCAGCCACCGCAAGGTGCACTCGTGTTCGTCGGTATGGGGCTGCGATGACCGTCACATGCGAAAGCGCTGTTGCGACTGGAGCAACGCCGCGTCGTACCGAACGCCACGCCACGTGATGCCGCCCATGCGATGGCCGAGTACGCCTGCGCGCACCGACATGAACGCGAGCAGCAGCAGCGCCACGTTGGGGAACAGCGCCGGGTACAGCGGGTCGCGGCCGGTCCATCGGCTGAACAGCAGCGTGCCGACGACCAACGCCACCTGACTCGCCACCGTGAGCCACACGAGGGGCAGCGGCGCTTGCGGAAGCAACGCCAGCCACGGCGCCAGCGCGAGCGCGACACAGCCCACGGCCACCGCGACCGACCGCACGAGGCTGAAGCGGCCCATGATGGCGTAGAAGTTCTTCTGCATCTTCTCGGTCATCTCGCGAAACGACTCGTACCAGCGAAGACTGATCATCCCCCGGCCGTTGACGACGTCGCAGCGGCCGCCCGCGCGTTTGATCATCAGGCACAGGGCCATGTCGTCGGCCACCTCGAGCTTGAGCCACTCGAAGCCAGGCGAGCGCAGATAGGCGCTGCGCCGCACGAGCAGAAACGCGCCGACCCCGAAGACGTCCTTCGTGTCCATGTCGCGCACGCGCCACGGCCGGGAGGACAACGCCATCACCACGCCGGTGCCCGCGAAGATGGTGTCGGCGAGAAAGCCCGCCGAGTCGGTCTGCGGCATGGCGGTGAGGAAGTCGAGCTGGTGCTGCTCGGCGTACGTGATGGCGCGACGGAGCGCCTGCGGCCCGTAGCGCACGTCGGCATCGGCGAAGAGCACCCACTCCCCCGTGCTGCGCTCGATGCCCTTTGCCATCGCGTTCAGCTTGCCGAGCCAGCCGGGTGGAAGCTCCGAGAGGTGAACCGCGACGATTCGTGCGTCGGCCGCCGCCGCTTCGTCGATGAGCGCACCCGTGCGGTCGGTCGAGCGGTCGTTCACGGCGATGACCTCGAGCGCCGGGTAGTCCTGCGAGACGAGGCTCCTCAAGGACTGCCCGATGGCCGCCTCTTCGTTGCAGGCAGGGCTCACCACGCTCAACGTCGGCCAGCGCTCACGCGGCGCCACCTCGACCGAAGCGAGCGTGCGCACGCGCTTCATCATTCGCAGCGTCGAGACCAGCGCGACTGGCCAGACGACGATGGGCCCGAGCAGCGCGACACCGACGAGCCACGGCGCGAGGGCCTCGAGAGACATGCGCGCACCATCGCACGAGAACGTGTTGACTCGATGCACGGCACCCCTCAGCGTGCGGCGCCGATGTTGGCTCTGGCGCAGCTTCGACTCCCTGACGGCGCGACGGTGACGGCGGGCCCGGGAGCGGTCATCGGTCGCGCCTTCACGGCAGACGTGCGCATCGACGACGGCCGCGTGTCGGAGGTTCACGCGATGATCAGCCTGCGCGGCGGTGAGCTGGTGCTGTTCGCCCTGCGAGGCCGGGTGCGCGTCGATGGCCGAGACGTGACGCGCGTGACGCTGACGGCGGAGCTGGTGGTCGAGCTCGCGCCCAACGTGTTGCTGACCGTCCAGCACGTCGAGCTGCCCGACGCGGTGCTGGCGCTCGAAGGTGACGGTGTGCCCCGGCAGACGCTCGTCGGCACGACCTCGGTGTTGCTCGCTCCTTCGATGCACCTCGTGACTGGCGTGCACGAGAAGGCCGCCGCGGTGGTGTGGAGCGACGGCGTGCGTTGGCGCGTGCGTCTGGGCGAGGGTCCGGTGCGAACGCTGAAGGTCGGCGAGGTGCTGTCGCTCGGCGGCAAGTCGTTGCGCGCGGTCGAAGAGCCAGTGGCGAAGCTCGGTGTGCCCGACACGGCGCCACGCTCGACGCTGGGTGGGCGGCTCCGCATCGTCTCGTTGTTCGACAGCGTGCAGCTGTGGCGCGAAGGCGAGCCCACGCCGTGTCTGCTGAAGGGCCAGCAGGCGCGGTTGTTCGCCGAGCTGCTGAGCGTGGGAGGCCCGCTGCGATGGGAGCTGCTCGCGCGTCAGCTGTGGCCGGCCGACACCGACGTCGAGCCCCTTCGACATCGCCTCGACGTGACGCTCGCGAAGCTGAGGCAGCGCCTCGTCGCCGCCGGCATTCGGCGCGACCTCGTCACCTCGCATCGCAACGGACAGCTCGAGGTGCTGCTCTACCCGGGCGACCAGGCCGACGACCGCAGCTGATTACCGGCAGGCGATGCCGCTCAGGCTCGAGAACGTCGTGCAGTCGGCCGCCGTGCCTCCGTCGACGAGGAGCGCCGCGCAGCTCCACGTTCCGGTGCAGCTCGTCACCTGGTCGACCCACGTGCAGCTCGCGGCGAGGCAGGCCTGCTGCGTCGAGCGAGAAGGGCAGGCCGGGTCGAACGCGCAGCCGCCGTCCCACACGCACGCGCCCGCGCCACGACAGGCCGTCGAGCTCTGCTGGGCCGCAGCACCCGTGCACTGGCCTCGCTGACTGCACGACGTCGTTCGAACGCCCACGCAGCCGAGCGCGAGCCCGAACTGACACTGCGTCGCCGAGAGCGCGGAGCACGCGCCCGTGCCCGAACACGCTGCGACACCCGCATCGACCCCGGCATCGGGGCCCGCAGAAGCGCCGGCATCAGTGGCTCCGCCGCCTCCAGCGTCTTCGGGCATCACCATGGGCATCGGAGCACACGCACACACCGCCAGCGTCATCACGAAGAGCCGAGTCGACATGCCCTCAGGGTGCCTTCGTCGGGGCGCGGGGGCATCACACCTGAACCTCACCTGCGCGAGCTGCGCTACGGTTGCCGCGATGTCGCTCGAGTCAGACCCGCCAGACACCAGCGCGCGGCACCTCGTCTCGAGCTTCGCGGGTGAGCGCAGCGACGTCGTCAGCGCAGCGCACGCATCGTCTCGAGAGGCCGGCGAAGGCCCGGCGCCACAGGCACGGTACGTCGAAGGGGGCGAGCTCGGGCGCGGCGGTATGGGCCGGGTGCGCGCAGGGTACGACGCGATGCTGGGCCGAACGCTCGCCCTGAAGCGCGCGAAGGACGACAGCCGCGAGGCCGAAGCCCGCCTGCTCGCCGAGGCGCGCATCACGGCGTCGCTCGACCACCCGGGCATCATCACCGTGCTCGACGCGGGGCGCGGAGAAGACGGCGGGCTCTATTACGTGATGCGCGTCGTCGAGGGCGCGAGCTTTCGTGAGGCCATTGGTGAGAATCGGCCGCGCTCCGAGCGGGTGCGGCTGGTGCTGAGTGTGGCGCAGGCGGTGGCGTACGCCCACGAACGCGGCGTCGTGCACCGCGACCTCTCTCCCGGGAACGTGCGCGTCGGACGCCACGGTGAAGTCGTGGTGATGGACTGGGGGCTCGCGACGAGCGTCGAAGACGCGGCGCGTGGTGGTGTCCGATGTGGAACGCCCGGCTTCACGGCGCCCGAACTTCGTGAAGGTGCGCCCTCGGGCCCTCAGGCCGATGTCTATTCGCTCGGCGTGTTGCTGCACCTCGCCCTCACGGGAGCGCTCCCGTCGAAACCGGGGCTGCCCTCCGAGCTCGAAGCCATCATCTCGAAGTGCCTGTCGCCCGAGGCGGCGCAGCGGTACCCGACGGCCCAGGGGCTCGAGCACGACCTTCGCGCGTGGCTCGACGGGCAGCCGGTGCTGGCGCATCGCGACCGCCCGTGGACGGGGCTGATCAGACTCTCGCGCCGGCACCCCTCGACGCTGGTGGTCGGCTCCATCGCAGCACTCGTGCTCGCGGCGGTGACGACGACGCTCGGGCTCGGGGCCGTGCGGGCGCGACGCGAGGCAGAGACCGCGACGCGAGACCTGCTGCAGCAGCGAATCGACCGCGCCCTGCTCGACGACGACGTGGGCGCCGCGAAGGCGTCGGCGCTCGCGCTCTCGACGTTCGACCCCTCTTCACCCATCGCGGCAGGGGTTCACGCAGCGCTCGCCCGCCAGGCCGTGGTGCGGAGCGAGCCACTGCCGACGACGTGCGACGTGCTCGACCGCCATGGTGGGCGCACGCTCTGCCGTGACGAACTCACGGGCGGAGTCGAGCAGGCACGATTGCTCCACTCGGGCGCGCGCGTCGTCTTCGGCGACCACCAGGTCTCGTGCTTCGCGGCGAACGGCGCGTTGCTCAGCGCCACGCCGCTCGAAGGAGGACTGCAGACGGTGGAGCGCTCCACCGACGGGAGCTTCGTGGTCGGCACGCTGGTGACGACCGTGGTCTTCGTGAACGACGAAGGCGCGAAGGTGGTCGAGGTCTGCCCTGCGTCGACGCCCGGCCGATTCGCGTTGCCCGGCTCCTCCTTTGGTCACGCGCGCGTGCTGTGTGGCGACACCCTGTGGTCCGTCACGCCGGCAGGAGTCACGAGCTCGAACTCCACGGGGCTGCATGGCGTTCTGCGAGGCGCCGCGCTCAACGACGCGTCGTTCGTCATCGGCACGGTGCAGGGCGAGCTCGGTGTGATGCGAGGTGAGCTGCAGCGGGTCGCACGCTCGGTCGTCGGCCCCGTGAAAGAGGTGGTCGCGCTGAACGAGCGCGTCGTCGCGGTGCTGGGTCGTGACGGGCTCGGGTTCTGGCGCAGCGACCTCGACGAGTGGCTCCACGTCGAGAACTCCCAGGTGCTCGAGCTGCGGCGCTTCGACGAAGAGGTCGTCTCGCGCGACGCGAACGGTTGGCGCACGTGGAAGGTCGGAGCACCCTCGTGGCATCGCGCGCGCTTCGAAGCAGGCCTCACCTCCGTCGCGATTCACGGTGCGAAGCAGCTCGTCGCCGTGGGAGGCGCTGACAGCGTGGTGCGGGTGCTCGACCTCTCTTCTGGCGCCGTGCGTGCCTTCGCGAGGGAACGCCAGGGTGTCGTGAGCCACGTCTCCTTCTCGCCTTCGGGTCAGCGGCTCGCGTTCGGCACGGCAGGGCCTTTTGGTGTCGACGTCATCGACCTTGAGACAGGGAAGACCGTCGACGGTGCCTGGCTTCGTGAAGCCCATCGCACCCGCCTCGTGGAGTTCATCGGCGACGACGTGCTGTTGACCGTCGACTACGGGCTCACCGTTCGCCGCTTCTCCATCACCACCGGAGCGCAGCTCGGGGCTGATCAGCAGCTCGCGTCACCCCACTCCGCCGACCTCGCGTTCGCGAATGGAAGACTGGTGGTGCTGATGAAGGATGGAGGTGTCGTCGAAGTGACGAACGACGGCATCACGCAACACCCTCACGCCGTCGGCGCGACGGCCGTCACCATCGACGACACCGGCGCGCTCGTCTTCGCCTTCCCCAGCCACCTCGAACGACGCTCCAGTGACGGGCGCGTCGAGCGGCGCGAGCTCGCTGGGAGCACCGTCACCAGCATCGCCGCGTCGCGCGGACGGTGGGCGGTCACCCGTGCCGATGGTCGGCTCGACGTCACGTCATCGAAGGGCCTCACGCACACGGCGCTCGCGCATCAGACGAAGGCTGCGGCGATCGCGCTCGAGTCGAACACGCTCGTCACGGCGGGGTGGGACGGCGTGCTGCGAATGCTCGACGTTTCGCCACCGGTGGAATGAGTGAGGTTCAGGTGAGATCCCGCTGGAGGTGCTGACGCCTACACCTCGGGGATGACCGCCTTTCGCATCTGCTTCGGGTTCGCTGCGCTGGGTCTGCTCGCCTGCGGGCAGCCGACGATGAACATGGGAACCGGTGGTGGAGCGGCCGAGGCAGGTGGAGCTGCCAACACCGCCGGTGGTTCTGCGAGTGCTGGTGGATCCGCAACGGCTGGTGGATCCGCGAGTGCTGGTGGATCCGCGAGTGCTGGTGGATCCGCGATGGCTGGTGGATCCGCAATGGCTGGTGGCTCCGCGATGGCCGGTGGATCCGCGATGGCTGGTGGCTCCGCGACCGCTGGTGGATCCGCGATCGCTGGTGGATCCGCGATCGCTGGTGGCTCCGCGACCTGCATCACCGGCTCGCCCTCCTCCTGCGCGACCCCGACCAGCATTCTCGGCTGCACCTCGGGCATGCAGACGACCACTGCCTGCGCTCCGGGCCGGGCGTGTGTCGCCACCGACGGAGGCGCCTCGTGTGCCTGCGTTCGTCAGGGCCGCCTTGGCTGCTTCCAGGACGACGTCTATGAGTTCGACTCCTGCGACAACCGGCTGCTCCCCGTGGTGCAGGACTGCATCGCTGGCCAGGGAGAGCGCTGCTTCGTCGACAACGACCGCGCGAGCTGCCGCCGTCCGCAAACCTGCAACGCCCAGGGCTCCGGCTGCGCTGTACAGGACTACTGCTTCGACGGCGGCTGCTCCCCCGACATCTGCGATGGCACCTCGACGATTGGCATGCGGCCGACGTGCAACGGACAGAACGTGGTGCAGTGCCGCTCGACGGGCTCGGGCTTCGACGTGCTCGACACCTGCGTGAACGGCGAGCAGTGCGTGGTGCTCACCGGTTTGCCGTGGGCGCAGTGCCGTTGCGTGACGAACGCGCGCCGCGGGTGCAGCAACAACGACATCTACCAATTCGACTCGTGCGGCGTGCGCGGCAGCCTCGCGCAGGCGTGTCTGTCGACCTCGCGCTGTGTCGAGGGCGCGACGGGCCCGGCGTGCGTGCCCAACACGACGTGCTCCATCGACGCGAACTGCGCTGCGGGCAATCTCTGCGAGTCGGGGCTCTGCGTGCCGCGCACCTGCACGCCGGGCACGACGCGCTGCTCGGGCAACGACGTGCAGCGCTGCGACACGCGTGGCGCCGGGTACGAGCCGGTGACGACGTGCACCAACGGCGCCGTGTGCACCGCGACCGCGACCACCGCGAGCTGCACCTGCACACCCAACGCGTACCAGGGCTGCTCCAACGCAGACGTGTACCAGTTCAACTCGTGCGGCGTGCGCGGCAGCCTCGTCACCGACTGCCTGACACCCGAGGTGTGCACACCGTCGGCCCCCGGCGTCGCGCCCACCTGTCGCAACCCCAACGCGGCGATGACGTGTCTGCTCGACAGCGAGTGCGGCGCCAACCGCATCTGCGTCGACCAGCGCTGCAGCGACCGCGTGTGCGCGCCCAACACCACCTTCTGCTCTGCGGGCGCGATTCGTCTCTGCGACGGGCGCGGCGCCGAGAGCACGCTCGTCACCGACTGCGTCGACGGCGCGCAATGCGTGGCGTCGGGAAGCTCGGCGTCGTGCCGGTGCGTTCCGCAAGCGCGCCAGGGCTGCTCGAACGGAGACGTCTTCTGGTTCGACTCGTGCAACGCGCTCACCGACCTCGTCGCCGACTGCTCCGCGACCCAGACGTGCACCGAGGTGGGCTCCATCGCGCGCTGCGTGTCGAACACCGACGGCGGCACGGTCGACGCGGGAGCGGCCTGCACGCCGAACGCGACCATCGACTGCTACGCGGGCGACCGGTACTTCTTCGACAGCTGCGGGCAGGTAGGCGGCGTCGCCGAGGTCTGTCAGGGCGCGGTCTCGTGCTGGGAGCTCGACGGCGGCGCGCCCGAGTGCCGAAGCTCGGTCGCCGACCGGCAGAGCCCGCATTGGGACCGCTCATGCCCCCTCGTGCAGCAGGTGACGTACCAGACGACGTTGCCCGCCGATTGCCGCTGCACGAGCAACCGGCCCACCACGGGCGGCATCGACCGCTGCGTCGGCAGCACGGTGCTCCCGCTCACCACACGCTTCGGAACGGGCCCGTCGATTCGTTCGCTCCCGCAGGCCCACTACAACGGCGGCGTCATCGTCGGCCGCGAGCTCTTCGTCGGCGCTGACTGGTCGTCGTCGGTGCTGCCGAACCAGGGCCTCGTCATGGCGATTCACCTCGACACCGGCAGCCGCCGCATCGTCTCGGGCGCGTTCGACGACCCGTCGACGGGCCTCGCCACCACCGGCACGGGCCCGGCGTTCGCGAACGTCGTCGACGTGAAATACGGCACCGACCTGAACCTGTACGTGCTGAGCGTTCCCGCCTCGAGCTTCAACCTCGAGATTCTGCGCGTGGCTCCAGCGACGGGGAATCGCACGCTCGTCTGGCGCGGACGAGACGCTGCCTTCGGCCAGTGCGCGAGCGGAGACTCGAGCCGCCCGTCGGTCACGTACCACGAGCGCATCTTCGGCCTGACGGCGACGGGCGACTTCTACCTGGGCTTCCGCGGCGCGGGCTTCACCAGCGAAGGCGTCGGTCTCGTGAAGATTGGCGCGACCGGCCAGTCGTGCACCTTCGTCACGCGCTCGGGCGCCGGCAGCTTGAACGCGTACGCCTTCGTCGACATCGGCCAGGGCTTCGCGGTCGACCGCGGCTTCTACGCAGGCCTCACGCAGCAGAGCGGCCAGCTCTACGTGCTGCACGACACCATCAAGGCGCTCTTCCGCATCGACCCGGCCAACGGCAACCGCGCCCGCGTGAGCGGCGCCGGCACCGCGTACGGCATTCTCGGTGACGGGCCCATCAACCTCGGTGGCATCGGCGAGCGGTGGACGCAGTGGGACCCGACGCGCAACGTGATGTGGACGTCGGGCGTGCTCAACTATCGCTCGCTCGTCGCGGTCGACCTCACGAGCGGAGACCGCACGCAGGCGTACTGCTCGACGACCGGTGGAGTCGATTCGCCGAACACCTGGCGCCAGCTGTGCCTGAGCGGCGTGCTCGCGGCCGGCTACCAGAACTTCGGCGGCCTCTTCCTCGACCCCGTCTCGAACGACCTCTTCGTGGTGCACGACAACCACAGCCTGACGCGCATCGACCTCGTCAACGGCAACTCGATGCGCTTCTCGTTGTGACGAGCCGTCAGGCTGCGCCGCGGAGCCGCTTGCCGAGCCAGAACCCGAGCCAACCACCGGCCGCTGCGCCGGCAGGAAGGGTGAGGAGCAGCACCGGCAAGACGTCTTCGTAGGAGCCCGAGCCCAGGTGCAGCGCCGCGAAGACGAAGACGGTCGCGACGACACAGACGACTCCGCCGAGGACCACGCCGACGACCGCCAGCAGCCAGGGCCACATGTCTGCTCTTCTACAGCCGTTCGCCCGACGGGTTAGATCCGCACCGCATCTCATTCGTTTCTCTGGAGCTGACCGCACCCACTCCGGACAAACCCAATGAAACTCGTTGCCTGCGCCGTCACCCTGCTCGTCTTCTCCTCCTGCGTCGCCTCGAAGCGCCTCACCGACCCGGTGCACCACAGCTCGCGCCGGTCGAGCCAGCTGATGGTGCTGGCGGCCGGAGAGGCGAAGGCCATTCCCGATGCCGACGTTCGCCTGACGCGGCAGCTCAACATCGCGAACGAAATCCTGCTCCGGTACGGCAAGGAGGGCGCGAGCGAGGCGCTGCTCGACGCCACCGAGACGCTCAATTCGGTGGGGCAGCGCCTCGATGGGCACGCGCTGCTCTCGGGTTGGGTGAGCGTCGCGCAGATTGCCCGGCGAGCCGACGCGCAGCCCCTCGCGACCGATGCCGTGACGCGGGCGATGCGAGAAATCGAGCGCATGCCCAACGTCGCCGAGCGCTGTGACTACGTCATCGACGTCGCCGAAGAAGCCAGCCACACACTCGGCGCGCCCCAGGCCGTGGCGCTGCTGATGAAGAGCGGCGATTGGGCACAGGCCATCGGCTCGACGTCTGACCGCCGCGAGGCGCGTCTGGCCTTCGCGAGCGCGCTCTTCAACCTCGAAGACTACGACGCCGGCGCCGCCATCTTGCGCAAGGAGCAGGACGCGCTGTGGAGCTCTGACGCGCTCATTCAGCTCGCGTCACCGGGCACGATGCTGGCGAGCTCCAATCGGCGCTTCGACGAGTCGGCCCGTGTGAACGCTCCGCCGCCGGTCGAAGCAGTCGTCGAAGTGGCCGGTCGCCGTGGGTTCTCGTTCTCCTCCGACGAGTCCTCTGCTCCCGCGCAGCCGGTGCAGCAGCACCGGTACGGCAAGAAGCTCGGCTTCGAGAGCGTGTTCCAGGGCCGCTCGTCGAGCGCGAAGTAGTCGCCGCTACAACGGGTACCAGTACTCCCGGCCGTCGCTGGCGACGAAGCGGTAGTCCATCACCGCGGGCCACAGCGCCGGAGCGCACTGCGCGTTCCAGCCGTCGAGGTCTCTCAGCAGCGCTTCGACGTCGGTGGGACGAGTCGCGCTCAGGTCTTTCGATTCTCCAGGGTCGGCCACGACGTCGAACAGCGCGGTGACGTTCGATTGCCGGTCGCGGATCAGCTTGAGCGGTCCTTTGCGAATCGCGCTCGTGTACTCGGCGCGCCAGAACAGGGCCTCGTGGGGAGCGCCGCTCTTCTCTCCCCGCACGAACGGGAGCAGGTCGACGCCATCGTACGTGCGGTCGTCGGGGAGCGGCAGGCCGATGGCGGAGCTGACGGTCGCGACGACATCGAGCGCGCTCACGGGCTGTTCGTAGCGCACGCCCTCGGGAAGATGACCGGGCCAGCGCATCGCGAACGGCACGCGCACGCCGCCTTCGAAGAGCGTGAACTTGCCGCCCTGAAACGGCGTGTTGGTGGTGGCGTGCGTGTACAGCGCTCCGCCGTTGTCGCTGATGAAGATGATCAACGTGTCGTTCGCGAGGCCGCGCTCGTCGATGGCCTTCACCACGCGCCCGACGGACGAATCGAGTGAGCGGATCAACCCGAGGTACGTGCGGCGAATCGGGTCCTTCTCGTCGGGGAACGCGTCGAAGTCGGCCTGCTTCACCTGGAACGGCGTGTGCGGGTTCTGGAGCGGCAGGTAGACGAAGAAGGGCTCTGCTTTGTGCTGGTCGATGAACGCGATGGCGTCGTCGGTGAAACGGTCGGTGAGGTAACGCGACTCTTCGACGACGGTGCCGTTGTGCACGAGTGACGAGATGCCCGAGCGGCCGCGCTCCCAGATGAAGCGGTCGGAGAACTCGGGCAGGTGCTGGTTGACGATGCCGGCCTGGTCGGGAGGCGACGCGTAGAGCGAATACGCCTCGGAGAAGCCGACGTATTCGTCGAAGCCGCGATGGTGCGGTTGCACGTCGTCGTTCCACCCGAGGTGCCACTTGCCGAACATGCCGGTCGCGTAGCCAGCGCGGTGGAGCAGCTCGGGCAGCAGCAGCTCGGACTTTGGAATGCCCTGCTTGTCGATGTCTTCCGTCGCGGGCCTCTTGAACGAGAGCAGCTTCCAGTCGGCGGTCGACATGAAGAGGCGCGCGAAGAAGAACTCGAAGCCGTTCGCGGCATAGCGGTCGTGCGGCTGCACCTCGTGGCCGAAGCGGTTCTGGTAGCGGCCGGTCAACAGGCCCGCGCGCGAAGGAGAACAGAGCGACGCGGTGACGTAGCCGGCTTCGTAACGCACGCCTTGGTCAGCCAGCGCGTCGAGGTTCGGCGTCGAGACGCGACCTTCTTTGTACATCGTGGTGTCGGCGCGCCCGAGGTCGTCGGCGACGATGAGCACCACGTTCACGCGCTGCTTCGGAGTGACCGGCGATTGACGAAGCCACGCGTCGCGGCCGGCGAGCAGCGAGGTGTCGGGTCGAATGCGGGCGTGCTCGGTCACGCAGGAGGTGAGCAGCAGCAGCACGAGCCAGGAGAATCTCACGCGTGTGATGGTAGCGGGCCTCGACTCACCGGCGCAGGAGAGTCTTCGGGTGACGACGGCGCTCCTCGTCTCCACGCGTCGAGTCATGCGCGCGGCCGGTGAGATGGAGTTCGACGACCGATTCCGTTTAGCTCTTCTCACCCGATGACCGTCACGAAGCTCAGAACGGCGTTGTCTGTCGCGCTCGAGCACCGGCGCGTCACCACGCACGACGTGAAGACCATCGAGCGGGCGGTGACCGATGGGCGCGGAGTCTCGGCGACGGAAGCAGCGGCGCTGCGGGCGTTTCTGAATCGTCATCACGACCGCTTCGACACCGCCGCGACGACGGCGATGAATGCGCTGCTCGAATCGGTGGCGCCACCTGCTCCGCAACCGCACTCGAGCGACGCCGTCGTCGACTGGGCCACCTTCTCGGTGCCCTCGAGTCGTGAGCAGGTGACTGGAACGCAGCGCAACGAAGGCCTCGCGACGTTCGACGAACTCGCCACGCAGGTCAGCTCGGGTGTGCTTGGCGAGGCTGATCAGCTGCTCTTCGCTGCCGCAACCGCGCGCGTCGGCATCATGGGTGAAGTACAGGCGACGAGAGCCGTGGCTCGACTTGCGGCGCTCGACCCTGCGGAGCGTTCGGCTTTCGGCGAGCTGGCTGATCACGCTGCGTCTCCTCTGGAGCGCGCGTTTCTCTACAAAGCCCTCGGCGCCGGCTCGACGCCCGCCGAGATCACGACCTTCGCCGCGACGATTCACGGCTGGCCCAACGAGCGTTTGCTCACCGACCTCTCGCTCGCCGACGCCATCACCAGCGATGGTCAGCAGACCGGCCTCATTCAACAGTTCAACGGCTCGTGCGTGGTGACGACGGCCGAGTTGCTGCGCGGAGAGGTCGACCCCATCTACGCGCTCGAGGTGCGGCGGAAGAACCCGAAGCTGCACTCCGCCGACGATCACGACCCGTTCAAGTGGAACCCTTCGCTCGCGAAGGAGCAGGGCACGCAGCTCGACCGCGCCGGCGGCTACCCGACGCCACGAATCCAGGGCGGCGTCGGCGTGAAGCACACCGTCATCGACACGCTCTACAACGCACACACCGACCGCAGCGGCTTCGTCTACGCGCTCTCGGCCATCGGTGATTCTCCCGAGCTGACGACTGACGTGCTGCTCGACCGGCTCGCGCATCAACTCGAGCGCGGCATTCCGACGCCGGTGCTCGTGGGCGACTCCATCTCGGCGAAGCGGCACGCGATGCTGGCGCTCGAGGTCAGCGGTGAAGGCTCCGCGCAGAAGTTCCTCCTGCACGACCCCTGGACCGGAAACACGCTCGAGGTCTCTCGCCAGCAGTTCCGCGACAGCGCCGCCCCGCTCGGAGACTTCGACCGCATCGGTGCGATTCACGTCGCCACGCCGAAACCGAATTGATCAATCGGCCGCGTCGAGGTGCCGCTCCATCGTCTGCAGCCAGAACAGCTCGCTCGAGTCCCAGACCGGACTGCCTCCGACCGCGGCCACGGCCTGTGCCCAGCTCAACATCTCGGAGCGCATCGCCGCGCCCGTCGGCCCCGGCCCAGCCCACGCCTTCAACGCCCGCAACGCGACCAGCCGTTCTGCCGGGCTCAGTCGTCGCTCCTTGAGCCGGTCGAGCACGCGATAGGTGTGGTCGAGCCTGAACAGCGGCGCACCACACTGCGAGTTGAGCCGCTCCGTCAGCGCCTCGGCGTACGCCAGCAGCAGCGCGTCTTCGTTCGGCTCAATCTTTCCATCGGCCCACGCCATCTCGACGACGGGGATGAGCTCGGCGAGGTAGACGTCTCGACCACTAAACCCGAGCGCCTCGAGGTCGTTCAGCGCCTTCAATGTCTCGACGTTCATGATCAGCTGGTAGCGACGCGCCACCAGCCGACCGTCACGAAATGTGAACTCGAACCGACGACGGAACCGAAGAATGCGCGCTCAGGGCGTCAACGTCTTGCAGGCCTCGATGGCCTCGGCGCGCACGGCCTCGCTCATGAACACGCTGCCGCGGCAGTAGACGCCGAGGTCTTCGCGGTAGAGCACGAATGCGGGCTGGCCCTTGTCTTCGGCGTCGTCGAGGTACTTCTGCACGCCGGTGATGAGCCACCCCGAGGGCAGCTTCGTCTTCTCGGCCACGCTGATGAACAGCGACCCGAAGTCCTGGAACGTCTTGTCCTTCTGCAGCTTCTTCGCGTAGCCCTCGACGTCCTTCGGGCGGTCACCGGGGAACACGTCGAGGTAGAAGCGATTGGGCACGTTCATCTCGTCGGGCCCCGGCGTGTACTTCTCGAAGGTCCAGCTCTGGAGCGCGGTGTTGAACTCACCCGACCACCCCTCGGCGATGGAGGGCTTCAGCTTCGCCAGGTCGACCTTCTTCGGTTTGTCCTTCGCGAGGGCGAAAGAGGCCGCGAGGGAAAAGCAGAGCACTGCGCCGAGCGTTCGTTTCATGTGGGCTCCAGATGAGGGGTGAAAGCGTTCCACCGCCGAGACGTCGCAGGCCCGGCCGGTTTTGCGTGCTGCTCCTCATCGCCTCCGCGGCGTGCAAGCGGAGCCCTCCCGCGCCGCTCGACTGCGCGAGCTGCCACCCGTCACAGGTCGAACGACTCGCCCGCTCGACGCACGCGAGAGGCCAGGCCGTCGCGACCGCGCGCACCGTTCCTGAAGGGAGCGTCGACGAGTTCCAGGTTCGTCACGACGATGGCGGTGTGCTGGTCCGCTGGAGTGGCGGCGAAGGCCGCGCGCACTTCACCATCGGCGTCGAGCCCATCACGCAGCT
>JAACJQ010000126.1 GCA_016879935.1 Archangiaceae bacterium | reverse complement strand
GGCGACGGCGTTCGTGCGCTGCTCGACACCGCCAACGCCCACCTCGGAGAAGAGCCGCTGCGCGTGGTGACGCTCGCGAAGAACGCCTTCTGGGAGGACTTTCAGAAGAACACCTGGTCGCGGCCCGTGCCGTCGGGAGACGTCAAGCTGGTCGCCGTGCGCGCAGTGCTGCCCGAGCTGTCGACGGTGATGCCGCCCGGCCGGGTCGAGACGTTCAAGACGAAGCGCTACGAGGTCGCGTTGCTCACCCAGCCGGCGGAGCGGGTGGCGTTGCTGCCGCTGCACGACGAGCGTCACGCCCTGGTGTGGCTCGCTGCGAGCGTGACCGACCCGCAGTGGAAGGTGTTCTGCGACGCGGTGCTCGAGGTGCTCGACCGCAAGGAGCACGGTGACAACGACAACCCGCGCGCCGCAGGCCGCCACGCCGGCTCCACCTTGAGCGCGCCGGCGCCGTTCCTCGTCGCGCACCTGTCTGACCGTTATCAACGCGTGAAGTGGTTCCGCCAGACGTGGCGGCGGCCCATCGCGCTGGGGCCCCGCGGTGTGAAGGCCGACTCGCACCAGGCGTTCGACGAAGGCGGGGAAGCGACGGTGGGTGACTTCCACCGGCTCTTCTTCACCGGCACCCTCGCGTACGACGGAGAGCCCCAGACGGCCGACCAGCTCGCCGAGCGGTGGCGGGGTGGAAAGGCGTCGCGCCTGTACGAGGCGTTCGAGCGCCACTGGAAGACGAAGAAGACGGCGCCCGCCCTCGAGCAGCTGTGCCGCGCGGCCATCAGCGACGTGCCTGGGGCGCCGACGGGGGTCGCGCTCATCACGGGCCTGCCCTGAGTCGTTGACTCCGCTCGCGCTTTCCCGTCTCCTGACTGCGCAGTGTCCCCCGACCCCGAGAGTCTGCTCCCCGTCGTTCATCGAGACCTCGTCGAGGCGCTCGAGGGTGAGGCGTCGGGCGCGGGCATCGGCTCGGGCGAGTGGCGAGACAAGGTGTCGCGCGCCATCGCCGCGTCAGCCGAGGGCCCGAGGAAGGTGGGCTACGCCCTCGGCCAGCGGTACTCGCAGTCGGTGGTGGGGCGCGCGTTGATGGTCAGCCTCGAGCTGGTTCCCGCGGAGCGCGTGTGGTCGACGCTGGTGCCCGTCATCAGCGCGAGGCTGCGGCGCGACGTCAAGGTGCAATGGCGACCCGTCTCTGCGGGCGTCGGCCGGCTCGTCATCAGCGGCCCGCGCGCTACGCCTCCCGGCGTCACCCATGGCGTCTTCGACTTCTTCGCCGAACACACGCAGCCACGCTCGCACGTCGAGTTCGTCGACTGCACCGAGACGCAGCTGATCTTCGAGTGTCGCTGGGGGTGAGTCAGGGCACGCTGCCGCAGTCGAGCCCGCCGCCCATCACGCGCACCTTCACGTCGAGCGTGGTGCCTTCACGAAGGCCGGCCCACTTGCCCTCGTTCACGTCGCAGCTCCACGACTCACCCTTCGGCCCCTTGAAGGCCACCGTGTACGACTCGTGGTGCGCGCCTTCGCGTTCACTGCCCACGCTCGAGCCGCCACGAAGGCCCGAGAGCGAAGGCCACGTGGGTGGCTCGCGGAGCGTTCCGTTCGAGGTGACGCTGCGCGACTTTGCCCACTTGTCGACCTTGAACGAGCAGTGGTCGGCGTAGACGGGCTCGTCGCGGTACTTCGGCTTGCACTCCTGCTTGCGCTCGAAGGTGCCGTCGCCGCGGTCGACGTTGCGCGTGCTGCACGTCTCGCCGTCGGGAATCTTGTTCGTCGAGCGCTGCTTCTTGCTGCGCGAGACGTCGTACGCGCCCGAGGGCATCGAGTCGCACCACTCGGAGTCGGACACGGGCCCGTACTTCTCGATGTCGATGCTGCGCTCCCAGGTGTGGCCCGAGACGGTGGCCTTCGACGGCTTCGTCCACAGCATCGCGACGCCACCGAAGCCGCAGCAGAGCAGCGCGACGGCGCCGAGCGCGTACGGCCACCACGGCTTCTTCGCGGGCGGGGCCGCGACTGGAGCGGCCGGCGCCGCGTCGACGCTCTGGCCGTTCACCTGGTCGGCGAGCCGCTTCACCTGGGCCGTGCCGTCCATCGGGGCGCCGCAGTGCCGGCAGTGCACCGCCTTCGCGCCGTTCGGCGTCGCACAGTGCGCACACGCTTTGTCGGCGCCGTCGAACTCGGTGTTGGCCGCGACCTCCTGGCCGGGCTCGGGGAAGCGGCGGCGCTTCGGGTCTTGCGGCGCGCCACACACGGGGCAGAAGCGGTTCGTCTTGCCGAGCAGGTTCTTCGTGTCGCAGCTCGCGCAGTCCCACAGCATCTCGAAGACGCCCTGCTTCGGGCCGGCCGGCGCGGTGCCGAGCTTTCCCGCCGTGAGCCGCCACAGCTCGCCGGGGTCGAAGGCCGTGGTGCCGCACTCGGCGCAGAGGTCGAGCTCGATGCCCTTGATGGTGAAGCGCGTGAGCGTCTTGCTGCACGTGGGGCACGAGCGAGGCGTCGCCGTCGGTTTGCCCGCGCCGCGCACCACCGCGTCTTTCAGGTCGCCGAGCGGAATGCCCGCGAGCTGAAACAGCTGCTGCGTGACGGCGCCGTCAGAGAACGTCGTCTTGCACGAGCCACACTCGAGGCCCGCGAGGCCCTTGCCGAAGAGTGAGGGGTTGCTGGTGAGAGGCGCGCCGCAGTTCGGACAGCTGGTCGAGGCCATGTTCGCGAACGATAGCGAAGCGAGCGCAGAAGGAACGCACTTCGTGCGCCCCGTTGATGCCCGTCAGGTGAGCGCGGTGACGTGCACCTTCGGGGTCGTGCGCGTCACCGTCGCTTCGACGACGCGGCCCAGGCGCAGCAGCAGGTGCTCTTCGTACGGGCGCCCCATGAGGTGCAGGCCCACCGGCAGCCCACGCCCATCGAGGCCGGCCGGCACCGACAGCGCGGGGAAGCCCGTGAGGTTGCCGACGCGAATGAAGCGCATCAGCTGATCGACCACGGGCAGGTTCGACTCTCCGTCGGGCAGCGTCGCTTCGGGAATCGCGGGCGCGGTGCACGCCGTCGTCGGCGTCACCACCACGTCGCACGTCTTCATCAGCTCGAGCCACTCGCGCGTCAGCTTCTGGCGGTGACGGAGCGCGTGCACGTAGTCGCGCGAGCTGAAGTTGCCGCCGATGGCGAGGTTGGTGCGCGAGTCGAGGGCGAAGCGGCTCGAGTCCTTCAGCACCTCCTCGTGCATCGCCTCCCGCATCTCCGAGAGGATGATGATGGAGTGACTCCAGAGAATGAGGTTCAGGTCGGGCGGCGGCAGCTCGACGATGGTCGCGCCCGCGTCGGTCAGCGCCTTCAGGCCTTCACGGCAGCGCGCCACCACGTCGGCCTCGGCGTCTTCGAAGTACGGCTGGCAGATGCCCAGACGCACGCCCTTCAGCGAGCCGTTCGCGTAGTCGGTGAGATGGAGCGACGGCTGGCGCAGCGAGACCGGGTCGTGCTCGTCGGGGCCCGCGATGAGCGCGTACGCCGCCGCGACGTCGGCGACGGTGAGGCCGATGGGGCCGACGTGGCCCACGTTCCAGCAGAGCGGGGGAATGCCGGCTTCGCTGATGCGGCCGAAGGTGGCCTTGAGGCCCACGACGCCGCAGAGCGCCGCGGGAATTCGAATCGAGCCACCGCCGTCAGCGCCGATGGAGATGGGGCAGAGGCCCGCAGCGACGACCGCGGCCGACGCCGACGACGAGCCACCGGTGATGCGCGTGCGGTCGAACGGATTTCGCGCGGGCCCGTAGTGCGGGTTGAGCCCGATGGGGTTGATGCCAATCTCGTTCATGTTCGCTTTGCCGAGAATGAGCGCTCCGGCGGCCTTGAGACGCGCGGCGACGGCGGAGTCTTTCGCGGCCACCTCGGCGCGGAACTTCGTGCCCAGCGTGGTGACGAAGCCCTCGAGGTCGACCTCGTCTTTGAGCACCACCGGCACGCCGTCGAGCGCCGACTTCGGAGCCCCCGCGCGCCACCGGCTCGTCGACGCTTCGGCCTCGGCGAGCACCTGTTCGGGCTTGCGCGAGATGAAGAAGTTCATCTTGTCGTCGCCGCCCTCGAGCTTCGAGATGGCCTCGTGCAGGCGACGCACGACGCGTGAGGGGTCGCTCGTGTTGTTCCGGTACGCGTCACGGAAGGCGGCGATGGTCTCGAGCTTGTCGCCGGGCACGTTCGCGGCGGCCGAGAGCGCGGCTTCGGCGAGGGCCTTCGGCTCGGTGACGCCCGTGGGCTCGGCGCCCAGCGGCAGCGGCACCTGAATCGGAGACGCGTTGCCCGCGCTCGTCTCGCGGAAGCGACCGACGCCAGAGTCGGTGATGAGCTTGTTGATGAGCACCGGGCCGACGCCGCTCTCGAGCGCGCTGACGAAGGCCTTGAGGGCGAAGCCAGAGACGACGGGAGCTTTGACGGAGTCGCGGACGTATCGCATGGCCGCGAACCGTAGCGTTGCTGACGCGAATTGCAGTCACTTGTCTGCGTGCCTTGTCTGCTCCTTCAGACCCCGTCACGCTGCAGGTGATGCGAGTCTCGCTCCTGACGTTGCTGCTGGTCGCCTGCGCGCAGGAGGGCCCTGCGAAGCAGTTCGACATCGTTCGCCCAATCTCGCTGCAGCGCTGCGTGCCGACGTTCAGGGCCGACGACTTCAATCGGGTCGAGGTGCTGGTCGCCGCCCGGCCCACCACGCTCCAGTTCGTGATCAGCGCGTTCCTCGAGTGCGACTTCGGCCGTCGTGAGGTCGAGTCCATCTCGGTCGAGCTCATCGACGATGCCGGCGGGCCCGTCGCCACGCACGTCGTGGTGCAGGGCAGTGGCGCGAGCCGGGAGGTCTGGGTGACGTTCACGCCGCCGAGCGCCGGCTCCGTGCACCTTCGGCTGGCGGCCGAGCCCACCATCGGCGTCTTCTCGCGATCGTTCCGCGTCATCACTGTCTCGACCCGCTCGTGGACGGAGGTGCCCTCGAGGTCGTGCGACGGCCTCATCGACGGGCCGACCGGCGAGTCGCTCTGCGTGAACGATGGCCGCCTGGAGTTCGCCAACCGGGTGGTGCCCGTCGACGGCGTGGCCGTGACCTCGGCGATGGTGTGGCTCGTGCGGCCGACGAGCCTCGAGGGCTGCGTCTCTGACGGCGGCACGGCGGTGGAGGTTCGGCTGCCCTCGAGGGCGTGGGCCGTCGCGGCGCGGGGCGGCAAGGTCGCGGTGTCGACGGTGGGGTCGGTCATCGTCGCCGACGAAGCGGGCGTAGAGCACCGGCTCGCGCTCGACGAGAGCGTGCCGCTCGTTCAGGCCCTGGCCTTCGCCGACGACGACACGTTGTTCACTTCGCACCCGGGGGGAATCGACCGCGTCTCGCTCGATGGCTCGGTGCCCGTTCGGCCCCTCATCGGCCAGGCGCCGTACCAGACGATGAGCGCCGAGGGCCTCTGGAGCATCGACTCGAACGAGACGCTCACCCTGCACCGCTTCGACGGTGGCCGCGCCCAGACGGCGGGCTTCAGCGTGCCGCCGACCGAGGGGTTCGCGCTGCCAGACGTCGTGCCCCTGCTCCGGCCCGGTGGAGGCGCTCTCCCGCTCGTCGGCATTCCCGTGCCTGCGCCCGATGGAGGCATCGTGGTCGACGTCGTGGAGCTCCCGGCGGCGCTGTCGCCTTCGTGGCTCACCTCGAGGTGGCTGTTCGCGCGCCACCGCGACACCCGCACCTTGTGGATGACGCCTCGCGTGCCGTGAGTCGTGCGAGAGTGCGGCTCGAGAGTTTCCCGTCGGGCGTCTCGCCTGAGGGTCGCCTGCAGAGGACGTGATGAGCGACGCAGTTCGTGCCTTGAAGGACAAGGCGAGTGAGTTGATGGCGAAGGGCAAGAGCGAGCTGGCGCTCGAGACGTGGCGGCAGGTGGTCGGCGCTGCTCCAGACGATTTGACCGCGCGTCAGAAGGTCGCCGAGCTGCTCGCCAAGCTGAACCAGACGACGGAAGCGGTCGACGCGTACGAAGACCTCGCGAAGCGGTTCGCCGAGAAGGGGCTGTTCTTCAAGGCGTCGGCGACCTGCCGGCTGTTGCTCGGGCTCGACCCGCGACACGAACGCACGCTCGAGATGCTCGCCTCGCTCTACACGCGCAAGTCGCAGGAGCCGTTGCGCGCGATGAAGGGGCTCACGCCGCCGCCACAACAGCCGGTCGCGCCGCTGCCCGGAGCACCGGTGCCAGCGCCGGTGGAGTTCGAGCTCGACGTGCCCATCGTCGAAGGCACGCTCGAGAGTGGCCTGCCCGCGATTCCGCTCTTCTCGTCGCTGTCCGAGACCGAGCTGAAGGAGATTCTCGCGAGCGCGATGGAGGTGCGCGCGTACGCCGATGGAGAGCAGATCGTTCAGGAGGGCGCCGCCGGGTTGTCGATGTTCGCGCTCGTCGAAGGCGAAGCGGGCGTGTTCCGGGGCTGGGGCTCGGAGCAGCCGCGGCAGGTGGCGACGCTGAGCGCGGGCACCATCTTCGGTGAAGTCGCGCTCGGCTCGGGCGCGCGGCGGGTGGCGACGGTGGTCGCGAAGGGTGACGCGGTCGCGCTCGAGTTTCCCCGCGAGGCGATGGCGAACGTGAGCGTGCGCTTCCCTCACGTGGGCGCTCAGCTGGCGCGCTTCTGCCGAGACCGGCTGCTCGCCAACGCACTTCGCGCGAGCCCGCTCTTTCACGCCCTCGACCAGGCCGCGCAGGCCTCCATCGCGCGCGAGTTTCGACCGTGCAGCTTCTCGAACGGGCAGAAGATCGTCACCGAGGGGTTCGAGTCAGACGGCGTGCACATGGTGCTGCGCGGCGCCTGTCACGTGCTCCACAGCAGCGGTAAGCGGTACCCCGATCTTCGTGAAGGTGACCTCTTCGGCGAGGTGTCGGCGCTGACGAAAGGCGAGGCGACGGCGTCGGTGGTAGCGGCGGGCCAGGTGCTCACGCTGCGCCTGCCGACGGCCGAGCTCGAACGGTTGGTGTCGTCGAATGCCCAGGTCGGCGCTGCCGTGAAGGCCCTCGTGAAGGAGCGGCTCGAGCGCACGGCGCAGTTCGACCAGGTGTTGCGCGACGAGTCGTTGCCCGATGGCCGGGTGTGAGTGCACACGCGGTCGCCGACTCGACGTACGCGGTAAACGCAGCGTCGGACTCGGAGGTTCCGCCTTCGCTGGCCTTCGCAGGCAAAAAACGCGAGCCGCGACGCGATGACCCGGTCGTGCGTGGGCGACCTCCGTCGAGCACCAGTCCGGTCGGTCGGCTCGCGGGCGGCGCCGAACTCGCAGGGCCGTGAGAGACTGCCACGCGATGCGCCCCATCGAGGCCGAGCTGCTCGCGAAAGACGACCTGTACCAGCGGGTGGTGGTCGACCGCCTGATGGCGGCGCGCGAGTCGGTCGTCATCGCGACCGCGAACGTGAAGGCGATGATGGTCGAGGTCGACGGAGACTTCAGGCCAATCGCTGACGTGTTCGCGAAGCTGGCGAGGCGCGGTGTCTCGGTGCGGGTGCTGCACGCCGAGCTGCCGTCACGCCCGTTCCGCGCGGCGTTCGACAAACACGAGAAGGTGATTCGTGACGGCGGTGCGGGCGGGGCACGCATGGAGCTCAAGCTGTGCCCGCGCGTGCACTTCAAGGCCGTGCTCGTCGACGGCGCGTGGCTGTACCTCGGCAGCGCGAACCTCACGGGCGCTGGCCTCGGCGCGAAGCACGGCGACGCGCGCAACTTCGAGCTCGGGCTCGTCACCGAAGACTTCGACACCATCGACCGCGTCACGGCGCTCTTCGAGTCGGTGTGGGGCGGCGCCGAGTGCAAGACGTGCCGGTACTTCGACGAGTGCCCCGACCCCATCGGCGCCGGGCCGCCGAAGAAGAAGCGCAGCCGCGCGCGCGGTGGCTCGACGGGCATCGTGCTGGGCCGCTCCCGCCGGTTTGGGTTGAAGCGATGATCGACGCGCTCATTCTCGACCTCGGCAACGTGCTGGCGTTCCACGACAACGAGAAGTTGTTCGCCGAGATGGCGCGCGTGTTCGGCACGTCGCGAGAGGCGATGCGTCAGCGGCTCGATGGTGGGTTGTGGCACGAGGTGAACACGGGGCGACTGCCGGGCGACTCGTTGCGCCGCGAGCTGATCGCGCGCCTCGGCCACGAGGTGTCACCGGTCGAGTGGTTCAACCTGTGGAACTGTCACTTCACCTTGCACGACTCGATGATTCGCGAGACCGAGCGCCTCGTCGGCCGCCTTCGCCTGGTGTTGTTGTCGAACACGCACGACCAGCACATCGAGTACCTGCGGCCGCTGCTGCCGGTGCTCTCGCGCTTCGATGGGCTCGTGCTCTCGTACGAGGTGGGCCACATGAAGCCCGACCGTGAAATCTACGAGCGCGCACTCGAGGTGGCCCAGGTGCCGGCGAGTCGTGCGGCGTTCTTCGACGACGTGCAGCGCTACGCCGACGCGGCGAATTCGCTCGGAATGCATGGAAGGGTGTTCACGACGACCGACGCGTTTCGGGAGCAGCTGCGGGCGCTGCGACCCGACCTCGTTGACTGAGCACCTGCGTGACGATGCGGGGCGACCAACTGTGTGAGCAACGGCACGCCACGTGGGCATCACCATCGAACTCGAGCAGGACCTGGAGCTCTTCGACCGACGCGGGCAGCGACTCGAACGACCAAACGCCGGTGACCGACTTCATGGCGGTCAGTGTCATCTCGACCTCGAGAAGAGCGAATCGTTCGCCAGCTCGCGCATCGAAGTGCACCGAGCGCGGTCGAAGTCGAACCGTGAGAGCTCGCTGTCGGTGTCGACGACGGGTTCGAGCGTCGAGCCGAACAACCGCACGCCGACGCGCCGCAGGCCGAATCGACCTACTTCGCCATCTCACCGGCGACCGGCACGTCGACGATGTCGAGCCGGTTCTCGAGCGTGCGCTCCAGCCAGATGACCTGTGCCTTCTCGGTGAGGCCCTTGAGCAGCTGCACCCGCCGCCCGTCGCGCAACATCGCGTTGAGCGAGTACTGCACGGTGGTGCCGTTGCGGCCGCGGTTGATGCGCTCCTCGGCGTACAGCTGCGCGAGGTCGGCCTTCTTCCACGACCCCGAGCCGGGCCACGGGAGCGGGCCATGCTTGATGGTCAGCACACCCTGCTCGAGCGACACGCGCGTCGAGTTCACGAAGCCGGTCAACGAGAGGTAGGCGATGCCGATGCCGACGGCCGCGTGCAGCGAACCGAAGAGCGCCATGATCGCCTCACCCTGGAAGATGGCGATGCCGAACCACATCACCATGAAGCCGTTCCAGAAGAGGGCGAAGAAGGCCGTGAAGAGGTGCACCGGCGAGAACCAGCGCCACTTCACGTCGAGACGCCCCGGCTCGTTGGTCACCTTGAACTTCTCGGGCAACGGCAGCGCGGCTGGCGGTGGCTTCGTCAAGGCGTCGATTCGCGCGTCATCCGCCGCCGCGCGCGTTCGCAGATCCATCACCTCGCCGCAGGCGTGGCAGCTCGCAATGCCGAGCGAGCGGTCGATGTCGGCTGCGCGGTACGACGCACCACACGAAGGGCAGGCGAGGGGGCTCACGCGCCCATTGTACGTGTCGACGCTGGAGCCGAAAACGAATCGTCCCGCCTCGACCCGTGAAAAGACGACGGCCGCGGCTCCAGCGAAGGAACCGCGGCCGCGCGACGCCGTTTCAGCGTCTCGTCACTTCAGCGCGTAGTCGATGGCGTAGTCGCCCTTCGCGCTCGTCGGCGGGTCCCAGCCCTTGCCGTTGAGGTTGTTGTCCTTCAGCACGCGCTGCACCTCGGCGCCGCGGGCGGCCGAGAGGTCTTGCTGGGCCTTCTTCACCATCGTCCACACCTCTTCGGCGATGGAGAGGTCGTCGACGAGCGACGCGTGGCCGGTGACGGGCTGGCCGACGTTGGTGCCCGCGAACGGCTTGAAGTCGAGCGTCTTGAGCAGCTCTGGCGAGAGTGGAATCTCGCTCTTCGTGTCAGCGGCGTACTGCGCGACCTCGGTGAGGAACGCGTTGAGCTCGCTCTCGCCCTGGCCCGACTGCTGCCGGTACCAGCTCTCGACGGCCGCGCGGTCGCTCACGTTGAGCTGCGGGTTCTTCTTCGCCGCGAAGCCCGTCAGCACGCGAATGGCCTTCTCCTGCTCGTCGAGCGGGCGCAGCACGCGGTTGTAGTCGATGGCCGAGCCCTTCGACTTCGCGAACGCGTTGAGCTCGTCGATGAACTGCTGCTTCGGAGCGCCCGTCTTCGCCACCTGCGTCGCGAACCACT
>JAACJQ010000002.1 GCA_016879935.1 Archangiaceae bacterium | reverse complement strand
GACTTGCCAGAGCCGCTGGGACCGAGCAACGCGGCGACCGTACCGCGCGCGATCGTGAGGCTGACATGGTCCAGCGCCTTCACCGCGGCCGAACCCACTCCGTATGTCTTGCTCAGGTCCACGGCGCGCACTGCGTCTTCCATCGTCAGCCCTCCAGCGCGCGCGACGGGTCGATGCGCATGACATGAGTGAGTCCGAGGATGCTCGCGAGCGTGACGATCGCCATCGTGGCAATCGGAGCCACCATGGAGATGGTCTCGGTGATGAGAACCCGCCGAGGGAACATGGGGAAGACGATCTCCCCAAGCGCGAAAGCGACGGCATAGCCCAACGCACCGAGGAGCCAGGCTTGCTGCAGCACGAGGCCAAGGAGGCGCGGTTTCGGCGCACCCATGAGCTTTAGAACCGCGAGATCGTGCGTCTTTTCGAGCGTAAGGTTGTACATGACCATCATGACGATCACTGCAGCCGTGAGCGTGAGGATCGCGGTGAAGAGCCCGATCTGCATTCGGGCCCGCTGGACGACGCCACCGAGGAGGAGCGCTTCCTCTTCGCTCTGCGAGTAGACGCTGACGTCGCCCCAGCTCCGCATGACCTCTCGCACTTCGGCAAGTCGGTGCGGGTCCGCCTCGACGAGCACGGCGGCTACCGGGGGCGATGCGAGCGCAGGTGCGCGCCAGCGGGGGTCGGTCGCGAGGTCCTCGAGCGCGGGCTGCCCACGGCCGAGGTCGGTGCGGCGCAGGCGCTCCACGACGCGCTGACGTTCGAGCACAGCAGCCTCAGGTGGCTGGTCGAACGCGACGAGTTCGGCGTCGCTCACGGTCATGAAGGCGACGGAGTCGCCACCGGAGGTGAGCGCGTTCCTCGTAAGCCCCACCACGCGATAGTGCTCGCCCGCGAGCATCAGCTTCTCGCCGATGCCAAGCCCGAGCGAGGCGTCGACGATCATCTCTCCATGTGGTTGCTGCAGACGTCGCCCCCGCACGAGCGGCAACGAGCGCCCGGGGTCGTCGGGCCAGCCGAGGCCAACGAGCGCGATGCGCATCACAGCGCCGCGGTGCTCTCGCTGAATGAGCTGATACGTGTACGGACGCGCGGTGCGAACACCAGGCACCGCGGCCGCACGCGCTTCGACGCTCGGGTCGAGCCGAGATCCTTCCGCGAACGGACCGCGCGTGTCGCGCTGAACGAGCCAGAGATCGGCATGCATTGCGCGGGTGAGGATGGTGGCGTCATCGACCATCCCCGCGTAGATGCCCTGCATCGCCACGACGACGCTCAGGAGAAGCCCGAGCCCCGCAGCGGTACCCACGAACCGGGCCAGATGCCTACGAACGTCCCGCAGCGCCAAGTTCATGGTGCCACCCAGCGCCGCCCGAGCGGGAGCGTCGCGACCACGCCCGGCGCCGACAGGACCGCGTCCCCCTCCGCGAGTCCGTCCAGCACCTCCACTTGGTCGCTTCCCGTGAGGCCGAACCTCGGCCGGACCAGAGCAATCCTGCCATCGCGGTCGGCGTAGACGAAGGCTCCCGTATCGTCGTGCTGGACCATGCGGATCGGAACTCGAAGCACATGCTCTCGACGCCCGACCTCGACACGCACATCGGCGCGCTGGCCGATGGCAACACGCCGCTCAAGTCGTTCAGGCGTGACCTCGACGAGCAACTCGTGGGTCTGGCGGTCCGCTTCCCAGGAGATCCTCGTCACGCGGCCCGTCAATGACGCATCCGTGCCCGGAAAGAAGATGGCAGCTCTTTGGTCCACCGCGAGCAGCGGAAGCATCGTCTCGTCCACCGCGGCGTTGACGTACACCCGGTTCGTGTCGACGATGCGCAGCACCGTCGAGCCGATGGTGACCGTGTCACCTGGTTCGCGCAGCCTGCGTGTCACGAGGCCATCAAAGGGCGCCAGTAGCGTGGCTCGTACCATGGCGACGCGCCGCTGCTCTGCACCGCCCGTCGCGACGTCGATGCCACGAGTCGCCTCGGAACGTTGGGCCAGGACGCGATCGAGCTCCGCGCGCGCCACACGCAGGCGATCGCTCGCCTCATCGCGCTGCTGACCAGGAACTGCCCCAGCGTCAGCGAGTGCCTGCGTCCTTGTCGCTTCGCGCTCGGCAGTTGCGAGGAGCGCCCGCGCGCGCTCTTCCTCCGCGGCAAGTCGCTGCAATGAGGCGCGTGCTGCGCTGATGCCCGTCTGGGCAGAGCGAAGGTCCGCTTGGGCCTGGTTTGTCTCAAGGCGAGCGAGCTCCTGGCCAAGGGTGACGCGCGCGCCTTCATCGACCAGAACGTCGCTGAGCCGTCCCACCAGGTCGAACCCCACGGCAGCTTCGCGCTGGCTCTCGATGGTTCCGCGTCCGAACGCTTCCTGCGTGATGGTGCCGCGGTCGAGGCGAGCGACCTCCACGCGGACCGGCGACCAGACCCGGAACCACGCGACGAGTAACACGACCGCGACAAGTACGACGCCCCATAGGCCGCGCCGTACGAGGCCGAGCGCTCGACGGAAGACGGTCGAAGCAGCCGCGGACATCACCGCGCACCTCCCTCGCGAGCAGGCGACTCAGCGCCCAGGAACGGCACCATCCGCCTGAGCACTCCACCTTGGCGAACCTGCTGGAGCATCACGCCACCCACGTGGAGGAGCACGAGGCCGAGCAGCGCGAACACGAGCGCCTCGTGCGCCTCGCGCGACGCGAGCGCCTCGAGCGCCGGGGCTTCCGCGAGCTGCCCTCGCAGGTAGTCCGGCCACGCGCTTCGCGCCCCGGTGACGAAGCCAGTGGCGCCGATGCCAAAGGTCACCACGTAGAGGAGCGCGTGAATCACGCCGACACCTCGGCGGTGCAGGTCCGAGACGGGCAGTGGGCTCACCGCTGGCCCGCGGCGCCGGACGACGAGACGCGCGACCGTGAGCAGCATCAGCGTTGCCCCACCGAGCGTGTGCAGCCGCGAGATGAGCAGCCGCCCGCTCGAGTCAGCCGGAAGGTCCGTCATGACGAACCCCGCCGTCGCCAGTCCGACGATGAGTGCTGCAGCGAGCCAGTGGAGCGCGACGCTCGCGTTGGACCAACGTTCCTTCATGGCATCCTCCGATCGAGCACGCGCGGCAGGAGCAGCGCCTGGGTGACCCAGAATCCGGAGCGCAGGGTCATCGCGATGACTGTGCGCAGCTCGAAGGCACCACCCGCGAGCACATGCACGCCGAACGCGACGAAGACCACCAGCGTCGCGACCGCGAGCGCTCGGGCGATCCAGGTGGCCCATGACCCGCCGAGCAGCGCAGCGAGGCCTGCGAGCACGTAGGCGAAGCCCGCGCCGAAGTTGAACAGCAGCACGAACGAGACGACGTTGCCGGCCTCCTCTCGAGCGGCGGGGCCGCCGAAGAGGACGTGTCCCCCCTCGACCAACGTCGCGACGCCGAACAGGACGGCTGTCGCGCCGAGCGCCCAGCGGCCAAGCCTCAAGCGTGGTTGGGGATAGGAAACCGTCGCGCCGGTCATGTCGCGCTCCTTGCGTCACCCCAGTGCTTCAGCGCGAGCACGCCGGTGAGCACCACGGAAGCCGTCATCGACACGGCGCCGAGCAGCACGAAGATCGGCGAGAGCCCGAGGTACACCTCACCGAGAATGCCGGCGGGCATCAGGAGGCCCGCGAGGCCGAGCCCGGCCGCCGCGGTGCGCGCCCTGTCACTCGCCGCCGCGAGACGCACGAGCACGAACCCCAGCGCGAGGTTGAGCAGCGCGAACAGGTTCCCGTGTACGTGCGCGAGGCGGGCCTCGAAGTGCTTACCAACCGAGTAGCTGGCGACCCAGGCTTCCTTATCAGGCGCGAAGTCACGCAGGTAGATGAGGAGAAACCCGTAGAGCATGAAGCCCGCCATGACGAGCAGGCCCACGCCGACGTTGTAGCGACCGGTCTTCATTGGTGATGCTCCTCTCCACTTCCGAGGTGATGAACGAGGAGCACGAGGTCGGTCCCGGTGTCCGGCTCGACGGAGTGCGGAACGTTCGGCGCAAGGACGACCGCGTGTGTGGGGTCGAGGCGCAGCCGCTCGGCGCCGGCCACCACGGTGCCGCTACCGTGAAGCGCCGTGATCGTCACCGGCACCTCGGAGTGGTGCGTCGGCAGCACGGTGCCGGCCCGAAGCACGATGCTCGCGAGCTTCAACGCGGGCTCGTCGACGAGCACCCGCACTTCGCGCGGCTCGCCCGCGCTCGGCGTGCCGGGGAGCTCGACGACGCGACTTGCTGGTCCGCCAAGCGTGGGTGCGTGGTGCTGCGTCGCGGACTGCGTGGCACAGCCGCCAAGCGACAGCGCAGCGACCGAGAAAGTGGAGGCGAGAATCAGACGCATCATGGGGAACTCTTTCTGCTCGACGTGGGAGCGACAGCGGGCGGACGGAGGAGCGCGAGCAGGCTGCCCAGAACTGCGCGCGCTTCGGCATCTCGCTGCCGAGCCTTCGAGGGAGAGAGCGCGAGCATCTGCACCGTGCCCATGACGATCGGCGCGAGCGTCTCGGCGGGGAGATCTGAGCGCAGCTCGCCTGCGTCCTGGCCCTCGCGCACGCACTCGAGCACGAACGCGCGCGTCTTCTGCACGCAGGCCGCAAGGCGGGCCGAGCCGCTCTGAGGGAGCGCGAGCAGGAACTGCTCCGAGAGAACGAGCCGCAGAATACCGAGCTGATTGCCCACCGCGGTGCTTCGAGCCTCGACGAAGCGTTCGAGGCGCTCAACGGGCGGAAGCGTCGATGGCGGGTAGGTGGACTCGAGAACAGCTTCGACGCGCGTCACGACCGCGTCGAGCAGCGCTTCGAGGGATGCGAAGTGCCTGAAGATCGCGCCGCTCGAGAGCCCGACCTGCGCCGCGAGGCTGCGCGTGCTCAAGGCCGCGATGCCCTTGGTCGCGATGATGTGCAGCGCGGCATCGGTCAGCTCGACCTGTCGATCCAAGGATGTGCGCCGAAGCTCGCCCATACGCACGAGAGTAAGCACTTACTTGCTTGCAGGCAAGTAGGCGCGCGCAAGCTATTGGAGTGCTTGTTGTTTTGTGTCCGCGAGCCGGCGCCGCGACTCTCCGCTTCGGAGCTTCCGGTTGGGGGACGGGAGAGAGGGACCCCGGAACCGGCGCCCGATCCTGCCCTGGCTTCCACCTTCCCCTCTCCAACGAGGCTGCCCTCGTACCCGCCGATGACCGGTGGGTCGCGAGGAGACAGCCCATGAAGACCCAGTCCACCACCGCCACCGATTGCCGCTGCAAGGCCTGCGGCGCCCTCTTGGCGAAGCGCGATCGCGACGGCCTCACCATCCGGCGCGGCGACATGCAGGTCGTCGTCAGCGGCGACAGCACGGTCGCCGTCACCTGCTACCGCGACCGCTGCCGCACCTTGAACGTCCTCGCGTCGCGCACGCCGATGCCGCCGACGCCCGTGCCCGCGCTCCCGAGGGCGAGCGCCGCGTAGCTCGCGGCGCCCTCCTTCACCTCAAGTCCACCGAGCGCATGACGCCCTAACCACGGCCCCAAGGAGCGCCTGACGCCCGCCGGAAAGGCGGCGCGTCATGCGCGCACGTTGGGAGGCGCTGCATGCAGCCCTCGACCGTTCCGTTCGTTCTCTTCAGGCAGAGCAGGCGTTTCAACAGGCAAGGCAGCACCCCGCGCTCGCGCGCTTCGACCAGCCCTTCGAGGTGGTCGAGTACCTCGCGAGCAAGGGCGGCGACCTCGACGAGAAAGATCGCCTCCTCGGCGTGCTCGTGACCCTCGTGCAGAGGCGCGAGCACCACGAGCTCGTGAGCGGGCTCCTGTGGCTCGGGCTCTGGCCCGGCCTCGACGCCGTCTACCGGCGGCGGCAGCGCAACTTCCGGGGACAGCCCGAGGAGCTGATCGCCGAGCTGGCCGACGTCTTCACGGGCATCATCGAGCGGCTCGACCTCGAGGTGGTCCACCGCGTGGCCGCGACGCTCGTGCGCAGCACCGCGCGCGACCTCATCGATCGCCGCCGCCGCGTGTGGGCCGACGCTGACCGGATCGTCTACCGGGACACCTTCGAGCCGGTACGTGACCAGGACGACCGCATCATCGTCGCGAGCCATCTCGACCGCCTTGCGCGCGCCGAATGGGAGGCGTCGCAGGCGGAAGCCCCGCTCGGGCTGACGCAGGGGCTGTCGTTCGAGGACGACGTCGCCGAGCTGCGCGTGTGGCTCACCGAGATCATCGGCGCCGACGCCGAGCTGCTGCTCGCGGTGCTGGTGCTGGACGAGAACCAGCGCGAGGCCGCCCAGCGCCTCGGGCTCTCGCACGACGCCGCTCGCAAGCGCTTCCAGCGCGCGCTCGGCCGACTCCGCGAGCACCTCGCGAGCTCGCTGTCCCACTCCGACCTCGCGGGCCGCGTTTGCCTCCCCACGAACCGGATGAACCGCCCGGAGGAGCCGACCGCATGACCCACGAACCGATCCCCATCCACGACCTGCCCGGCGACGAGGACTTCATCCGCCTGCCGGGCCTCTTCCGACGCTGGGAGCTGAACGACGTCATCGAGCTCGGCGCGGACTTCCACCTCGAAGACGCCGGCGAGGCCGCCGACGG
>JAACJQ010000125.1 GCA_016879935.1 Archangiaceae bacterium | reverse complement strand
GACGACGACACCGCCCTTACTGGGCGATGGCGCGCAGGTTCGAGATCACGCAGCTGCCGGTCGTCGGGTACGGGCACGGCGAGCCGTACGGATCATCGGTCTCGAAGACGGCGAAGACGCGGTACGGGGTGCCGACCTGGGGCGCGACGGTGCCACCGTCTTGCTGGCCGAAGCCGATCTGCCCGAGCACGCGGTTGACTGGCATCGAAGGCGTGGTTGCCCCAGCCAGCGTCGTCGGCAGCGTCGGGGGCGTCGACCACCAGAAGAAGCGGCACGCGCCACCAGCGCCGGGCAGACACTCTTCGAACGGCTCGGTGCCGGTGCCACCGTCGGCAAGGAACGAGGCCTGCCAGATCTGCGCGGTGCGAATCGTGAGCGGCGCATCGCCGATGTTCGAGAGCCCGTTGTAGTTCTGTGTCACCGACGTCACCTGGCCCGAGAGGCTGATGTTGAGGTCGGACGTCACGCCGCGCGGCAGCAGCGACTGGCCGTTGAGCACCATGACGATGGCCTGGGGCTGGCGGGTGGCGTTGCCGATGGGCTCTCCCTGACGCGTCCAGAAGATCTGCACCTGATCGGCCGCGTCGTCTCGGCAGCGCGAGGTCGGGCGGTAGGTGACGTTGACGGGCGCGGTCTCCCACGGCTTCGGGTCGCTCACCTGGTTCGGCAGTTTGGCGGTCGACACCATGAAGCGGCCGGCGTCGGGCGACGGCGCGTTCGAGAACTCGAAGTCGATGCCCGTGCCGGCGTCACAACGCCCACCGGCCAGCAGGTTCAGGTTGAACGCGTACTGCACCGGCGTGTTGCCCTCGTTGCGCACGTAGAGCCGGCCGGAGCGCGACGACGCCGCGGAGCCACCATCGGCCGAGTTGCAGCGCTGGCCACCATCGGGCGGGAAGAGCCGGTTGTCGCAGAGCGAACCGAACGGGAACTGCAGCATCGTGGTCGCACGGTCGGCGCACGACTCCATCGGAGAGTCGTCGAACTTGAAGCACACCTTCGGCACCGCCTCGATCGCCTTGCCGCGAACGTTCACGCGCAGCGGGTCGAGCCCACCACCCAGCGTGATGTCGATGGTGGCCGAGAGATCGCCCGTCATGGTCGGTGCGAACTTCAGCGTCGCCTTCGCGGTGCCGCCCGCGTTGAGCGAGGTCTTGAGCGGCGTGAGATCGCCCGACAGCCCGGCAGGTGAGGCGGGGTTCAACGCGGCGTTGGTGACGTCGAGCGTGTTCGAGCCGGCGTTGGTGATGGTGACGTCGAGCGACTTGTCCTCGGCGACGTAGACCTCTCCGAAGTCGAGGGTGCGCGGCATGACGGTGGCGACGGCCGCGATGCCCGTACCGAAGAGCGTGATCTGCACCATCGGCCGCTGGGGATCGTCGGTGGTGAGCGTGACCGTGCCCATCTCGCGCAGGTCGGGCTCGGTCGGCTTGAACGTGAACGCGTACATCTGCTCGGCGTTCGGCGAGAGCGTGATGGGCAGCATCTCGCCGTTGCCGAACTTCATGTTCGTGAAGGCGGCCGCGGTGATGTTGAGCGGCGCGGTGCCCGAGCTGCGAATGCGAATGCGCGCGGTCGAGGTGGTGTTCAGCTGCACCTGGCCGAAGTCGATGGTCGACCGATCGGCCCCCATGTCGTCGAGCACTTCGATCTTCGCGAACGTGCGTTTGACCGAGCCTCCACAGTCGCAGCCACTGACCACGACGAGCACTGCCAACGCCGACAGAAAACGAGAGTTCATGTTCACACCAGCTCCGATTTCGGGCTCCTCACCATGAGGTCGAGCACCGCGGCCTTCGGGCTCTTGCCTTCGTACGCAATTCGATAGACCTGATCGCAGATCGGCAGCTCGACGCCGAGCTTGGTCGAGAGATCCTTCGCGCTCTTCGCCGTCTTCACGCCTTCGGCGACCTGCTTCATCTCTTTGAGGATCTCGTCGAGCGAGCGACCCTTGCCGAGCTCCATGCCGACCTTGCGGTTTCGCGAGAGTTCGCCCGTGCAGGTGAGCACCAGGTCGCCCATGCCCGCGAGGCCCGAGAGCGTGAGCGGGTTGGCGCCCATGCGCATCGCGATGCGGGAGATCTCGGCGAGGCCGCGCGTGATGATCGCGGCGCGCGTGTTGTGGCCCAGGCCCATGCCGTCGCCCATGCCGGCCGCGATGGCGATGACGTTCTTCAAGCTGCCGCCGACCTGCACGCCCACCACGTCGGTCGAGGTGTACGCGCGGAACTTCTCGCTCGAGAACAACGCCTGCGCCTTCTTGGCCGTCTTCTCCCACCGCGAGGCGATGGTGACGACGGTGGGTATGCCCAGCACCATCTCCTTCGCGAAGCTCGGGCCCGACAGCACGGCGATGCTCGGGTGGTACGACTCGGGAAGGCACTGCTCGAGCACCTCGGTCATCGTCAGCAGCGTCTCGTTCTCGATGCCCTTGGCCACCGAGACGACGGGCACGTGCGAGGGCACGAACGTGGCGACCTTCGACATCAGATCGCGCGTGGCCTGCGACGGGGTGGCGACCGCGACCACCTCGGCCCCTTCGGCGGCGGCCTGCAAATCGGTCGTGCCGCGAATCTTCGGTGAGAGCTTCAGGCCCGGCAGGTAGCCCGGGTTCTCGTGCTGCTCGTTGAGCGCTGCGATGGTGGCCGGGTCACGGCCCCAGAGAACGACTTCGTCGAACGTGTGCGCCAACACCGAGGCGATGGCCGTACCGAAGCTGCCTGCACCGAAGACGGTCGCTTTCTTCATGGAGTCGGCTGCTTAGTCCCCCACCCGCCTCGAGGTCGACCCGCATCACGAAGGCGCGCGTCAGAAACCGGTGATGAGGCCCACCGCGACCGAGGGCATGACGGCGCTGTCGTCGGGCCGCAGGTGAATGTCGAGGCCGAGCGAGAAGAGAAAGCTGGTGCGCTCCGAGAGCGGCAGCTCGGCGCCGAACTTCGAGAGAATGTTGTGGCCGAGCAGGTACGTCGCAGGCACGCCCTGCAGCGGGGTGGTGGCGAACGGCTCGGTGTCGACGGTGAGCATGTAGCGCAGGTCGGCGAAGAGCCGCGCGGCCCGCAACGAGGGGCCCTGGTACGAGAGGATGAAGCCCGGCACGAAGTTGAAGTTTCGCCGGCCGCTGATCCACCGGGTGCCGCGGGTCTCTTTGCTCGCGCGCTGGTTGAAGAAGGCGCCACCGCCCTCGAACGCGAGCGCGAAGTTCACGCCCGGGCCCTTGCCGAAGCCGTACTTCACCAGCAGCCGCACCTCGTTCATCAGCAGGTAGAAGGAGTCGTAGCCGACGCCGAGGTCGAGGTCCTCGAGCACCCCGATGCTGGCGCGCAGCTGAAAGACAGGGAAGCCGAGCACGAAGGCCTGGCCGCGCTTCCACTGACCGAGCGCTGGAGCTCCGAACATCGACACGGTGTTCGGTTGTTCGCGCGCGCGCAGCCGGCTGCGGAGCTCTGGGGAGATGGAGGGCGTGGCGGCGGGCGGAGGCGGAGCGCTGGGGAGCGGCTCGATGACCGACGGGGGCGCTGGCGGTGGCGGCGTGATGGGCGCGGGAGCCGGCTCCTTCGGCGCGTTGGGCAGGCCCTGCCACTCTTCTTCCGGCTGGGTCTGGCCGAAAGCGAGCGAGGCGAAGAGCGTGAGCGAGAGGAGTGCGCGTCTCATGAAGTCTCGAGGTGTCTTCAAAACACGAAACGCCTCCCCCCGTGGTTGAGGGAAGCGTTCCGGGGTTCAGCACCAGAGGCAGGCTCAGAGGCTCTTCAAGTAGACGACGAGGTCAGCCTTCTCAAGCTCGGAGAGGCCCGACGTCACGCCGTGTTTGTCGTTCTTGTTGCCGAACACGCGAACCTCGAGCGTGGGCTCGCTGCCGTCGTGCAGGTAGGGCGCCGACCGCGCGATGCCCTTGAGCGAAGGCACGTTGAAGCCCTGGCGCTCGACGAGGCCGTTGTCGCGCTCGTTGGCGAGCGAGCTGCGCGTGTTGAGCGTGCCGACGTCGCGGTTGGTGTTGTCGGTGAAGAGCTCACCTGCGTGGCAGCCCGAGCACTGGGCCTTCTCGAAGGCCGCGCGGCCGCGGGTGACGGCCTCGAGCTCCTTGGCGACGGGCGATGGCGCGGTGGGCATGCTGGCGATGAAGGCGTCGAGCTTGGCCGCTTCGGTGCTGCCCAGACCCACGCCACCCATGCGCTCACGAATCGTGTGCACGTTGAAGTCGCCGATGGTGGGGAACTCACCGCTCCAGTGGAACGGCGCCGTCTTCAGCAGGTCGCGGCCGGCGAGCGCGGGCGTCTGACGCGGGCCATCGGGGAACATCCACACGTGGCCGTCTTCGCGGCCCTCGAGGTGGCAGGTCGAGCAGGCCACGTTCGTCTGCGCCGAGCTCATCTTCGGGTCGAGCGCGTTGAAGAACATCTTGCGGCCTTCGGCGAGGTCGGCCGGGAGCACGTCACTCGCGACGGGAATCGCTGCCGCCGCGACGTTCACGACGACGGCTGAGTCACCGCTCCCCTTGGCCTCGAGCACGTTCACGGTGTGATCGAACTGGCTGTAGACGTACGCCTTGTTGCCAGCCTTCGAGATCGCGATGCCGTCGGAGCCGGGGCCGACGCGAACCAGCGACCGAATCGAGGTGCCGGTCGCGTTGAAGTCGAGGTCGCTGCCGCTGCGGCGATCGGCCGGCAGAATGGCGACGTTCATCGACTCGCGGTTGACGACGAACACCCACGCGCCGGTCGGGTCGGTGACGCCAACCGTCGAGCCCTGCACCGCGCTCTCGATGCCGCCGCGGTTCGACGAGAACGTCGAGACGGGGAAGTCACTCGTGGTGTTGGTGTTGGTGCCGCTCGCCACGCAGGCCGTGAGGTCGTCGACGAGCGCCGTGGGCTGGGCATCGTTGCGCGTGTCGTAGGTGACGATGCCGGCCGTCGCGACGGCGCCGACGCTGCACGGGCCGCCAGCCGAGTAGTAACCGCCAGCCGACGAGGGGCGGCGGGCGATGGCGTCTTCACGGGCCCAGACCACGGGCGTGAACGCGCGCGTACCGTCGGGCGTGGTGATGATGTCGCTGACAGCACGGGGGCGGAAGCTCGAGAAGGTGGTGCGCGACGAGATGCCGGTGCTCGAGGAGGGGTTGAGCCGCGTCGCGTTGGCTTCGGTGTACGCCGCAGCTCGGGAAGGATCGGACGTGACCGCCTGCTTGTTGAGGTCGACCGTCGCGAGCTCACCCTGCTTGTAGAGCGAGACGAGCGCGGTGTGGCCGACGACGGCGACGGCGCGGGGCTCTTCGCCGACCGGAATCTCCCACAGCTGCTGGAGCGTCGCGGTGTCGAACGCAGTGAGCACGCCGTGAGCGGCCGTGTCGCGCGCGGTGTTCGAGGTGACGAGCAGCTGCTTGCCGTCGGCCGAGAGCGCGAGGCCCGTGGGCTCGAGCGCGGTGACGAGCGTGGCCGAGACCGACGCCTCGCCCTTCCGAACGACCGACACGGTGTTGCTGCCGCGGTTGGCGACGTAGGCGGTGTCGTCGGTGCCGAGAATCACGCGCACGGGGTTCTTCCCGACGTTCACCTTGACGATGTTCTCCTTCGTCGGGTTCGCGAGCGGAATCACCGCCAGCAGGCCGTTGTCGCTGTCGACGGCGTAGAGCGTGGAGTCATCGGACGACAGCGCAAGCGAGCCGCTCGACCGCGAGCCGTTGCCCTGCACCGGCGCCACACAGGCGTTGAGCAGCAACCCCGCCGCCACCGCACCGACCAGCATCGTTCGTTTGAACCAGTTCATTCGCTCCCCTTGCGCACTGATGACTTCGTTCGATTCTGCTTCGCAGCGCGTCTGACTTCTACGCCCTGCCATGAATGTCGTGACCGTGTCAGAAACCGATCAAGCCTTTGTTTCGACGACCACTTCCCCCACTTCAACCCATCGGCGCGGTGCATTGTGCAGGTGGTGTGCCCGCCTGCGTTGCCTTGCGCGCCCGCAATTCCACTGGGAGACGTTGCCAACGGACGGCGATCTGATCGATTCACTGTGCAGTTTTCCTCCACGCATGAGCAGACCGTTGCGCAGCGCCGATGGCCAACCCACAAACCGTTGAATTCCTGAGTTTCCGCAGGACGTTCACGCTCCTCATCTTGTTGGTGGTTCTCCCCTCGGCGGGGCTGTCGGGCTTTGGCGTCGTGGCGATCATCAACGAGCGCGCAGCCGTCGAGAAACGGCTCGAGGCGACCTGGTCAGGGCGGCTGAGCTCGGTGTGGGCCGAAGTGAAGGCGCGGCTCGACGCGGCCGAGGTCGTCTCCGAGGCCCCGCTGGCGCTGAAGAGCAGTGACATCTCGCTCATCGAGTCGACGTTCGACGTGGTGGGCGAATCGGTGACGGCTCAAGACGAGAAGCTGGTGCCGGTGGTGAAGAGCCTGGTGCCGCAGTTCACGGCGGTGCCCCAGCGACCCGTGTTCTTCACGGCGTCGACGCCACAGGGCGTCTTCCTGCTCGTGGCGCGGCGAACGAACGGCGCGGTGCACGGCGGCTTCGTTTCGACCGACGCGATGGAGCGGCTGGTGCGGGCAGCTGGGGCACCGATTCTGACGGGTGGCGAGCCGGCACAGCTGGCGTTGCTCCCGGTGAAGCCCGTGCCCGCCGAAGGGGTGCTGGCCCGCCTCGCGTCGGGCGTGAGCGAAGTGCGTGAAGCCGCGCTGGGGCCGCCCGAGCTCGCGTCGCTGGCGCTGCTCAACCCCATGCAGGACTTCCGCCTCGTCGCGCAGGCCGTCGGCGAAGACCCCGTCGGCAAGGCCTCGGCGCGCAACCGCACCGTCTACGGCATTCTGCTCGGCATCTTCTACGTCACCCTCGCGCTCGGGGTGATCTTCACGGGCCGCACGCTCTACCGCGAGGCCCGGCTCTCGCGACTGAAGACCGACTTCGTCTCGCTCGTCAGTCACGAGCTGCGCACCCCGCTCACCTCGATTCGCATGTTCATCGAGATGCTCGCCACCAACCGCGTGAAGGATCAGGCCGAGATGCAGACCGTGCTCGATCTGCTCGTGAAGGAGACGTCTCGCCTCTCGACGATGATCGAGACCGTGCTCGACTTCTCGCGCATCGAGTCGGGCAAGAAGCAGTACGACAAGCAGCCCGTCGCGGTGGCCGCCGTGGTGAACGACGCGGTCGAAGCGTTCCGCGCGCAGCGGGTCGGCGCGACGATGAACTTCGCGGTGAAGGTGACCGAGCCGCTCCCGACCATGCCGCTCGATCGCACCGCCATCGCCGGCGCCGTGCTCAACCTGCTGCAGAACGCCTTCAAGTACTCGGGAGACGATCGCCGCATCGAGCTGCGCACGCAGGTGCACGGCGACGAGGTGGTGATCGAGGTCGAAGACAATGGCTACGGCATTCCGCGGCGCGAGCAGAAGCGCATCTTCGACCGCTTCTATCGTGTCGACTCGCTCGCCACCCGCAAGACCGAGGGCACGGGCCTGGGCCTCGCCATCGCCCAGCGCATCGTCGAAGCCCACGCCGGCCGCATCAGCGTCGACAGCACCGTTGGCAAAGGCAGCACGTTTCGCATTCACCTGCCGCTCGAGCAGTGAAAGAACCGCCCTCCTGGAGCCCGCGCGATGACCGACAAGAAGGGCCAACGCATTCTGGTGGTCGAAGACGACCTCTCGATCCTCACCGGGCTCTCGATGAGTCTTCGCTACGAGGGCTTCGAGGTGCTGCAGGCGCAGGACGGCAAGGTCGGCCTGCAGAAGGCGCTCGACGAGGCGCCCGATCTCATCGTGCTCGACATCATGATGCCGCAGCTCAACGGCTACGAGGTGATGGAGGAGCTGCGCAAGCGCGAGAGCAAGACGCCCGTCATCGTGCTCTCGGCGCGCGGGCAGGAGCGCGACAAGGTCATCGGTCTCGACCTCGGCGCCGACGACTACCTCGTCAAACCGTTCAGCCTGCAGGAGCTGCTCGCGCGCATTCGCAGCGTGCTGCGCCGGCGAGATCGGGACGAGCCGCAGTGGCTCTCGTTCGACGACACCCGCATCGATCTGCGCTCGAAGACGGTGACGCGCGCCGGGGTCGCCGTCGAGCTGACCGCGCAGGAGTTCAAGCTGCTCGCCCACTTCGTCGGAAACCCGGGCCGCACCTTCAGCCGTGACGAGCTGCTCTCGGCAGCGTGGGGCTACGGCTACGAAGGCACCGCGCGCACCGTCGACAACTTCGTCAGCCAGCTGCGCGCGAAGTTCGAGAAGGAACCCGACGAGCCGACGCACTTCTCGACCGTGCGGGGGCTCGGCTACCGCTTCGACCCCTGACCGCCCGAGCGCTCCCAGATCGTCTTGGTGAGCGACTCAGGCATCAGGAACTGCATCGACGCTTCGCCGAACTTGATGCGCACGCCGTCGGTGATCTGCACCTTCTGGTTGGGCGTCAGCCGCTGCGCGCCGACGAAGGTGCCGTTCTTCGACTCGGCGTCGCACAGCCACCAGAGCTTCTGGCGGGCCTCGAACTGCAGCCACGCGTGAAAGCGACTGACCGAGCCGTCGTCGACGATGATGTCGTTGCTCTCGACCCGGCCGACGGTGACGCCCATGGCGAACGGGTTCGGGCGGCCCGGCACCTTCTCGATCACGAAGACGAGCGGGTCGGTCGCGCTGGGCCGCGTCTTGAACCCCGCGTCGGTGGGCGCCCAGTCTTCGTCGGGCGAAGACTCCGAAGGCGGCGCCTCCCACAACAGCACCGGCGCTTTGACGAGGGGCTGATCAGGCTTCAGCACGAGCTGACGCATGAGCTGGGACAGCGAGATCGACACGCTCCAACTGTACACGTGACCACGAAAAGGTGCCCTCGGATTTCCACGCCGATAGTCTGTGTTGCATGTACCGCCGCTACTCGATTCACCGTGACGGAGACCTGCTCGTCGAAGACCTCGACGAGTCGGGAAAACCCATCGACCCCGAGCCCGTGGCGCCAGAGGAGCGGCTGCCCATCGAGGTGACGGTGCTCTCACCCGACGACACCGACTCGCGCGCCGCCCTGCTCGACCTCCTCGAGATGGCGCTGGGCCTCGAGACCGAAGGGCCCGAGAAGACCGGCTTGCGAAAACGTGAAGGCAAGAAGCTCGATGTCTTGAGCTGAGTCACACGCCGTCACAACGGCCGGTGGGAGCGCTTGCGAAGACGCGGGCGCCTGCGCTACCTCGTGCGCCATGAACACGCTCCTCCTCTCCATCGCTCTGGCTTGTGCCCCTGGCCCCGACGGCAAGACCACCTGCAACGGCAACCACGAGAATCACGGTGACAAGGCCGCGGCTGGTGCGACCGAGTGCCACGGCCACGACGCGCAGGCGGCTGCTCCGGCCAAGGCTGACGGCTCGGTGCTGCTGCGCGGCGAGAAGCTGAAGGGCGCCACCGTCGTCACCCTCGACAAGCTGCTCACCTCGCCCTCCGACTTCGAAGGCAAAGAGGTTCAGGTCGAGGCGAAGGTTCGCAAGGCCTGCGAGAAGAAGGGCTGCTGGATGGAGCTCGCCCCGACGGACAAAGGCCCGGGCGTGCGAGTGACGTTCAAGGACTACGGC
Source organism: Archangiaceae bacterium (assembly GCA_016879935.1). Lineage (GTDB taxonomy): Bacteria > Myxococcota > Myxococcia > Myxococcales > Myxococcaceae > Xiheimicrobium. The sequence continues at coordinate 35,528 of JAACJQ010000125.1, read as the reverse complement.
TTCTTCGTTCCGCTCGACTCGGCTGGCAGCACGGCGAAGGTCGAGGGCACGGTGAAGGTCGCCGAGCTCGCTCCCGAGCGCGCCAAGCACTACGAGTCCGAGGGCGCGAAGGTCGCCAAGGGCAAGGACGGCAAGTACCGCGAGGTGCAGCTGGTCGCGATGGGCGTCGAGCTGCGTCGCTGAGCTCCCCGCTGCAGCCGTCTAATCACTCGAAGCGGCCGGTCTGCGTCATCGCGGGCCAGCCGCTTCGCGTTTCACCAGCTGAGGAGAGCTGATGTCGCGCGCGTACTCGATGCGCGGCGTGATGGGCGCTGCCGAACGCGCCGTGCGCCTCGCCACCGACTTCCTGCAACTGCAAGCGCCGGGCAGCCTCGTTCACGACGTGCAGGTCGATCCGCGGTTCCAGCATCGCGGCGTCGATCTCCTCTGGGACAAAGGTGACGGCCAGGTGCTGGGCGTCGAAGTGAAGGGCGACCGTCAGGGGCGCCGGCGTGGGAACTACTTTTTCGAGCTGATCAGCAACGCCGAGAAGGACTCGCCGGGCTGCTTCCTCTACTCGACGGCCGATCTGCTCATCTACGTCTTCCTCGATGCGCGAGAGGTGCACTGCCTGAACCTCAAAGCAGTGCGCGACTGGTTCATTCCGCGCACGAAGGAGTACCCGCTCAAGTCGACGAAGACGCGAACCGGCGCGGTGCTCTACACGACCGTGGGCGCCATCGTGCCGCTGCGCGACGTGAAGGCCGGCGTTCCCGAGGCGCTCACGGTTCACAAGTTCTCGCTCGAGACGGCAGGCTGATCGGCGGCTCCGAGTCAGGTCGCAATGCGCCCGAGCATCAGCCGTGACAGCCGATCGGTGAGTGGATCAGACTCGCCGGCCAGCGCCGTCTCGAGCAGGAACGCCACGGGATCATCGAGCCCGGGCAGCTTCCCGAGCCAGCCTGACGACGGCATCGAGGGAGCGGCGAGCTGATCGAGGCCGAGCGAACGCACCTCGCGCTCCGAGGCCTCGGTCACTGGCACGTGCACGACCACCACGTCACCTTCACGCAGCCCGAGCGCGTCGAAGACCTCGAGGGAGACCACGATCGCCTCACCCTCGCCCAGCGCGACGTCGACTCCGACGGCCCCCGGCCCGGACTCGTGCATGAGCAGCATCGGCACTGTCGGAGCGATCGCCTCGAGTGCTTCGTTCGCCGGCGCGGCTTCGGCGTTCACCATGTTCTTCGCGCCCTTGAGGGTGGTGACGTGCCCGGCCGCCTCGAGCCACCGATAGAGCCTCGGCCGCAGCAGCTCGCGCACCATCGAGCGGGGAATGGTCGCCGTCCGCCCGTGGAGGTTCGCGTCGAACACTGCGCGCGCGACGCCGGAGTAATCGACCCGCTTGGTGGTCGTCTTCTCGAACTGGGCGATGAAGAACTCGACGAGGGAGACGAGCGGCCGCTGGTTCGGGCCACGAATGGAGTCCTCCTCGCGCCGGTTGTCGAGCAGCGAGCCCAACGCCTGCTGCAACATTCGCACTTCGTTGCGAATGATGATCGCCGGAGCGTTCAGCTCGATGAGCCGCGCGGTGCGGTTGTTGCGGTTGATCAACCGCCGGTAGAGGTCGTTCAGATCGCTCGTCGCGAACCGGCCGCCCTCGAGCGGCACCAGCGGCCGCAGCTCGGGCGACAGCACGGGCCACTTCGTCAGACAGAACGCAGCGGGGCTGGTGCGCGAGCGCCGAAGCGCAGCAGCGAGCTCGGGCGGTGCGGCGTCGAGATCGACCTGCGCGAGGGCACGCGCGATGGCGGCGCCACCAATGTCGTCAGCGTCTTCGGGCTCGCGCCCGTCGAGCGTGCTCTCGCAGTGCATCACCTGCTCGATGCGCTCGACGTCGACCCCGAGCAGTTGCGCGATGGGCGCCTTCGCCCACGGGTGCACGAGCGGCACGGCGAGCGCGATGTGCCCGAGCGTTCGCAGGCGAGTCGGAGCGTCGTCGAGCGGCCCGAAGATCTCCTCGCAGAACAGACCGCCCTTCTCGGGCTTCAACGTTCGGTAGTTGAGCGTCTCGGGCTTCTTCACGGGGTGCGGTCCCAGCTCGACGACGCGCTCGTCGGTCATCAACCGCAGATCGACCGGATCAGCTGAGAGCGAGACGTCGAACCCGACGGCCCGGAGCAACTGCTCGACGGCTGCGACCGAATGCGGGAGCCCGCGCTTCTTCACCGGCTCGCCCGTCGCCAGCGACTCGTACAGCGCCACCCGCCCCGTAGCGTCGTCGGACTTGAGCGTGAAACAGTCGTGCACCGTCGAGATCGCGCCTCGGCTGAGCAACGCGAGCGCCTGCGCCTCGTGAAGCACCTGCCCACCGAACTGCTCACGGCCGCCGAGCGGCTGGTGCGTGACGAGCGAGTACGGCCCGATGGAGCGCGCATGAATCAAATCGGCGGCCTCGGGGGCGACGCGCTTCACGGTCCATTCGCCAGCAGGCCCGGGCCACCGGCCATCGACGCCGGGCTCGAGGTCGACCGTGCCGAGGAACAACCGCGGCTCGTGGCCATCGATCGAGAGGAGATCGCCGGCCGAGAGCGGCCGCTCGCGCCGAACGGTGACCCGAACGACGTCAGGCGCCTTGCCCTTCCCTTTCGTGCGATCGACGGCGACGACGGTTCCGAACAGGCCGGGGGAGCAGCGCAACGAGCGCTCGAGTTCCTGCGGTGGGGTCTCGTCTTCGGGAGGCTCGGCCTCTTCCGCTTCGTCCTCGTCAGGCTCCGGAGCCGCAGCCTTGCGTCGAGAGGGCATGACGCGCCCAACGAGGAGCATTCCGGGTCGAACTTCGGTGCCGATGCGCACGAGGCCATCGGCATCGAGGTGCGCGCGGTCGTCGTCTGACACGCCGGGCAGATCGCGCGTCAGACGGTCTCCGGCGAAGAACTCTCGCTCGAGCACCGACTCGGGCGAGTAGTGGAGCGACCGCGCCGCCTCGACCGAGAGCACGACGCCGCGGCCCTCGGAGAACTGCTCGAACCTCAGCTTGCGCGTCATGAACGACCGTCCTCTCCGAAGAGGGTGAGCGAGACCGAATCGGGCCAGTCGAAGGCGACCTCACGCATGGTCTTGACGACACGGGAGCGCTGGGTCGCCGTCAGCTTCAGGCCCTCGACGATTCGAACCTCACGGAGCCCCGCGGTGCGCTTCGAGGTCAGAAACCCTGCGAGCGTCTCGGGCAGCTCTCCCGACCAGTTCCGACCCTGCCAGGTGAACGTGAGCCGCTGCTCACGGTCGAGCGTGATGACCCAGGCCGAGGGGAAGAGCAGATTTCGGCCGATCAGCTCGGTGGTGCAAGTGACGGAGTCGACCGAGCGCACGCGGCTCGAGACCTCGCGCGCGAAGTCGAGATCACGCGAGGTGCCGGGCACGCAGAGCCGCTTCACCGTCGAAAACCACGGCGCGTGCTTCGAGAAGAAGTCGACCGTCTTGAGCACCAGCTCGCGCTCGTCCCACTCCGCGACGAGACCGAGCTCGGTCACCGCCTCGAGCGGCAGTCGCGACAGCGGCGTGTCGGCGAACGTGACGAGGCGTTCGAGCGGCGGAATTCGCGTGGTGCCCGCGTCGTGCACGTTGAGCAGCGCCTTGAGCGAACGCAGGTGTGGGTGGAACTCGAACTGAAAGTCGTGCCCGACGCGCAGCGTCTCGACCGTGCCCCACGCGTCCGTTCTGCCGAAGATCTCCGGCGTCTGATCGAGCTGCAAGCGAACTGAAGACGGAAAGCCTCTGGTGAAGACCCCTTCGGCGCCCCGCGGAACGTCGATGAAGGGCGCGAGCGGCCCGACCCAGGCAGTGCCGTGGGTCCGCAGCAGCTCCTTCACGCGACGCTCGTGCTTCTTCGAGGGCGCGAGCTGCAGCGAGATGAACTCGCCACGAACGTCACCCGTCTCCGTCAACGCGTCAGCCAGCACCGCGCGTCGACCGTCATCGAACGGGTTCGCATACACGTCGCGAAACAGCGCCGTGAGGTCTGCACGTTTGCTCGTGAGCGCCCGCCTCACGAGATCGAGCAGCGCGGTCTCACGTTCGGTGAGCGGTTCGGCGCGAGGGAGCGGCCGACGTTCGACGGCGCCGAGATCGATGCGCACGGGCCCCGAATCGGCCGCGCGCAGATCGGCGATCAACCGGCCCGCCATGGCGTCGTCGTTCTTCACGAGCCACCGAAGAATGATGCGCAGCAGGTGTTGGCTTTGCTGGCTCCGGTACGGATCGGTGCGAGCGAGCGCGGCGAGGTACGCAGTCCACCCCAGCGCGGGAGGGCCCGCGACGATCGCCTCCACCCGACCACGAGCATCACCCGTGAGCCGTGGCCAGGGCGTGGCGATCAACCGCAATCGGAGCGCGTCGTTCGATTTCCCCGCGAGCCAGGCGACCTCGGTGTCGCGCTGGCGGCGCTCTGCGATCGGCTCGAGGCCGAGGCGCTGATTCGTGATCGCCCAGCCGACCTCGACCAGGTCGGGGTGTTTGTCGACGGCCCATGCGTCTTCGAGGGCCTCGTACGCGCTGAGCCAGTCGGAGGCTCCGCTCGCCGCGACCGCACGCTCGAGCGCCTCGACGCGACTCATCCCTTCAGCTTCTCGACCAACAGCTCGTTGATGCGCTTGGGGTTGCCCTTGCCGCCGACCTTCTTCATCACCTGGCCGACGAAGTAGCCGACGATCTTCGTGTTGCCCCCGCGGTAGCTCTCGACGTTCTTCGGAGACTCCGCCATGGCCGCCGCGATCGCCTCGAGCAACGGGCCGTCGTCGTTGACCTGAGCGAGGCCCTTCTCCTGAATGATGACGCTGGGCTCTTTGCCCGTCGCGAAGAGATCGGCGAAGAGCTCCTTGGCGCCCGGGCCCGAGACGACGCTGTCTTTCACGGCCTTCAGCACCGCTCCGAACTGCGCGGGCGTGAACTTCACCTGCGAGATCGTCGACTTCGACTCGTTGAGCAGGCGTGAGAGTTCGCCCATGAACCAGTTCGAGACCTGCTTCGCGTCACCGACCTCGGCGAGGCAGCGCTCGAAGAACTCGCTCATCGCGCGATCGGCCGTGAGCACGCCTGCGTCGTAGGCCGGCAGGCCCAACGCCTCGACGTAGCGACGGCGACGCGCACGCGGCAGCTCGGGTTGCTTCGCGCGTTCACCCTCGATGCGATCCTTCGAGAGGAGCAGCGGCGGCAGATCAGGATCAGGGAAGTACCGATAGTCGTGCGCGTCTTCCTTCGAGCGCATGCTGCGGGTCTCTGCGCGTTGCGGGTCGAAGAGGCGCGTCTCTTGATCGACCTTTCCGCCGCTCTCGATGATCTCGACCTGGCGCGTCGCTTCGATCTCGATCGCCTGCTTGATGAAGCGAAACGAGTTCAGGTTCTTCAGCTCGCAGCGCGTGCCGAACGTGTTGGAGCCGTGGCGCATCACCGACACGTTGGCGTCGCAGCGGAACGAGCCCTCTTCGAGGTTGCCGTCGTTGACACCGATCCACACGAGGATGTCGCGCAGCGACTTCAGGTACTCGACGGCGTCGTCGGCGCTGCGCAGGTCGGGTTCACTGACGATCTCGAGCAGCGGCGTGCCGGCGCGGTTCAGGTCGACGAGCGAGACCGAGCCTTCGTGCACGAGCTTGCCGGCGTCCTCTTCCATGTGAATGCGCGTGAGGCGCACTGACTTTTCACCGTCGGCGCCGTCGAAGGTGACGCGGCCTCCGAGGCAGACGGGGAACTCGTACTGGGTGATCTGATAGCCCTTGGGGAGGTCGGGATAGAAGTAGTGCTTTCGTGACCACTCGCTGCGCTCGGCGACGGTGCACTCGAGGGCGAGGCCAGCGCGAATCGCGAGCTCGACGGCCTGTTGGTTGAGCACGGGCAGCACGCCTGGCAGGCCGAGACACACGATCGACGTATGCGCGTTGGGAGCGCCGCCGAACGACGTCGATGCGCCCGAGAAGAGCTTACTCGTCGTGAGCAGCTGCGCGTGCACCTCAAGCCCGATGACGACCTGAAAGTCGGAGCGAGGCATCAGCGGACCTCCTGCTTCAGGTTCAGCGCCGACTCGAGCGACTGCGCGGTGCAGAGGAGCGTCGCTTCGTCGAACCGCTTGCCGAGCAACTGCACGCCGATGGGAAGACCGGACGAGGAAACGCCACAGGGCATCGAGAGCCCGGGCAGGCCGGCGAGGTTGCAGGGGAGCGTGAGCACGTCCATCAGGTACATCGCGAGCGGGTCATCGAGCTTCTCGTCGAGCTTCCACGGCAGCACGGGCGAGGTCGCCGAGAGCACGACGTCGACGTTCTGAAACGCCTGCTCGAAGTCGCGCGTGATGAGCGTGCGAACCTGCTGCGCCTTCCGGTAGTACGCGTCGTAGTAGCCCGACGAGAGCGCGAAGGTGCCGAGCATGATTCGGCGCTTCACCTCGGAGCCGAAGCCTTCACTGCGGCTGCGCTCGTAGAGTTCTTTGAGCTGTTTCACGTCGGCCGCGCGGTGGCCGTAGCGGACCCCGTCGTAGCGACCGAGGTTCGACGACGCCTCGCAGGGAGCGATCACGTAATACGTGGCGAGCGCGAACTTCGTGTGCGGGAGCGAGAGGTCGACGATGGAGGCGCCGAGCGACTCGAGCTGCTTCGCCGCAGCGCGCACCGAACGTTCGATCTCGGGGTCCATACCGTCGACGAAGTACTCGCGCGGAAGACCGATGCGCAGGTCCTTCACGCCGCTGCGCAGCGACTCTCGCCAGCTGGTCTTCTTCGCGTCGGAAGAGGTGGAGTCGGCCGCGTCGAAGCCCTCGATCGCCTCCAGCATCAGCGCCGCGTCTTCCACCGTGCGCGTCATCGGCCCGACCTGATCGAGCGAGCTCGCGTACGCGATGACACCGGCGCGAGAGACGCGCCCGTAGGTGGGCTTCAACCCGACGAGGCCCGTGAACGCAGCTGGCTGACGAATCGAGCCGCCCGTGTCGGTGCCGAGCGCTCCAGCGACGATTCCTGCGGCGACCGCAGCGGCTGAACCTCCAGACGACCCACCCGGCGTGCGCGTGGCGTCGAACGGGTTCTTCGTCGGCTTGAACGCGCTGTTCACCGTCGAGGAGCCCATGCCGAACTCGTCGAGGTTGGTCTTGCCCAGAATCACGGCTCCGGCGGCCTTGAGGCGCGCAGTGACGGTCGCGTCGTACGGCGGCGTGAAGTTCGCGAGCATCTTCGAGCCCGCAGTGGTGACGACGCCCTCGGTGAGAATGTTGTCCTTCAACGCGACGGGAACGCCGTCGAGTGGTCCGAGGGTTGCGCCACGCGCGCGCCGTTCGTCTGAGGCTTTCGCGGCAGCGAGCGCTCCTGCTTCGTCGATGGCGAGGAACGCGTTGAACGTGTCGCGCTTCGCAGCGGTGAGCGCCGTGGTCGTCGTCTCGAGCGACGTCGTCGACTTCTCGGCGAGCGCTTTTCCCAATGCGGCGATCATTCGATCACCTTCGGAATCGCGAACGACGAACCTTCGACCTGCGGAGCGTTGGCGAGCGCGGCCTTCGCTCCAACTTCACCGGCGACTACGTCTTCGCGCAGATGCGGTGTGGAGCCCCCGAGACGAAGTCGCGCTTCGAGTTCAGAGGTGTCGACTCCCGAGGTTGGCGGCACTCCTGACGTGTCGACCTGAGAGAGAGCATCGACCGCGTCGAGAATGGCCGAGAGCTGCGCGCCGTACTTCGAGAGTTCGTCTGGCGTCAGTGCGAGTCGAGCGAGCCGCGCGACGTGTTGAACCTGGTGTTCCGTCAGCTTCATGGAGCGGGGTTCTACCCGCCCGCGGCCTTCGCACGAAGGCTCTCCCACAGCTCCCCGTGGTTCAGCAGCACGTCCTTGATGCCATCACGCACCCGCTCGGAGTTCAGCGCCTGCGTACTCATCGCCGTATGCGCATCGAGCGCCGCGATCACCGCGTTCAGAATCTCGGTGGTCAGGTCCGGCGAGCTGCCGAACTGCTCCTTCGAGTTGTTGCTCGCCTGCTCCACCAGCGTCGCCGACTCGAGGAGCTTCCCCTTCACGACATCGAGCACGTAGACCAGCTGATCCCCCTCCGAGAGTTCGCCCTCGAACAGCTCGTTCAGCTTCTCGATGATCACCGCCAGCTTCGCCTTCTGGCGCTCCTGCACGCTGCCACTGCCCGCCTCGGTCAGCGGCTCCAGCTTCGGCTTGCCCTCGCCGAGCACCATCGGCGCGATGCCCCGGTCCCGCAGCGAGTAGTGCGACAGCTTCACCTGCGAGAGATCGATCTCCTCACGCTCGCGGCCGAACTCCAGCAGCGGAAGCACCGCCTTGTAGAACAGCGCCCGCTTCTCGATGCCCGTGCTGCCGTAGTCGAAGATCTGCGACAGAAACGTGTACAGCCGCACGAACGCCGTCATGTCCGACTTGAGGAGCGTGAACGCATCGAGCTCGCTCTGAGCCTCCTTCACCGCCGCCGGGTCGCCCTTCTCCTTCGCGGCCCGCCTCGCCTCGGCCACGAGCTTGAACCGCTTCATCAACCGGTCGACCACCGGCGTCACGGCCGCAATCAGATCGCCCTGCTTCGACTTCGGGTCGATCACCACGTTCGCCACCCGGTCGACCTCGAACTCGTCGTAGTGCCCGGCCGCGTCCAGCTTGGCCTTCAGGTTGAACACCAGGTTCGGGTCCGTCGTCGTCGCGAGCTCGGCGGTCGTGAAGTACAGCTTGAACGCCTCGAGCACCTCGTTCGGCTCGTTCACGAAGTCGAGGACGAAGGTCGTGTCCTTCCCCGGGTAGGCACGATTGAGCCGCGACAGCGTCTGCACTGCCTGAATGCCGGCCAACCGTTTGTCGACGTACATTCCGCACAGCAGCGGCTGGTCGAAGCCGGTCTGGAATTTGTTGGCCACCAGCAGCACCTGGTACTCGCCGCCCTCGAACGCCTTGCGAATGTCGCCCTTCAGCTTCGGGTTCATCGACGGGCTGTGTTCGGTAAACGGCCCGGGGCCTGACTCCTCGTCGAAGACCTCGCCCGAGAACGCGACGAGGGTGCCGATCTGGTAGCCGCGCTCCTTGATGTACTTCTCGATGGCGAGCTTCCACTTCACGGCCTCGCGGCGGCTGCTCACCACCACCATCGCCTTGGCCTTGCCGCTCAGCAGACCAGCCACGTTGTCGCGGTAGTGCTCGACGACGATCTGCACCTTCTGCGACACGTTGACCGGGTGGAGCTTCACCCAGTTCATGATCTTCTTCACTGCGGCGCTGCGCTCGACCTCGCGCTCGTCGACCTCCTTGCCCTCTTGCGCGAGCTTGAAGGCCAGTGAGTACGACGTGTAATTCTTGAGCACGTCGAGAATGAACTTCTCCTCGATGGCCTGGCGCATCGAATACACGTGAAACGGCGTCGGCACGTTGTCGGGAGCCGGCTTTCGCGACGGATCAGGCCGTGTGCCGAACAGCTCCATGGTCTTGTTCTTCGGCGTGGCGGTGAAGGCCACGAAGGTGATGCCGTTGTCGTCGGCGCGCGCCGCCATCTGGGCCGCGAGAATGTCCTCTCCGCTCACCTCACCGCCGTCTTCGACCTCGGCCAGCTCGGCCGCTGACAACACGAGCTTCAGGTTCGATGCCGCGGTGCCGGCCTGAGAGCTATGCGCCTCGTCGGCGATGACGGCGAACCGTTTGCCCTTCGTCGCGGCCAGCTCGCGCACGGCCTTGAGCGCGAACGGAAACGTCTGAATCGTACACACGACGATCTTCTTCGCGCCCGACAGCGCCTCGGCCAGCTCACCGCTCTTGCTGGCGGCCTCTCCGGTGATGGTGGCGACGACGCCGGTGGTGCGCTCGAAGTCGAAGATGGCTTCCTGCAGCTGGTCGTCGATGACGTTGCGATCGGAGACGACGATGACCGAGTCGAAGACCTTCTTGATCGCCGCGTCGTGCAGCTCGGCGAAGAAGTGCGCCGTCCACGCGATGGAGTTCGTCTTCCCCGAGCCCGCCGAGTGCTGCACCAGATACTTCGTGCCGGGCGGATCCTTCAACACGGCCGTCTGCAGCTTGCGGGTGACGTCGAGCTGGTGGAACCGCGGGAAGAGAACGTTGGTGATCTGCTTCTTTTTGTCGCGTTTGGCGATGAGGTAGCGCCCGAGAATCTCGAGCCAGCTCTCGCGCGCCCAGACCCGCTCCCAGAGGAACGCGGTGGGGTGGCCGTTCGGGTTCGGAGGGTTGCCCGCTCCGCCCTCGTTGCCCTGGTTGAAGGGCAGAAACGCCGTCGCTCCGCCTTCGAGCTTCGTCGTCATGTGCACTTCGGAGTTGCTGACCGCGAAGTGAACGAGGGCTCCGTTCGGAAAGCTGAGCAGCGGTTCGGCGGCCTGTCCTTTGGGGTGCGGCACGCGGTCGTAGCGGTACTGCGCGATGGCATCGGCGACCGACTGCGTGAAGTCGGTCTTCAGCTCGACGGTGGCGACGGGGACGCCGTTGAGAAACAGCACCAGGTCGAGCGCGTTCTGATTGTTGAGCGAGTAGTGCACCTGACGAATCACCCGCAGGCGGTTGGCCTGGTAGCGGGCGATGACGTCGGGGTTCATCGCAAGGCTGGGTTTGAACTGCGCGAGCCTGAGAGGCTCTTTGAGACCGAGCAGGTCGATGCCATTGCGGAGCACGTCGAGCGTGCCACGCAGGTTCAGCTCGGCGCGGAGCCGGTCGAGCACCGTGACCGCCGCCTTGCTGCCGTGATTCTTCGTGAGCGTCTCCCACACGGTCGGCTGCGTGGCCTGGACCCAGCCGAGCACGTCGGTCGGGAAGAGCGCCCGAGCACGGTCGTAGTCGGTCGCATCGCCAACCGAGTACAGCCAGTCATGAACCTTCAAGTACTCACAGACCTCGTCTTCGAAGCTGATTTCCTTGTGCAGGCTCATTCCGCTTCGCTCCCGACCATGCGCAGTGTATCGATGACGTGAACGATTCGTGTGTTCTTGGCGATACGAATCCCCCGAAGACCTCCGCCGGACAGAACCTTAATAGTCTTCGAAATGGCGCTCATCCAAGACCCCTCATCGACGTCTCGCGAACATCAATCTGCCCAGTCACTACTCCAGAGATCAGTGCGCCTCGGCGCTCAACAAGTAGCTCAACTGCCCGCCGCGACTCGGAGACCAAGGAGTTCACCTGCCGCTCCGTCGAGTCGACAAACTCCAGTATCCGCTTCTGCTCACCAAGCGGAGGAACTGGGACAGGCGCATTCCTAACATCGTCAAGACTCAGACCTTGTTTTAGACCGTATTGGGATAGCTCGAAGTACCTGCAACCCAAGTCGCTACGAAGAACGGCGGAAGCAAATGCCCCTTCGAGCAACTCAATATTTGGACGCAGAAGACACAGATGTTGATTGATGTAGGCGGCCCGCGGCGGCTTGCTGACACACAAGGCGACGTTTCCAGTTTTTGCGCCAGTTATGCAAACAAGCACATCCCCCATCTCCAGTCGCGTCCGAATGGCCTCAGCCTCGCTACCGGCAGCAACGCGGGCCACCTCTGCGAAGTCGACCTTGCCATCCACAAGATCACCACTCTGAACAAACATGTCTTCACCCGCTCCAAGACGGTCTGACCAACCGCGCGGCCCGCTTGTGGAGAAGACCGAAGCAGTTTTTGCCCGAAGCAGTCGCCAGTGAGCAGGGATCTGACCGAGCCATTCGATGCCCGACTCCTTCATTGGAGCGATGGGGTTCAGCCCCTTGGTGACGGCGTGGGAGATGGTCGCTTGGCGCTTCTCCTTGAGCAACTCGATGAGCCGCTCCTGCTCGGCGATCAGCGCATCGATCTTCGACGTCTCGCCATCTAGAAATGAGGCGATTGCGGCCTGCTCATCCTTGGGAGGCAGGGGGAGCGAGGTCTCGGCAAGCGGCCCAAGGTTTAACGATCTGAACGTCGCCCCGCCCACTGAGCTTTCCCATTGAGCCATCGACTGGGATGAACGGAGAAACCAGAAGACAAAGCGCGGTGAGTTCTTTGATGCAACGGCGATCCTAGCTGTTCCCTGGGTGAGATTTGCGCCGTCTAGAGCGTCCGGCACGACCATCACCTTTCCAAAACTCGGGCCAATCGAACAGACGAGATCGCCCGGCTTGAGCGCGCTTCGCTTGTAACTCTGCGCTATCTCATTCGCCGTCCGCAGCATGCTCTCGAGGTCCACGACGCCATGTTCGTCAGTCATGTCCGCGGGGCGAATGTAGGGCACCCCCTCAGGAAGGTGGGGGCCGGCTTGGACGATGCCATATGTGATGCCTCGGTCCGCCGAAACCTCACGCTTCAACTTGCTGACACTCCAATGAGCCGGCAGTTGACCTAACCACTCGATGCCACTTTCTTTGTATCTGGGATATCGAGGAAGGCTCACTTCGACAGCCCCCCGATCATCGCGAGAATCCGATCGGTCACGCCCTTCAATTCGGCATCAATCTCAGCCAACGGTCTCGGCGGCTTGAACACATAGAAATGCCGATTGAACGGAATCTCGTACCCGACCTTCGTCTTCTCCTCGTCAATCCACGCATCGGGAGCGTGCGGCAACACCTCGCGCTTGAAGTACGTCTCGACGTCCTCCGACAACGGCACATTCTCGGTATCGCGCAGATTCGCATCGGGCACCGGCTTGCCCTTGCCCTTCCCCTTCGTGCCGAGCACCACCTTGCCCTGCTCGTCCTTCTCAGGGCGCTCGACGGTGATGGTGCGATAGCCGAACTCCTCGTTCTTGAAGATGCGGCTGATCGGAGTTCCCTCGCGCGTCACCTTCTTGAAGTCGTTGAACAGCCGCACGATCTCCTCGATGTGCGCCTCGCTCAATTCCTTCCGTTTGCTGCCCAGGCTCTTGCGCATCTTCTGGAAGAACCCGCTCGCGTCGATCAACTGGAGCTTCCCCTTCCGGTGCTCCGGCTTCCGGTTGCTCACGACCCAGACGTACGTGCTGATGCCCGTGTTGTAGAACATGTCGGTCGGCAGCCCGATGATCGCCTCGACCAGGTCGTTCTCGAGCATGTACCGGCGAATCTCGCTCTCGCCTGAACCCGCTCCGCCGGTGAACAGCGGTGAGCCATTGAGCACGATGGCGAAGCGGCTGCCGCCGTCTTTCGCAGGCCGCATCTTCGACACCAGATGGAGCAGGAACAGCAACGACCCGTCACTCACCCGCGGCAGCCCGGGCCCGAAGCGCCCGTTGAAGCCCTCCTGCTCCTGCTCGTCGCGAATCTCCTTCTCGATCTTCTTCCACTCCACGCCGAAAGGCGGGTTCGACAACATGTAGTCGAAGTGTTTGCCCCGCAGCCCGTCCTCCGAGAGCGTGTTGCCGAAGATGATGTTCGCCACCTCCTGCCCCTTGATGAGCATGTCTGCTTTGCAGATGGCGTACGACTCGGGGTTCAGCTCCTGACCGTACAAGACTGGCCGCGCCTTCGGGTTCTGTCTGTGAAGATGTTCGGCGGCGACGCTGAGCATGCCGCCCGTTCCCGCCGTCGGGTCGTAGATGTGTCGAACCACGCCGCCCTTCGAGAGCACATCGTCGTCCTCGATGAAGATGAGGTCGACCATCAGCTTGATGACCTCGCGCGGCGTGAAGTGCTCTCCGGCCGTCTCGTTCGAGAGCTCGGCGAAGCGGCGAATCAGCTCTTCGAAGACCTGCCCCATGTCGGCGTTGCTGACCTTCTCGGGGTGCAGGTCGATGTTCGCGAACTTCTCGGTCACCAGGTACAGAAGCTTCGCCTTCGCGAGCCGCGCGACCTGCGTCGTGAACTCGAAGCGCTCGAAGATGTCGCGCACGTTCGGCGAGAACGAACTGACGTAGGTGTTCAGGTTCTCGGCGAGGTTGTCGGCGTCGCCCATCAACTTCTTCAGGTCCATCTCGTCGGTGTTGAAGAAGAGCTGCCCTGACTTCTTGAGCAAGAACGGCTCGGCGTTCACCTTGCCCTTCGCGCGCAGCTTGTGTTCCGCGACCACGGCGGCCTTCGTCGGCTCGAGCACGCAGTCGAGGCGTCGCAGCACCGTGAAGGGCAGAATCACCTTCCCGTACTCCGACTGCTTGTAGTCACCGCGCAACAGGTCGGCGACCGACCAGATGAAGGCGGAGAGGTTCTGCTCACTCATGTTCGTGTCCCCTGTGAACGGCGGACGCGCATGAGACTCGGGCGCAGGCAGGTTGTCGAAAGAAACCGCCGGTCAGGCCATTTCAGCGTCTTCGGCGACATCGAAGCGCCGCTGCTGCTTGAGCACCCAGGCGCTCGCGTCGCGATGAAGTGCTCCCTGCGCAGCGATGAGCCGCGAGTTCTTGTGGGCTTCGACGGCCGTCTTGTAGTCGCCGCTGCTGAGGGTGACGCGCACGGAGCGCTGCCGGCCCTCGACCTCCCCCCGCAGTGTCACGGTGCCGCCCTCGGTCGGGTTGGTGCTGTCGAGCTTCACCACCCGCCCGAGGAACTCGACGTCTGGGTAACTGGCCACCTCTCGAAGCGAGGCCGCGGCGCTCCGCAGCGTGGGGACGATGTCCGGGCTGAAGACCGTCGCCCGGGGAAGCGTCGGAGCGACTTGGCGGGTCGGAGCGAAGGACACTCCCGTGACCAGCCGTTCAGCGAGCGTCACCTCGAGCAACTCGGCAACCGCTTCGCAGAGGTTCGCGCTCAAGCCCTCTGGGGCGCGCTCCGAGAAGTGCTTCAGCGAGCCATCGATGGCCGCGAGCCGCGCGGCGGTCTGCGTCGCCGCCAACCCGCGCGCCAGCATCGTCGTCGCTCTGCGAACCAGCGGTTCGTCAGCCTGCGCCCCCAAGAGGAATTCACTCTGGAGGAGCGGAGGAACCGAGCACTCGAGGGTGACGACGAAACTCCCAAACTCGGTCTGTCCGAGGCGCGCGGACGACGACAACAGCTTGAGTGCCTCCTCTGGCTTGCGGTTCGAGAACGCCGGGCGCGGGTCGAGTGCAGAGCACGCCGCGGCCAGGAAGAGGTCGCGCGTCGCGTCGTAGACCTGATGGCCTGCTTCGAGCGGAATGCGCCCATCACGCGTGAGGCTGCTCTCGATTCCGATGCGCACGACATCGATGGTCGATGAGCGCACGTCGCGCAGCACGACCGCAGGAGGACGCGCCTCGAGTCGTGACAAGTCATCGAGCAGCGTCGCGAGAAGCCGTGAGTAGGACGTCGTCGAGGCCCGCTGCGGAACCTCGAGAACCACCTGCTCTCCCTGGAGGTCCTTCTCGAAGAAGCTCCAGTCGGTGTCGGCTTTTTTCAGAGCCCAGCCGTGCTGGCGCAGATAGGCCGCGACGTCGGTTGGCGATGGAACGGCCGAGGCCTGTGACACCCAGATGCCCGTCATGGAAAACCTCCCAGACGAATCTTCGTCATGATCGCCTCCAGCGCAGTCATGCTGAATACGTTCTTCTTGGCCACCCACACGCGTTGAGTGGCGTCGTTCTGAGAATCGTTGGCGCCCCGCAGCGACAACCACCACGCGCACTGTCTCAAGACGAGCTGCTCCGGCGATGCCGTCGCCCAGTCAGCGCGATCCTCTGGTACCTGCATGACGACGAGGATGCGCGGCACCTGATGGTCCACCGAGATCAGCTCTGTGTAGTTCTTGAGGGGAAGGTCGATGAAGAACGGGTCGGTCTCGGGGACCTTCGCGGTCGCCTTCAACTGCAGATCGAGACGCGGCCCCCGAACCACTCCGCCACCGCCTCGCTGAAAGATCTCGATGTCGACACCGTCGCCGTCGCGCATTCGATTGGGCAGTTGAACGAAGTAGCCACCGGCGTGGGCGATCGCACTCACGTAGGCGATGCTGAACTCGGACTTCAGGTCGTTGGTCAGCTCAATCACTCAGGGCCTCGGAGCGACGCGTCCTAGCAGGGAGGGCCCGTGGATTCGACCTGGCCGCACGGTCAACCAGCTCAACTCTTCCCGCGGCCGTCAGAACAAGGGCGGCCTGCTCCTCAGCAGGTGCGACAGACGCTGCGAGCTCGGCCGCGCTCACCTCGAGCAGGTCGTCACGGGTCGATTCGATGTTGAAACCGGACGCACCCAGGTCGGCAGACGTCGAGGGTCTATCGGCGTTCGTCGAGCACATGTCCGCGTTGGTCGAGCGCAGGTCCGCAGACGGGCGAAGCTGGTCCGCGAACGTCTGAGCCACTCCCGCGCTCGGAAACATCTTCCCCGTGACTACCTCATCCCACCCGGGGCCTTCCGCGAAGTTGAATGGCTTCGGTATTTTGCGGCCCGCAGTTTTCACCCTGGGGGAAACACACATGGCGAATAGGTGGGATGCGGGGAACGCGGCGCGGGCGGCTTCACAGGCTCTCGAGTTGTCGAAGGGCTTCCTTCCGAAGCTGGAGCCGCGGCTTCCGGCGGGCTTCTTCGATGGGCTCAAGACCGATGCCGACATCGCGCGTGCGAGCGGAGATGTGCCCGCGAGTCGCAGCCAGAAGGAAGCCGCGACGGTGTCGCAGGACGTGGCGGTGCGTGAGGGCGCGGTGATGGTGTCGACGATTCGCGAGCTCGTGCGGCGCGGGGCTCCGAAGAACAAGCAGCTCTGGCGCGCCTTCGGCGTCGGAGCCCGCTTCACACCTTCGGTGAAGACGGTCTCGAGCGCACTCGCCGGCATTCTCGCGGCGGCCAACACGTACCCGAGTGAGACGCAGACGATGGGCGTGCTGGCGGAAGATCTGACCCGCATTCAGGGCTACCTCACGTCGATCGCCGATATCGACGCCGACCAGGAGGCGAAGAAGCTGACGTCGAAGCAGGCGACGGCGCAGCTCAAGGCCGCGGTGGAGCGCCTCGCGCAGAAACTCACGCTGCTCGCTTCGATCGCGAGACTGGCGTTGCCCGCCAGCGATGCCGAGTTGTTCGACCGCGTGCTGCCTTCCAGCCCGAAGCCGAAGCCCAAGGCGCCCGCACCGACCTGAGCATCCCGTTCAGGCCCGGGGCCAACACTCGTCTGACGCCGATTCAGAGGAGGCTCCGCATGACTCGTATGCTTCGACTCGCCGGCCGGCTGGATTCAATCCACGCCACCGGCGAGTTCACCTTGGTGCTCGGCAACGGAATTCGGGTCAGCGGATCGGGTGCGCCGCTCGACGAGCTTCGCGACGGCTTCGCCCGACAAGTGCTCGTCGAGGGGCGCGCCAGCCTCGGGCCCTCGGATGAGGTCAGCCACATCGACGCCGACTGGATCGAGCCGGCATCCGAGACCGACGTGGCTGTCTTTGGTGTTCGCCCGGCACGTGAGGCAGAGCCCCGAGGCGGTCTCGCAGCGATGCTCGGCCAGTGGCCAGGTGACGAGTCGCTGGAGGAGTTGCTCGCCCAGCTTGAAGCGCTGAAATGAACGCTCAGGTCTTCAGCGCGGGCTGCACCACGGCTTGTCGCCGTACATCGCGCGCAGGGTCGTCTGATCGGCCGACCCTGGAGCCGTCAGCCCCTTCGGGTTGGGCGTCACCGCGCTCTGGCCCTCCGGTCCCGTCACGAGCCCGAGTGCACGGCCGAGCTCTGAAGCGAGCTGGCGATCGACCGGGAGCGACGCTCCGAACTCGACCTGCACCTGCAGCATCTGCCCCGTCGACTGATCGAACGTGATGGTGGTGAGGCTCGCCTGATCAGCTCGTGGATCAGCGTGCTTCACGAAGATGCGTTGCCGATCGGTCTCGGTGAGCGGTGCCGACGCCGTCATGTCCATCGACAGACACAGGCTGTCACCCGCCGCGAGCTTCCACGCCTTCACCGCCGCATACAGATCGAGCGCCTCCGAAGGCGTCAACGCCGCGTCGTACGAGACGCGAACGCAGCCAGCACACGTCTGCCAATGCAGCGGGCGACCGGCCGTGAGGTTCAGCGGCGTCGCGATGCCCGACGGAGCGCTCGTGCACGTCGACTTGCAGCTCACCACCGGCTGCGGCGTCGTCTGCGTCGGCACCGTCTCGCCGATGTCAGACCGGCCGCACCCGGCGAGAACCACCAGCAGCATCAAGAACGCGCGCATGGCGCGACTCGATAGCCAACTTCGACAATCGCCGTCCAGCGGTCACCAGATCAGCGAGACGACGCCCTCTTCATCGGCCACGGCGATCGCCGACCCATCGTCGCTCACGGCGAAGGCCGTTCCGCGAGAGACCAGTTCGAACTCCTCGACCACTTCACCATCGCGCCCTCGAACGACCCTCACAGCCGAGCGCGACGCCGCGATGATCCGGTCAGCCTTCGGCCACGCGAGAAACGGCGCGCCGTGAACACGGGACTGTGACCACCGCTTCGATCCTGTCTCCGACGACCGGGCGATCAAATCGTCAGCGCACTCGATGACGCTTCGCCCATCAGGAGACCACGCCACTGCTCCGGAGCTGGTGGTGTCGACGGCCCACTGCGCTTTGCACGACTCGAGATCCCAGCACGTGAGTCGGTGATTCGTGTACCCGAGTGTCACCGCGCGAGTTCCATCAGCAGAGAGTTCGAACGAATCCGACGCGCCACGCAGACCAGGCAACACTCCCGTCGTCTTCGAAGCGGCGACGTCCCAGACGAACAGGCCCTTCTTCGTTCCACCGCTCAGCCCGGCACGACGGTTCTTCGACACGCGCACCTGCGCGAACGCCAGATGACTCTTGCCCAGCTCGGCGATCAGTCGCGCCCTGCCGTAGTGCTGCACCCGCGCGCGCGGATGCGGGAACTTCGTGAGCCACACGTCTTCGGCCGAGAGCGCGGCCAGCGAGAGCGCATGTGGATTGAACTCGCCGAGCGCCGTCCTCGCGACGACCTTCTTCTTCGCTACGTCGCTCCAGGCCAACGATGCGTCTTCGCCGCCGCTCACCAACGTCTTGCCATCGGGAGCGAACGCGAGCGCCGTCACCTTCGCGGTGTGAGCCTTCACCCGCGCGCGGATCTTCATCGCTACTTCAGACGCTCGATGGCGTTGCGCGCGACGTTCGCCTCGGAGCCGGTCGGGTGCTCATCGAGGTACCGCTGGTAGTACTCGATGGCGCGCGCCTTCTTCCCCTGCGCCTTGAGCGTCTCGGCCATGCCCATGATCGCGGGGCCGTACTTGCCGTTCAGCCGCAGCGCCTGTTCGAACGAGGCCTCGGCCTGCAGCATCTGCCCCATGTCGAAGAGCGCAAAGCCGCGACCCACGACGGGCTCGACGCGATCGGGTTTCAGATCGGCCGCCTTGCCGTAGAAGCTCAGCGCGGAGCTCGGCTTCTCGGCGTCACGAAGCGCGTCACCACGCTCCATGTAGAAATCGTACGAGCGGCCGGGAGGTGCTCCCGTCGCGACCTTCGCGGTGCCTGCATCGACCGTGGCGGCGATCGGAGCCGCGCCCGCATCGGGAACTCCGGCATCAACGACGCCCGCATCGTGAACGCCCGCGTCGGCGCCAGCATCGGCAACCCCCGCATCGGCCAGCGCCTCGAGCTCACGCTGCTTCGCTTCGGCCTCGAGCTTCGCGCGCGCGGCTGCCGCTTCCTGCTCGGCTTTCACCCGCGCGGCGTCTTCGGCTGCTTTCTGCGCCGCCATGCGCTCGGCATCGGCCTTCGCCTGCTGCTCCGGCTCGTAGAACCCGAAGTAGTAGCCAGCGCCGCCACCGACCAACAACCCACCGAGAATCAGCACCAGCCACTTGAAGCCCCCACCGCCTCGAACGGCCTTCTCGAGATCCTTCTCGTCGACGGGCTCGACCTGCGGCAACGGGCGCGACGCGGGCTTCGGCAACGACGGCTGCGGCGGAGGCGTCTTGAACGACGGCGCCTTGATCGTCTCCTTCAGCGGGTCGAGCGCAGGCGGCGGAGGCGGGAGCGGCGGCAACGCGGGCTCGGCCGGCACCGAGAAGTTCGGCTCCTTCCACGTCTCGTGAATGCGCGCGCCCGGTGGAATCGAGGGCGGCGGTGGAGGTGGCGGCTGCACGGCCGGCAAGTCGACCTGGCTCGCCCGAATCGCTTCGTAGGCACGGCCCTTCGCGGCGTCGTCGACCACCTGGAAGAAGCTCGCCAGCTCGGGAATGTTGCCCAACCGCTTCCACGTCTCGCCGGTCAGCGAGATCTCATCGTCGCGGCCAACCTTGCGCTCGATGATCCACTTCTGGAGCGTCGTGAGCTCGCGGCACAGGTAGATGTTGCCGTTCGGCTGCCGAACCTTCCACTCGCGATGAACGGCGGTCGGAGGCAACGGCGCCGAGACCGCTGCGGCCGCCTGCTCGTCACGCACCGGCAGCGTCATCACCAGCGACTTCTTCTTCACGCGGAAGACGTGCGCGCACTCGGAGCACTTCACGGTGACGCCGTCGTCGGTGACGCGAGCGTCGTCGAGCTCGTATTCCGACTGACATCTTGGACAGCGCACGTCCATGGGAGGCCTCGACCGTAGATCAGGCTCCCGCCTACGGGAACGCAACTTCCTGACCTCTTTCGATGAATCGTCTCGCGCGCCGGTCGAAAAATTGCCGAGTGGGTCCCCCTCCCTACACTCCGCAACATCTCGATCCAGAGGTGTTGGTGATGACGACGGCGAAGCGACCGAAGGAAAAGACGCTGCTCTCGAAGCAGGACATCGTCGCGAGGCGAAAGGCCCTGAAAGAGAAGAAGATGGGCACGTCGAACACGGGGCGGCGCGCCATCGTTGGCGTGTTCGTGCTCGCGGCGTCGGTGCTGTCGTTCCTCTCGATCGCGACCTTCGACGCGCACGATCGTGTGGGCCCGGGCTTCCGCAACGCCATCGGCCCCGTCGGTCACGCCATCGGAGAAGCGTTCCGCGGGCTGCTCGGCATCGTCGCGCTGGTGGTGCCCATCGTCGGCTTCTACGCCGCGGGTGTGCTCTTCGTCGGCGATCGCGAGAAGAAGCGGTGGCCACAGCTCGTCTCGTTCGGCCTCTTCCTCGTCTCGGGCGCCATTCTCGCGCAGCTCATGTTCAAGGAAGACGCGAGCTGGGCCCACGCGCCGGGTGGCCTCATCGGCCGTGAGCTCGGCGGCATCATGACGGCGCTGTTCTCCACCGTGGGCACCGTCGTGCTCGTCAGCGCCATCGCCGCCACCGCCGCCATCGTCGGCACCCAGTTCGCGTTCCTGCGCTTCTGTGGCTGGGCGTACGAGAAGTCGCTCGTGCTGCTCGAGAAGGCGAAGGCGTGGAGCCTCACGTTCTGGGCCGAGCAGCAGAAGCGCATGGAAGAGCGCAAGCTCGAGGCCGAGAAGGCGAAGGCCGAAGAGGAGACGTTCCTCTCCGAGCTCGAAGAGGAAGAGGCAGAGCTCGCCGAGCTCGAGCTGGCCGCCGCCGAAGCCGAAGCCGCCGCCGACGAAGCCGATCGTCTGCAGAAGGGCCAGGAAGAGGCGCGCGCCCGTGCCATCGCCGAGAAGGAGAAGCTGCGCCTCGAGCGTGAGCGCCTCGCCGTCGAGCGTGAGGCCGCCCGCCTCGCACAGGAAGCCCTCAAGTCTGCCCGCCTGAAGGAGAAGGAGCAGCGCGCGCAGTCGGTGGCCGCCATCACGCCGGGCCTGCTCGACGAGGCGAAGACGCACATTCCGGGCCCCGCGCAGGAGCAGGCGGTGCCCACCAACGGCGACCCCGCGTGGGCCATGTCGTTCTTCGGCCAGCAGCAGCCGCCTCCGCCGCCGCCCCAGTCGATGCCGCCTGCGCCTCAGGTTCCGTCACAGCCGCCCGTCGCCGCCGTCACGCAGAAGCGCGTGCCGATGATCGTCGAGGCCGCTCCGCCGCCGCCGCCCGCGGTGTCGATGCCGCCCGAGCCCGTCGATGCGGCGATGTTCGTGAACGAGTCGAAGGCCGCGTCGACGTCGATGCCGCCGATGCCCGCCATCTCGGAGTCGCTCGCCCCTGCTGCCTCGGGTGCGCTCGCCGTCGGTGCCCAGGTCTCGGCGCTCGCCGCCGTTCCGCCGCACGCGCTCGCGAAGATGCCGCTCATCGTCGAGCCCAAGGCGCCGCCCAAGCCGACGAAGGTCGAGAAGGCCAAGCAGTTCGAGTTCAGCGAGGGTCGCACAGGCTTCGATCTGCCGCCGCTCGACATGCTCGACATGAAGAAGAACGAGAAGAAGGTGCTCGACAAAGACGCCTTCCTCGTCACGGCCGAGCGCCTCACCTCGAAGCTGAAGGACTTCGGCATCGAAGGTGAAGTCGTCGAGATTCGCCCGGGCCCCGTCGTCACGATGTACGAGTTCAAGCCCGCGCCCGGCGTGAAGATCAGCCGCATCGCCTCGCTCTCAGACGACCTCGCCATGGCGATGGAGGCCATGCGCGTTCGCATCGTGGCTCCGATTCCCGGCAAGGGCGTCGTCGGCATCGAGGTGCCGAACAAGGAACGCGAGATGGTGTTCCTCAAGGAGATCGGCGAGCAGGACGCGTTTCAGAAGTCGCAGTCGCGCCTCACCATGTGCCTCGGCAAGGACATCGAGGGCATGCCGTACATCCTCGACCTCGCCAAAGCCCCTCACCTGCTGATGGCCGGTACGACGGGCTCGGGCAAGTCGGTGTCGGTGAACGCGATGATCATGTCGATTCTGCTCAAGTCGACGCCCGAAGAAGTGCGCTTCATCATGGTCGACCCGAAGATGCTCGAGCTCTCGATCTACGAGGGCATTCCGCATCTGCTGCTGCCGGTCGTGACCGATCCCCGCAAAGCGGCGGTCGCGCTCCAGTGGGCCGTCGACGAGATGACTCGCCGCTACAAGCTCTTGTCGGAAGCCGGCGTGCGCAACATCACGGGCTACAACACGCTCGTCGAGACCGAGGCGAAGAAGAAGGCCGCCGCGAAGTCGACCGTCGAGGCGAAGTCGACCGTCGAGGCGAAGCCGACCGTCATCAAGCCGAAGGCCGAAGCGCCGAAGCCGGTCGAGGCGCCGAAGCCCGTGGAGCCTGTTGCCGAAGCGAAGGCAGAAGCGGCTGTCGAGGCCCCGCCCCTGTTTGCGCCGCCGCCCGAAGCGCCGAAGAAGAAGAAGCGCAAGCTGCTCATCGTCGACGTCGGCGATGGCCAGGAGACGCCGTCTCAGGAGAACGTCGTGCCTGTCGAGGCTGCTGCGCCCACCGTGCCCGTGATGGACGTGGGAGTCGCCGCGCCCGCCGAGCCGCCCGAGGAGATTCGCGAGGCCGTCACCGCGTCGGCCGATCTCGACAAGGCCGTCGAAGCCGCGAAGACCGAAGCCGAGATTCGCGTCGAAGAGCCTGCGACCGACGATGCGCCGTCGGAGCAGGAAGCCGCCGCGCTCGCCGAAGCCGCGTCGACCGAGTCGGCCGAGCCGCCCGCTCCCGAAGAGCGCCAGAAGCTGCCGTACATCGTCGTCATCATCGACGAGCTCGCCGACCTCATGATGGTCGCCTCGAAAGAGGTCGAGACGTCGATCGCCCGCCTCGCGCAGATGGCCCGCGCCGCCGGCATTCACCTGATGGTCGCCACCCAGCGCCCGTCGACCGACGTCGTCACCGGCATCATCAAGGCGAACTTCCCGACGCGCATCAGCTTCATGCTGCGCAGCAAGCCCGACTCGATGACGATCATCGGCACCGTCGGCGCCGAAGCGCTGCTCGGCATGGGCGACATGCTCATCATGCCGCCGACGAGCGCCCACCTGCAGCGCGTGCACGGCTGCTTCGTGTCGGAGACCGAGATCAAGAAGGTCGTCGATCACCTCAAGGCCCAGGGCAAGCCCGTCTACGACGAGTCGATCCTCAAGGCGCGTGAGGAGGAAAACGAGGGCGGTGAAGAGGTCGAAGACGAGCTTTCCGACGAGCTCTACGACCAGGCCATCGCCATCGTGAGCGAGATGAAGAACGTCTCGATCTCGATGCTCCAGCGCAAGATGCGCATCGGGTACAACCGCGCGGCGCGCATGATCGAACGCATGGAGCGTGACGGCGTCGTCGGTGCGGCCGATGGAGCCAAGCCTCGCGAAGTCCTCGTGCGCGGCATCGGTCAGATGCCCGGCGCTGGCGCGATGTGAGGCATGGAGCGCCGCTTCGCGCTCCCGTGTGTGCCGACGCACGCGCTCGTGCTGCAGGAGCATGAGGTCGTCGTCGTTCGTGACAGTGAACGAATCGCCGTCGTGGGGTTCGATGGGCGCGTGCGGGCACTGCAGCCCGTTCGCGTCACCCACCTCGAGGTGCTGCACGAACCGCTCCGGGTCGTCACCGTGCGGCAGCTGCCTGGCGATGCCGACCAGCAGCCGCGAGCACTCGAGGGGCTCACGCGGCCGCGGGTCGCGATCGAGTGTCGCTCCGTCGACGACCTCGAGGTCACGGCGTCGATCGAGGCCAGCGTGGAAGTGCTGTGCTCGAGTGGAGCCGCGCTCTTCGTCGGGGCGGCTGGGCGGCTGGCGCGCTTCGAGTTCGGCGAGGCGGGCTTTCGTGAGACGTGGAGCCTGACGCTGTGGAAGGAGCCCACGCCACCCGTCGATCGACTCCTCGAGCTCGATGCCGCGCTCGCCGAGGCCGAAGACGCCGTGATGGAGACCGTCGCGGACGACGACAGCTTTCCCGACGACCCTGGCGGTCCCGCTGGCGCGCGGTTTCGTGAGGCCGAGCAGACGCTCGAACGGGCTCGCGATTCGTTTCTCGAGGAGCGCGCGAAGCAGCCAACCCTGCACGCGCTCGCGTGGAGCGAAGACGAGGGGAAGCTGCTCGCGATCACCGATCGGTCCGTGCTCCGGGTGGCGCCAGAAACGAGCCAAGTCGAGTCCATCGGCAGCACCGGCGCGAGCACGCTGGTCAGCGGCGGTGGCCTCTTCGCGCTCGACTTCTCGAGCGACGCGCCAGCGTGGGTGTCGCTGAACGACGGCGCCCGCCACGCGCCCGCGCCGCTCGGCCAGGCTCGCTGGCGCAGCCTCTGTCTTCACCCACTCGAACGCCGCGTGGCTGTCGTCGAAGGAACGGGCGTGCGAATCGTCGACCTCGTCACTGGAAACACGGGCGCCACGTTCGCGCCTTTTCGAGACGACCTCGCGCTCGCGGCCTTCAGCGCCGATGGGCACCTTCTGTTTCTCGCTTCGCGCGGTGGTTCACCAACTGGGCTGATCACCGATAGCGTCACGACGCTCTCGTCCCCGCTCGTGCAGGTGGTGCGCGCGGGCGCGACGATCGTTCGTCTCGACGCAGCGGGCGTGGCGCGCTGGAGCACACATCAGGTCGACGGCGTTCGTGAGCTGCTCTGCAGTGGAGCGCGCGTGGCGTTGCTCCGCGGTGACGACGTGTTGGTGTTCGACGCGGGGACCTCGCAGTTCCCGGGGCTCAGAGCGCACCTGAACGGCGATTGGCTCGCCCTGCTCACGCGCACCGAGAAGGGCCCTGCACTCGAGCGCGTGAACCTGAATTCGCGCGCGACCGAGCGTGTGCCGTGCCCTCAGCTCACCGAGCGCGCGTTCGTCTGCGTCTCCGACGCGGGCACCGTGGTGGCCCTCGAGCGGCGGGGCGTGGGCGTTCGGTGGAGCCCGACGCACCCGCCACAGCCACTCAAGCTCGCACGTCCCATTCCAGTCAGCGCCCCGCCTCGGTTCAGCGGCGAGCGCCTGATCGTGCCCCGAACGCTCGACCTCGAGCTCGATGGAGCCGCGCTGCCTCGAACGCACAGCGAGTCGATCAGCGCGTTCGCGGTCAGCCCCAACGGGCTGCGTGCAGCCTCCGCTTCGTCGGCCGAGGTCGTGGTGTGGAATCTCGAGCGCCTGATGCCCATCGCCGAGTTCACCGTCGAGGCCCGGGTCTCGTCCCTGGCGATCGCAGACGACGGGGCAGTCGATCTCGTCGACGACCTGCGCGGCCACACCGTGCTCGACCCTGAAGGAAAAAACGCTGGAGCAGCTCTGTAAGCCGGGTTTTGTGCACCCCGGTTTCCCGAGGCCGGCGAACATTCATCTAGAGGCGCCGTTGCCGACGCCTTCGACAGCAAGCAACCCGGAAGCCTCGGGCGGGCCGCCCGTGTCGACCCTTTCGAGTCGACGCTTCCCTATTGGCTCTTGCACCGGGTGGGGTTTGCCGTGCCGCGACTGTCACCAGTCACGCGGTGCGCTCTTACCGCACCGTTTCACCCTTCCCCGCCTTGCGACGGGAGGTCTGTTTTCTGTGGCACTTTCCTGCGGCTCGCGCCGACTGGCCGTTAGCCAGCACCCTGCCCTTCGGTGCCCGGACTTTCCTCCCGCCACCCCGTCCTGCAGTGACCGGCGTTCACCCGAGCTGCTCCAGCACCGTCGCTGCTAGCACAGGCGCCGCACGAGCTCAGTGAGTGTCTCAGCAGTGTTTCAGGCGCCGCTGAGCTGTCAGCAAAGCGACGCGCCTCTGACACGTGTGTCAGCGCCGACCACCTTCACGCGTCCGCCAGATGCCTGAAATCCCCGCGGCTGGTCGTGCGTTTGAAGCTGGCAGGCTGGTTGCTGCACTGATGCTCAGTCGCTTTTCGGAGGTCCCCATGCGTCCCACCACCCACACCAGGCGTCCCGGAACCCGCAAGAAGGTGCGGTCGGTGAAGACCCTCAGTGCGGCGGCCTGGGCGCAGGTCACCGTGACGATTCGACAGCTTGCGCAGCCCCACCCCGCCTGAGCAGGCGGGCCGGGCCGCTGCGACTGGAACTCAGTCTTCGTCGGCGGCGATCTCTTCGTCGGCTTCCACTTCCACTTCTTCGTCGTCGGCAGCGGGTTCAGCCCCTTCCACAGGCTCGACCGGCTCGATGATCTTCGGGGCAGCCGACAGACGGCTCCGGCGACCTTCGGAAGCCTTGGTCGCGGTCGCCTCGCGCTGATCCGCTCCACACTTCGGGCAGATCGGGTCGGGCTTCTTCATGTCGTAGAACTTCGTGCTGCACTTGAAGCAAACGAACTTGGTACCGAAATCTTTCGCGGCCATGGCGGAGTCCGATCCCCTCGTTGGGAACTCAAAAATGAGTCGCGCTGCCTAGTGTCGCGATGGTTCCATGTCAACGATGGCCGCGTTAGGCTGGTGCGCGTTATCCTCAAAGGGCCGGCTCGACCCGTGAACGTCTCCTGTACCAACTGCGGAAAGAAGTACGTCCTCTCCGACGACAAGGTCGCTGGGAAGGCGTCTGTCAAAATCCGCTGTAAGCAGTGCCAGAGCCTCATCTCCATCGACGTTGCACAAGCGTCAGTGGGCGGTGGCGCGACCTCGAGCCCGCCGCACGCCTCACGCGCAAGCGGAGCCGTCGCGATCGCCGCGGTGCAACAGCCCACGCGCAGCCCCTGGGAAGACGAAGCGACCAAAGCGATGCCCGCGCTCGACATGAGCGCGCAATGGCACGCGATGATCGCCGGCGTTCAACAGGGCCCGTTCGACGTGAAGACGCTCATGGGCAAGGTCGCCGCGGGCGAAGTCACCCTGCGCACCTACCTGTGGAAGGCGGGCATGGGCGATTGGAAGCGCGCCTCCGATCTTCCCGAGGTGAGCTCCATCTTCGCCGGCTCGAACGGCAGCGCGGCTCCCTCGTCGAGCCCGTCGGGCGTCAGCAAGCCCGTCACCCGCAACTCGCAGGCCGTCGCCCGCAAAGACGTCGCCGTCGCCAACGAGATGCCGTCGCCCGAGGTGACGAAGCCGCGCGGTGGCAACGTCGCCGACCCGCTGCCTTCGAGTCAGCTGGGCACCGAGCCGATGCCGGCCGCGACGCGCCCCTCCGGCGTCAGCCGCCCGCAACAGGTTGCGCAGCCTCAGCCCGCTCCTGAGCCTCAGCCCGAGCCAGCTCCGCAGGCAGCCGAAGCGAAGGCCGAGCAGCCGCTCAACGATCTCTTCGGCGACATCTCGCAGCCCGAGCACGTGCCGGGCAGTGGCCCCAGCGGGCTCATCGAGACGCCGTCGCAGCAGTCGTCGCAGCCGAAGTCGGGAGAGGTCGACCCGTTCGCTGCGCTCGGTGAGGCGAGCGACGCCGAACTGCCGCCTCCCGGAGAAGCGACCAAGTTCTTCATCGCGCAGGCCGGCGTCAACAAGCGCAACCCACCGTGGAAGATCGCCCTCTTCGCGTTGAGCCTCATCGGCCTGCCGACGGCGGTGCTCTACCTGCTCTCGACCTTCAAGGTCGTCGAGCTGCCGAAGGTGACGCGCACGACGGAAGACGGCCAGGAAGTGCAAGAGAGCTTCTTCTCTGCTGGCGGCGTCACCGGCCTGAAGGACATTCTCACGGGCGACGCCAAGAAGCGGAAACAGGAGGCCGAGCAGCGCGAGAAGGAGCGCCTCGCCGCCCTCGCAGCCGCCAAGGCCCGCGCGCTCGCCGCCAACACGGGCGCAGGCACCGTCGCGGTGCCCGACGACGACCCGCCGCCGAGGCCCGTCGACCCGAAGATGGCTGCCGACTACGCCATGCTCGACGACCCGAACAAGACGACCAAGGGGCCGCGCGACCGTGAGAAGGGGCCGAACGCGGTCGCCACCTCGGGCTTGAAAGACGACGTCGCCGCCAAAGTCGTGGCCGACAACGTGAAGGGCTTCAACCTCTGCATCGAGAACGCCCTGCGCCGGAACCCGAACCTGCAGGTTGGTGCCATCACCGTCGTCCTCACGGTCGGCTCCTCGGGGACGGTGAAGAGCGCCACCATCAAGCCCAAGCAGCACGAGGGCAGCGATTGGGGCGCCTGCATCATGCAGTCGGGCAAGCGCATCGTGTTCCCGGCCTCCGACGGAGAGAGCGACATCGAAGTGCCGCTCAAAGTCGGCGTCAGCATGTGAGCTGAGAAACCGTTGCATCGGCGGTTCGCGCGTTCCACAGTGCGCGCCCGCATGCACCTCGGCGTCGTCATCGGAACGGTCGTCTGCACCAAACGGGTCGCCGGGCTCGAAGGCGCCCGGTTTCTCGTCGTGCAGCCCGTCAACCACGCGAAGAAGCCGTACGGGCCCGCCGAAGTCGCGGTCGATCGTGCGTCGGCCAGCCCCGGCTCGCTCGTGATGCTCGAAGGCAGCCGTGAAGCGGCGCTCGCATGCGATCCCTGGTTCGTGCCGGTCGACAGCGCCATCGTCGGCCTCGTCGACGAGGTGGACACGTGAACCTCTGCCGCGTGCTCGGAACCGTCGTGTGTACCGAGAAGCTGCCGGTCTTCAATGGCCGCAAGCTGCTCGTGGTGCAGCCGGTCGACGAGGCGCTGAAGGAGATCGGGAACTCGTTCATCGCAATGGACGACACCTCGTCTGCGGGCAAGGGCGACCTGGTGCTGGTGCTCGGTGAAGGCAACGGCGTTCGCCAGATCCTGAAAGACAAGATGGCGGCCGTGCGGCACCTCATCGTCGGCGTCGTCGATCAGGTGAGCGTCGGAGCCAGCTGATGCCGTCGCCTCCGCTGCCCAGGCTGCGCGCCGAGCTCGTCGCCGTCTCCCGTCGCCTGCATCAGATGGGCTGGGTCGCCAACCACGACGGCAACGTCTCGGTGCGGCTCACGGGAGAGCGGCTGCTCATCACGCCCACCGCCGTCTCGAAAATCGACGTCGACGACTCGATGCTGATCGTCGTCGACCTCACGGGCAAGGTCCTCGAAGGGCGGCGCAAGCCTTTCTCGGAGCTCGAGCTGCACCTCGCGGCGTATCGGGCGCGACCCGAGGTCGAGGTCGTGCTGCACGCGCACCCTCCTCACGCGACGGCCTTCGGGTTGGTCGGCCTCGAGCTGTCTCCTGTCGCGATGCCGGAGATCGCCGTCTCGCTGGGTGACTCGATTCCCACGGTGCCGCGGCTCATGCCGAAGACGCCCGAGCTGGTGAAGGCGGTCGAAGCCGCGGCCGGCAAAGTCGACGCGATGCTGCTGTCGGGCAACGGCGCGCTCACCCTCGGCGCCTCGCTCGAGCAGGCGTTGCTCCGCATGGAGCTGGTCGAGCACTACGCGAAGATCCTCTCCATCGCGCGTGGACTCGGCGCGGTGCCGGCGCTGCCGTCGACCGAGCTCTCGAAGCTTCTCGAAGCGCGGGCGAAGGCGGGCCTGGGCCCGAAGCCGAAGAAGAGCTGAGTCAGCCGCCGTCAGCGGGAAACGCCGCTCCAGCAGTCGACGTCCGTCGTACCGGCGTCGCAGCCCGTCAGACCGTCGGGGTTGGCGACGACGCAGCAGCCGGAACACGTCGAGGCAACGCCAGCAGCCGCTTCATGGGGTCTCGTCTTCACCCTTGAGCCACGGGAGCGGATCGATCGCCTGCCCCTGCTTGCGAATCTCGAAATACAGGTACGAGCCCTTGAGGCTGCCGGTGTCGCCGACGGTGCCGATGGTCTCGGCCTCCTGCACCTCGTTGCCGACCTCGACCTGCACCTCGGCGAGGTGGGCATAGAGCGAGTGGTAGCCCGACCCGTGGTCGACGATGACGAGGTTGCCGTAGCCCTTGAGCCAGCCGGCGAAGGCGATGGTGCCGGTGCCGACCGACGCGACGCTGGAGCCCAGGGCCGCGCGCAGGTCGATGCCCTTCTGCACGGTGACGGTGTTGAAGCGCGGGTTCACGACCTTGCCGAAGCCGACCTCGACGACGCCCTTCGCGGGAAAGGGGAGCTGGCCCTTTCGTGCGCGAAAGCCCTGGTGCTGCGCGGGCGTCAGGTCGCCCACCATCGCCGAGAGCTCCTTCTCGCTCGCCTCCAGCTCGGCGATGACGCGGCTCATGCGGTTCTGTTCGGCACCGAGCGAGGCCAGCAGATCGGAGAACCGCGAGAGCCGCGCCTGGCCGACGGCCTGCTCGGTGCGCAGCGCGCGCAGATAGCGCTCCTGAGTCTGCTCCAGCCGCTCGAGCCGCCGCGTCACCAGCGCCTGGTACTTCGTGAGCGTGCTCAGGTCGTCGAGCGCGCGGGCATCGGAGGCGACGAGCGTGCCCACGGCGCGCTGCCGCTTGATGAGCGTCGAGAAGTCGTCGGCCTGCAGCAGAAACCCGAGCGCGTCGCGTTTCTGCAGGCGGTACAGCAGCAGCAAGCGCGGGGCGAGCAACCGTTGCTGCTCCTTCACCGCCCTGCCGTTCTTCTCGAGCTCGACCGTCAGCTCGGCGCGTTGGCGCTCGAGCCGTTGCCGCTGCTTCTCGAGCGAGCTCACGCGCTGGGTGGAGTCTCGAGACAGGCGCTCGAGCGTGTCGAGCATGGTGAGCAGCTCTTTCTTCTCGGAGCCGATGGTGTCGAAGGCCTTCTTCTCGGCGTCGAGGCGCTCCTGCAGCTCGGCGCGCTCCTCCGCGAGCTCCTCGGGCGAGGCCGTCAGCGCGAGCGCGAGGCAGAGCGCGAGCATGGGTCAGACCCTCGTGAAGCGACGCACCGCGATGAAGCTGCCGAGGAGCCCGAGGCCGCAGCCGATGCCGAACAGCTCCCCCGACAGCCGCGGCCAGTCGACGAGCAGCTTTCCGTCGAGGCGCGCGAAGGCGAGCAGCCCGCCGTCACCCGACTGAAGCCACCGCACCAGCCCGTACACCGCGGCCAACGCGAGGGCTGCGGCGATGACGCCCTGGAGCAACCCTTCGAGCAGGAACGGCACGCGCACGAACCGATCGGTCGCGCCCACGAGCTTCTGAATCTCGATCTCCTCGCGCCTCGCGAAGATGGCCAGCTGCAGCGTCGCCGACACGACGATCACGGCCGTGAGGAAGACGAGAGAGAAGACGATGAGGCTCGCGATCTCGAGCGCGCGGGCGATCAACGTCAGCCGCTCGAGCGCCTCTTCGCCGTAGTCGACGCCGGTGACGAAGGGCAGCGCGCGGGTGCGCTTCGCGAGCTCGGCCAGTGCCTGCGCATCACGGGCAGCTTTGGGGAGCCGGACCTCGAGGCTCCAGGGGAGCGGGTTGTCGGAGAGCTCGGTGAGGCCCTTCCCGTCTTCTCCGAGCTGCGTCACCAGCCGCCCGAGGGCCTCTGCAGGCGAGACACGATGAACCTGGCCGCCGGTGCGCTGCGTGAGAGCGAGCTCCAACTCGGTCACGCGCTCGGGCGCGGCGTCTTCGGTCAGGTAGACCGTCAGCTCGACCTCACCACCGAGCGAGTCGACGAGCGCATCGAGCTGCGTGCGCGCGATGCGGGCGACGCCGAAGCCGACCAACGACAGCATCAGGCTCGCGACCGCGATGACGTGCACGAAGGGCGAGCGAACGATGCTCCCCACGGCGGTACGCACGAAGTACGCGAGCTTCGCCGGAGCGCTCATGCGGACTGGGACATCAACCGCGCGGCCTTGGCGCCGCGTTCGTCGGCGACCATGGTGCCCTTCTCGAGCCGCAGCGTGCGTTTCTGGTAGCGCTCGATGAGCGTCGCGTCGTGCGTGGCCACCACCACCGTGGTGCCGCGCGCGTTCACGTCCGTGAGCAGATCCATGATCTCCACCGTCAACGCGGGGTCGAGGTTGCCGGTGGGTTCGTCGGCGAGCAGCAGGGCCGGGTCGTTCACGAGCGCGCGCGCGAGCGAGACGCGCTGTTGCTCACCACCCGACAGCTTCAGCGGCGAGACGTCGGCTTTGTGCTCGAGCCCCACGCGTCGGAGCATCTTGAGGCTGCGATCGCGCACCTCGTCTCGTGGGGTACCCAGCACGTCGAGGGTGAAGCCCACGTTCTCGGCGACGGTGCGCGTCGGCAGCAGCTTGAAGTCCTGGAAGACGACGCCGATGTTCCGGCGCAGAAACGGAATGCCCGACTCGCGCAGGCGCGCGACGTTGCGGCCAGCCAGGAGCACCTGCCCACGGCTCGCCCGCTCGGCGAGGAACATGAGCTTGAGCAGCGTCGACTTGCCGGCGCCTGAGGGCCCGGTGAGAAAGACGAACTCGCCCTTCTCGATGTCGAGGTTGATGTCCACCAGCACCGGCGGGTCGCCTGGGTACGCCTTGGTGACGTGGAACATCTGAATCATCGCGGGCGAGATCGTACCCGAGAGCGATGGACACTGCGAAAACACGTCGGGCGGGGCACTCCAGCGCTGGAGCGACCCGCCCGCGTGAACCACCGAGCTGAGTGACGGTTACTTCGCGGCCTTCACGGCAGCGCGCAGCTCGGGCAGCGCCTTGAAGAGATCGGCGACCAGGCCGTAGTCGGCGACCTGGAAGATGGGGGCCTCGGCGTCCTTGTTGATGGCGACGATGGTCTTCGAGCCCTTCATGCCGGCGATGTGCTGAATCGCGCCCGAGATGCCGGCCGCGATGTACAGCTGCGGCGCGACGACCTTGCCGGTCTGACCGATCTGCAGATCGTTCGGCTGCCAGCCCGCGTCGCAGACCGCGCGCGAAGCACCGACCGCAGCGCCGAGCTCGTCGGCCAGCGCGTCGATCTCCTTGAAGTCGCCCTTGGTGCCACGGCCACCCGAGACCACGACCTTCGCCTCGGTGAGCGCGGGGCGAGCCGACTTCACTTCCTTGAACGCGACGACCTTCTGCAGCGACTTCGCAGGAGCCGCGGGAGCGAACGCCTTCACCTCGCCCGCGCCGGCCTTCTCGGCCATGGGGAACTCGGTGGTGCGCGCGGTGAAGCACTTGATGGCGGTGCCGAGCTTCACCGTCGCGATGACGGCGCCGGCCCACATCGGGCGGGTGAACTGCAAGTCGGCGCCCGAGCTGCCGACGACCCCGAGAATCTCGGAGGCCATGGCGGCCTTGAGGCGCGCGGCGATGCGCGGCATCACGTCACGGCCGGCCTGCGTCGCGGCGGCGCCGACGAACTCGGCCTTGATGGCGGTGGCGATCTCGGCCCCGGCCGGAGCGACGACGTCAGCGGTGAAGTTCGTGAGGTGCGCAGCGCTGCCCGCGTGCACCACCTTCACGCCGTACTCCTTCACGGTGTTGGCCAGCGCGCCCGCGTCTTTCGCGAGCACGACGGCGTGCAGCTCGCCGCCGGTCTTCGCGACGATCTGCTTGCCGGCGGTGATGGCGTTCAGGGTGGCCTTGCGGAGTGAACCGTCAGGCTGGGCTTCGACGACGATGAGAACGTTCGACATGGTGTGAGTTCCTTTTCTCTTTCAGTGTCGAAGGGTCAGATGACCTTGGCTTCGGTCTTCAGCTTGTCCACGAGCGCGGCGATGTCGGGCACCTTGATGCCGGCCTTGCGGGCGGGCGGGTGCTCCATC
Organism: Archangiaceae bacterium; assembly: GCA_016879935.1. Classification (GTDB taxonomy): domain Bacteria; phylum Myxococcota; class Myxococcia; order Myxococcales; family Myxococcaceae; genus Xiheimicrobium. The sequence continues at coordinate 1,579 of JAACJQ010000125.1, read as the reverse complement.
TTCGTGATGGTGATGTTGGAGGTGGCGCTGACGCCGAGCGAGGCGGGCGTGTGCTCCTCGATGGGCTTCGACTTCGCCTTCATGATGCCGGGCAGCGACGCGTAGCGCGGCTGGTTGAGGCGCAGGTCGGTGGTGACGAGGCACGGCATGGTGCACTCGAGCGTCTCGAGGCCGCCGTCGACTTCACGAATGGCGGTGAGCGACTTCATGTCGGCCGACAGCTTGAGCGCGGGCGTCTTCGACTTCTCGGCCTCCGACTCGAGCGACTCCTCCTTCGAGGCGAACGTGGCCTGCGACCAGCCAAGCCACTCGGCGAGGTACTGGCCGACCTGGTTCTGGTCGTCGTCGATGGCCTGCTTGCCGAGAATGGCCATGTCGGGCTTTTCCTTCTCGATGATCTTCTGCAGACAGCCAGCGATCATCATCTGGTCGAGCGGGCCCGTGTGGTTCACCCAGACGGCCTTGGTGGCGCCCATGGCGAGCGCGTGACGCAGCTGCTCGTGAACGTCTTTCGTGCCGACCGAGACGACCACCACCTCGCCGCCGCCGTGCTTGGCGACCAGCCGGAGCGCCTCTTCCACGCCGATCTCGTCGAAGGGGTTGATCTTGTACTTGAGCCCGTCGGGGAGAATGCCGTTCCCCGCAGGGTTCACTTTGATCTTCGACTCGTAGTCTTCGACCCGCTTGGCGGTGACGAGGATCTTGATTGGCATGGTGTCGGGCCCTCCAGTGGCCCCGTGTGAACGAAGGTGAAAACACTGCCGGGGCATCGCATGACGCGATGCGGCGCTCGTTGATTTAGGGGTCAACGAGAGGCCCGGCAAGGGGAAATGGCCGAAGTGGTGATGAGCGCGCGCGGTCGCACCCATCACGTGCGCTTCGCTGACGTCAGACGCCCTTGAGCAGCTCGCGTGCGATGACGAGGCGCTGCACCTGGCTGGTGCCCTCGTAGATTTGAATGAGCTTCGCGTCGCGCATGAGCTTCTCGACGGGGTACTCGCGCGAGTAGCCGTAGCCGCCGAAGATCTGCACGGCGTCGGTGGTGGCCTTCATGGCCATGTCGGCGGCGAAGCGCTTGGCGTAGCTCGACACGAGCGTGTTGCGCTCACCGGCGTCGAGCTTCCACGCGCTCTCGTACGTGAGCAGACGGGCAGCGTGAATCTCGCTGGCCATGTCGGCGAGCATGAACTGAATGCCCTGGAAGTCGGCGATGGGCTTGCCGAACTGCTGGCGCTGCTTCGCGTAGTCGATGGCGTGCTCCATCGCCGCGCGGGCGTTGCCGACGGCGAACATGGCCGTGAGCGGGCGCGAGTTGTCGAGGGTGTTCATGGCGATGAGAAAGCCCTCGCCCTCCTGGCCGATGCGGTTCTCGACCGGCACCTTCACGTCTTCGAACGTGAGCGTGACGGTGTTCGAGGCGCGCTGGCCCATCTTGTTCTCGTGCTTGCCGACGGTGAGGCCCTTGGGGCGGCCCTGCACCACGAGGCACATGATGCCCTTGTGCTTCTTCGCGGGGTCGGTCGTGCAGAAGAGCGAGAACTGATCGGCGTACTCGCCGTTGGTGATCCACTGCTTCTGG
>JAACJQ010000124.1 GCA_016879935.1 Archangiaceae bacterium | reverse complement strand
TGTACCTTCAGCAGGCCGGTCACGATGTCGTGCTGCTCGAAGCGAAGTCGCGCGTCGGTGGCTGCGCCTCGGCGTTTCCCATCAAGCAGTTCCGCTTTCTCGCGGGCGCCACCACGCTCATCGGCCTCGAGCCGAACATGCCGCTGGGCCTCGTGCTCGACGAGCTCGGCATCTCGTTCTCGGCGCCCGTCGCGCCGAAGAACCTCACCGTGTGGCAGCGCGGCCGGCCGCTCACGTTGTCCACCGACTCTGCCGCGAACGACGCGCAGCTGCGGCATCTGCACGGAGACGCGTTCGTCACCTTCTGGCGCGACGCCGTTCGGCTCGGCTCGGCCGGCTGGGAACTCATCACGAAGGTCGAGTTCCCGCCCTCGAAGCTCGGCCATCTGCTCGGGGCGGCGACGAACGGCGCAGCGTGGAAGCTGCTGCCCTCGCTCCTGCGCTCCACCGAGAGCGCGCTCGACGACGCAGGCGACGTCTCAGGCCTGTCACGGCAGCTGCTCGATGAGCTGTTGCTCGTCTCGACGCAGGCGACGGCCAGGCACGCGCCGCAGCTCTTCGGCTCCCTCGGCGTCGAGTACCTGCAGCGAAAGCTGTACCTCGCCGACGGTGGCTTGCCTTCGCTGCTCGAGCGCCTCGCCACCGTCTTCGTCGAGCGCGGTGGAGCGCTGAAGCTCGACACGCCCGTCTCCTCTGTCGGCCGAAGTGGCGCCGGGTTCATCGCCAGGACGAAGTCAGAGTCGTTCGAAGCCGAGCGCGTCGTGCTGAACCTCACGCACTGGGACGCACAGCGGCTCGTCTCGAAGGAGCTCTCTGCTGCGTTCGACGCCACCGTGCGCCGGCACCCCGACGCCTGGGCCGCCTCGACGCTCTACGTCGGGGTGCGTGACGTCTTCGACGGTGACGAAGCGCCGTACCAGCACGTGATTCTCGATTCGCCGCTGCCCGTCTCGAAGGGCCACGCCGTCTTCGTGACGCTCTCTCGACGTGACGACCGGCTCGCGGCTCCCGAGGGCTTTCGCGCCATCACCATGAGCTGCCACACGCCCGCGGCCGAGTGGGAAGGGCTCGACGACGCGACGCACGCCGAGCGGAAGGCCCGTGTGCAAGAGGAGCTGCTGGGCGCGCTCGGCTCCATCTTTCCCCGCGCGCTCGGCGCCGAGAAGCCGGTGGTGATGCCGGGCACGCCGCGCACGTGGGCCTCGTTCACGGGCCGGCATGGTGGGCGCGTGGGCGGCTTGCCGTTCGACTTCTCGACGCTCGCGCGCGGCTACCCGACCGGCTTCACGCGCGTGAAGGGCCTCGTGCGCGTGGGCGACACCGTCTTCCCGGGGCAGAGCGTCCCTGCGTGTGCATGGGGTGCGCGTCGCGTCGTGAAGCGGATGATCGGCTGACGGCCGGTCTGAGACTTGTTCGTGACGTTGCTCCTCTGCTACGCGCGCCGCTCTCGCGTCGGCGTTGGGAGCACGACGTGCGATGGCCCGGTTCGGCCGATACCGGTTTCGGGGAGTCCACATGAAGCGAGTCTCGTGGTGTGTCGTCGGCGCCGTTCTGGCCGTGGGCGTTGGCTGCGGCGGAAACAACCAGACGCGTGACGCCGGCTCGGCGGGCGGCACGGCGTTCACCGGAGGCGGTTCGAGCGGCGTCGGAGGCGGCTCCTCGGCAACGGGCGGCGGCTCGGTGACGGGCGGCGGGCGCACTGGCGGTGGCTCGGCGATGGGCGGCGGAGCGGCTGGCGGCTCGGCCCTCGGCGGTGGCTCGGTCGTCGGTGGCGGCACCGGTGGCTCGGGTGGCGGCTCGACGGAGTTCGACGGCGGCGGCCTCATGGGCGGCGAGTCGTGCACCAACGCGGTCGCGGTGGCGGGCAACACCATCTCGGTGACGTCGACGACGATGGGGCTCGGCAGCGACTACGCCTTCACCTCGGCCGACATGGGCTGCCAGAACGTGTCGACGGGCAGCATGGCTCCAGACGTCGTCTACGCCGTGCCCGTCGCGGCCGGTGAGGCCATCAGCGCCTCGGTCACCACCACGTGGGACGCGGTCATCAACCTCGTCGTCGCGCCTGCCAGCAACTGCGGCGACGCGCTCGACGGCGGCAGCGCTGGCGCAGTGACCTGCGTCGCTGGAGCCGACGACGCGACCGCCGGTACCGACACCGCGCAGTGGCGCAACCAGACTGGCGGCCCCGTCACGGTGTTCGTCGTCGTCGACGGCTACGACGACGGTGAAGAGGGCGACTTCTCGCTGAACATCTCCGTCGGGCCCCCGCCCGCTGGTGACGTCTGTGCCGACGCCACGGCGCTCACCGCGACGAACGGTGCCATCTCCGTGACGGGCGCGACCCTCACCGGCTTCTCGAACGACTACGACAGCAGCGCGACCGGCGAGTGCGCGTTCGGCGGCGGCCCTGACCGCGTCTACGCCATCACCATTCCTCCCAATCAGCGGCTCACCGGCTTCGGCACCTCGACCGTCGACCTCGCCTTGAGCGTCATCGACGACATGGCCTCGTGCTCGGCGCAGCCTGAAGTCTGCAGCAGCGTCGCCTTCAACGACCCGTCGTTCGGCGACGACGACACCACCCCCATTCTCGCGGAGAACACCACGGCGGCCGCGCGCACCGTCTACCTCGTCGTCGACAGTCTGCCGGGCTCTCCCCCGACCTTCTCCCTCGACCTGAAGGTCGGCCCGATTCCCGCCGGTGACAACTGCACGTCAGCCACCGCCGTGACGACGGCCGACGCGGGAACCACCCTCGCGACCGAAGACCTGACTGGCTTCGTGAACGACTACGGCTCGAGCATGGGCTGCGAGTTCGGGTCGGGCCCCGACCGCGTCTACGCGGCCACCGTTCCAGCGAACGCGCGGCTCGTCGTGCGCGCGACGAGTGGCTCCAACCTCTCGCTGCAGGCCGTGGCCGATGTCGCGGCGTGTGGCGCAGCAACGGTCACCTGTCTGTCGGCGGTCGACCAGGCGTTCTCGGGCGCGTCGCAGGTCGAGACGCTCTTCGTCGACAACGCCACGGCGATGGCGAAGCCGGTGCTCATCATCGTCGATTCGCTGAGCACTTCGCCGATGGGCACCTTCTCGCTCGAGTTCTCGACGGGCAGCATTCCTCCCGGGGAGAGCTGCGCGATGCCGATTGCCCTCACTCCCGTCGACGGTGGCGTGAACCTGCCAGGCGAGACGCTGGTGGGCTTCGCGAGCGACTTCACCAACGACTTCGCCACCACGATGGGCTGTGCCTTCGGCGGCGGCAGTGACCGCGCGTACACGGTACCGGTCGCGAGCGGTCAGCGCCTGCAGGCGAGCGCCTCGTCGCTGGGCGACCTGGGCGTGAGCGTCATCACCAGCACCACGACGTGCGCCGCTCGTCCCCTCGTGTGCGTGGCCAGAGCCGACAACGGCGGCAGCAGCACCATGACGCCGGTCACCGAGAGCGTTCGGTACGACAACACGTCTGGCGCGGCGCAGAACGTGGTGGTGGTGGTCGATTCTTTCGGCGCCCCACAGAGCTACGACCTCTCGATGCGGGTCGCTCCGATTCCGCCTCCGGCCTACACGAGTTCGCTCATGTCGGGCGCCTGCGACAGCTTCGCGAGCGTGACGCCGACGCCGCTGCTCACCGACGCCACCACGCCAGTGCTCAGCGATGACGTGGCCAGCGCGCTGTCGCCGCTGCCGTTCGCCTTCTCGTTCTTCGGCACGCCCGTCACCCACTACGCCGTCTCGAGCAACGGGTTCCTTCAGGTCTTCCCGACGGCGATGGGCACGTCGAGCTCTTCTGCGGCGAACTCGCCCATTCCGACCGTGAGCACGCCCAACGGCCTCATCGCTCCCTTCTGGGACGACCTGAACGTCATGGGCACCTCGTCGCGAGTGGTCTCGAACGTCTTCGGCACCGGCACCACCCGCCACCTCACCGTGCAGTGGGAGCAGATGATGGTGTTCGGCGTCGCCGGCTCTTCCATCACGGTGCAGGCGCGCCTCTACGAGACGACCAACGTCATCGAGCTGCACGCCTGCTCGCTCACGCCCGGCACCAACATGTCCGACATGGACCGTGAGCGTGGCCTCGAAGCAACGGTGGGCGTCGAGAGCGTCGACGGCCTCGACGGCGTGCAGCACTCGCACAACCAGGCGAACGTCACCGCGGGCCAGGTGATCCGCTACACGCCCTGAAGCGGCGGGCGAGACCACTCGCTGCCTTTCGTCAAGTCGGCTGGTGAGCGCGGCCACCTGACGGAGGCCAGCCGGGCAGGGAAATCGAGCGGCTGGAGTCGATCATGTGGTTGACTCCAGTCGTCTTATGCCGGCCGGCGTGATGTGCCCCAGGTGTGGAACCGTGAACTCGAGCGAGGGGCGCAACTGCTCCTCGTGCGGGACTTCCCTTGCCCCACCCCCCGACAACCGAACGGGCCTTCGCAAGTCGTCGGTGCCGGCGCCAGCGGCGCGCTCGAAGCAGGCGTTGCCGCCCTCCGCGCGACGCACCGGTGAGCGTGAGATGGCCCGCACCGAGCAGGGCGACGACCCGGCCGCGACGGCCCACGAAGAAGGGTTGTCAGACACGGTGGAGCGCGACCCCGCGCCGCCACCACCACCTTCGCGGCCCAAAGCCACCCGACAGAGCATGCCGAACGTCGCCGCCGTGCAAGACGGGGGCGGTCGCCGCTCCAACGCGGCGATGAAGGCACTGCCCAAGGGCCCGCCCGCGTCGCCGCCGTCGATGCTCAGCTCGTCGGGCCGCGACACGCTCATCGGGCAGAAGCTTCAGGAATACATCATCAAGGAGCGCATCGGCGTCGGCGGCATGGGCGTCGTGTACCGGGCCGTTCAAGCGCTCATCAACAAAGAGGTCGCCATCAAGGTGCTGCGCAGCGACGTCGTCACGGACCCCCGTGACGTCGACCGCATGCTCGACGAAGCGCGCATCATCAACAGCATCAAGCACCGAGGCATCATCAACATCTTCGGTGCCGGCACGCTCGAAGACGGCCGCCACTACCTCATCATGGAGCTGCTCGAGGGCGAGTCGCTCGAGCAGATGATGCAGCGCGAAGGCACCATCAACGCCGGTGACGCCGTGCTGATTCTCGAAGAGGTGCTCTCGGCCCTCGCCGCCGCGCACGCCGCGGGCGTCGTTCACCGCGACCTCAAGCCGGCCAACGTCTTCCTCGTGAAGGAGGGCAACAAGGTCTACGTGAAGCTGCTCGACTTCGGCCTCGCGCGCCGGCAGCAGCAGAACGTCACCCGCATCGCCGGCACGCCCGACTACATCTCGCCCGAGCACGCGCGCGGCCGCCCGGCCGGCCCGCCCGCCGACCTGTACGCCTTCGGCATCATGTGTTTCCACATGCTCACCGGGAAGCTGCCCTTCACGGGCAACACTCCGATGGAGGTGATGGAGAAGCACGTGCACCACGAGCCGCCGGTGCCGCACGAGGTGAACCCGGCGATTCCCAAGGCGCTCTCCGAGCTCATCTTGAAGCTGCTGGGCAAAGAGCCCGGCGCCCGCCCCGACGCGAACCAGGTGAAGGCCGACCTGCGCGCGGCGACGAAGCAGCTGCGCAACGCCGCCACGATGATGAGCCTGATGTCGATCGAGCCGGTCGTCGGTGGGCCGGCGAAGGGCGACAAGAAAGGCGACAAGAAGGAAGACGAGCGGGCGCGCGAGCTGGCCGTGAAGGCGCAGGTCGAAGACGTGAAGCGCCAGGTGAAGAAGCGCTGGCCCCTCGTGGTCGGCGGCTTCATCGGTGTGTGGCTGCTCGCGGTGCTCATCTATGCCGTGTGGCCGAGCGGGCCCATCGAGCCGCCCAAGCCCGTCAAGCTGCCCCCAGTGAAGCCCGTGGTCGCCGTCAACGACGTGAAGAACCCGGGCGCGAACACCACCGCGGTCGAGCCGCCAAAGGCCAACACGACCGACCCCGTCGCGAAGCCGCCCGAGGCCAACACGACCGACCCCGTGGTGAAGCCGCCCGAGGCCAACACCACCGACCCGGTCGCCACGACCGACGAAGACGCGGGTGACGAGCTCGCCGCCATTCCCGCCAGCCTCGGTGTGCTCGCCAAGTTCCCCGACAACAACTCGGTCATCGATGACTTCAACATCGGTGAGTACAAGCGCGAGCTGCGCGACGGTCAGAGCATCGAGAAGATGATCGACCGCATGGCCGAGGCCATCGCGCAGGACAAGGACAAGGAAGAGTTCTTCGAGCGCCCGTTCACCCGCGTGAAGCAGCTCTGCGGCGAGGCGAACACCAAGAAGACCCTCATCGACTGTGACGACGAGGTGCGCAAGCTGCACGGCCGGTTCTTCAAGGAGTGATCAACCGCTGATCAGCAGCTGCGCTCCTCCGGCGAAGGCTCCTGGTGACGGTGACGGGCCTGTTGCAGGGCCTCCCATGGGGAGCCGGAGTGACTGCCGAAGCTCACGCGTGACGCAGGGCGAAAGACCGGGCGCCGCACCTGTCGTCGACAGCACCTTCCCCCTCTTGTAGAGCCTCCAGCCGACATGGCTCGCGACGCGAAGAAGCTCAAACCGGTCAAAGAGTTCAAACCCCTCATCACGAAGAGCGACGAGCTCCCGTTGGATCCGGAGCGGTTGCGCTTCATGCACGAGACGATGCTCAAGGCGCGCTGCCTCGAGGAGCGCCTCATCGCGATGTACAAGTCGGGCCACGGCTATTTCTGGATTGGCGGGCCCGGCGAAGAGGCGTTCAACGTGCCGCTGGGCATGCTCATCAAGAAGGGCCAGGGCCCGGCCTTCGACTTCTGCCACTTCCACTACCGGCAGTCGGCGACGCTGCTGGCCATGGGCGAGCAGCCACTCGGCGCGATTCGGCAGATGAAGAACACCGCCACCGACCCGTACTCGGGCGGCCGTAACTTCGCGGGCCACTTCTCGAAGAAGGAATGGAACATCGTGCCGGTCACCAGCCCCATCGAGGTGCAGTACTCGATGGTCGCGGGCACGGCGCTGGCCCAGAAGCGGCTGGGCGGTGACGCCATCAGCATCGTCACGGGCGGCGACGCCGGCACGGCCGAGGGCGACTTCGCGACCTGCCTCGTGTGGACGAGCCGGCCCGGTGAAGAGCTGCCCGTGCTCATCATCGTCACCAACAACACCTGGGGTATCTCGACACCGTACGACCAGGTGCAGGGCGTCGAGCGCATCAGCGACCGCGGCGTCGCGTTCGGCATGCGCACCAAGACCATCGACGGCAACGACCCCATCTCGGCGTACCTCGAGCTGAAAGAGGCGTTCGAGTACGTGCGCACCGAGCGCAAGCCGTACCTCGTCGAGGCCCGCGTCTCACGGCTCTACGGCCACTCGTCGGCCTCGGGCGCGAACTACAACACCGTCGAAGCCGACTGCATCACCGCCTTCGAAGAGCGCCTCGACAAGCACGGCGTTCGTTCGAAGGAGGAGTCGAAGAAGCTGCGCGAGAAGTACACCGAGGAGTACGCGGAGCTCGCGCGGCAGGCGAAGGAAGAGCCCTTCCCCGACGGCAACACCATCTGGAACCACGTCTTCGCCGGCGAGCCCGGAAAAGACCCGCTGGCCGACTGAGTCTTCTTCCACCTTTCACTCAACGAACACGGAGCGAACCACCATGGCGAACATGGCCCAGGCCATCCGCATGGCGCTGCACTACGCCGAAGAGAACCTCGGAGTGACTGACATCTTCGGTGAAGACGTCGGCCCTCCGCTGGGCGGCGTCTTCACGTGCACGCAGGGACTGAAGACGGCGTGGAACGCGCCGCTCGACGAGCGCGGCATCATCGGTACGGCGATGGGGCTCGCGATGGCGGGCTCACGGCCGGTCGCCGAGATTCAGTTCTGCGACTACGTCTACAACACCATCGACCTGCTCAAGCTCGCCGGCAACACGCTGTGGAGCTCGAACGGCCAGTGGAATCTGCCCATGGTGGTGATGACGCCGGTGGGCAGCGGCATTCGCGGGAGCATTTATCACTCGCACTCCTTCGACGCGACGATGACCCATATTCCCGGGTGGAAGACGGTGATGCCGTCGACGCCGCTCGACGCGTACGGGCTGCTGCTGTCGGCGTGCAAGGAGCAGAACCCCGTCATGTTCCTCATTCCCAAGGCGCTCATGCGCGTGAGGGGTGAAGAGTTGATTGCCGGCGAGCCCGGTGACGACAAGCAGCTGTCGAAGATGATCGACGCTCCGCTGGGAGACCGCTCGAAGTGGAAGCCGCAGTGGCCCGAGCTGTCGGACCTGGCGATTCCGCTCGGCAAGGCGAAGACGGTGCGTGAAGGCAGCCAGCTGACGGTGGTGTCGTACGGCCGCACGCTGCCGCTCGCGAAGAAGGCCGCTGACACGCTCGCGGGCGAGGGCATCGACGCCGAGGTCATCGACCTGCGCACGTTGTGGCCCTACGACTGGGAGGCCATCGTGGCGTCGGTGAAGAAGACCGGCCGCGTGTTGTTCCTCAACGAGGACACCGAGGTGACGAACTTCGGAGAGCACCTCGCGCGCCGCGTGACCGAGAAGCTCTTCTACCACCTGATGGCGCCGCCGAAGGTGCTGGCCGGCAAGTTCGTGCCGGGCATCGGTCTCGCTGACACGCTCGAGGCGGCGTCCGTGCCGCAGCAGGGTGATGTCGAGAAGGCGATGCGCGAGCTCGCGACGATGCAGCCCTGATCAGGCAGCAGCAGTTCGGGCTCGCCGAGCTGGCCCCGTCGGACGAAGAACGAGCCTCCTGAGTGCTCGTCGTACGTGCGCTGAAGGCGGGCAACGGCGGCGTCGTCCGCGAGTCGAGGCTCTTGATGAGCGCGGGTCTGGTGCCGGTGCTCCGAAGCCTCGAGTGAACGCGGTTTACGAGGAACGGCCTCAACAGGCCGAGACCGACGACGGCGTGCTCCGTTCAAGAGGTTCGCGCAGTGAGTCCCCGATGTGAATCGCCGTGTCGAAGAGACCGCGGCCATCGTCCCTTCCAGCCCTCAGATGGTTAGATAGTCTATCTAACCATCTCGACCCTGGATTGCGGCCCCGGCACTCCTGCTTCACACGAGGACTCGCAGCTGTGATCAGGGCTCCTTTGGTGAAGGAAGAAGGACGGAGCACTTCAGGGTGCTGAGCAGCTCGGCCTCGGGTTCAAGCCGACACTGACGCAAATCGAGGACGCGCAGCGGCGTGTGCGTCGACAGCGCGAGCAGAAACACCGCGCTGGTCTGGTCGATGAGAAACCCATCGAGTCGGAGCGATTCGAGAGCTGGGGTGACGCTACCGGCCGCCAGCCGCTGAACCCCCGACTCCGGTTCCACGAACGGCCGGTGCCCAATCGCGAAGAAGCCACGATTGTCGCGCCAGCCTGTCGTCGTCATGGTCGACAGTTCGAGTTCGCGCAGGTTGCCGAAGGTCCACGTGTCGAAGCGCCGCCACGGCAGCTCCGGTACCGACAGCTCCAGTCGCGTCACGTTCGAGAACGCGGGGCCCCGCCCGCCGAGCTCGAGCGAATACACCGCGAAGGAACCCTCCTCGAGCGTCGGAATCCTCAGCACGCCGCCGACATCGATGAGCCCGTGAAACTGAGTACCGCTGTCATCGGAGCGAACGACGATGCGCAGCAAGGGCGGCCGTGCTGTGGCGACGAGGTCGAGCTGTTCGTCCATCGCGAGCCTTGGATTGTCGAGCACCAGCTCCTCGAGCAACGCCCCGGACGGATGCGTCAGCAGCATGCGCAGGCCTTCCCAGTTCGGTGCACGCACCGATTGAAGGAAGCCGCGTCGCCAGGTGGAGTTCAGCGTCGCGAGGACGTTCCTGGGCCCGCTGAGAAAGTCGGAGCGACCAATCAACTCGCGCGCGCGCTCCAGCATCGCAGGGCGTCGCGTGTCGTCGGCGGTCTCGAGCTCGAGGTGCAGTCGAATCAACTCGCCGCGCGCTCGGGCTGCATCGTCACCGGTCGTGAGCAGTTCATCGGCGTAGACGTGCCACTGGGCGTCGCTCCACGCTCGACGTTCGAGGCTCAGCGCTCGCTCTCGAGCGCACGCAGGCGGCCTTCGTGGTCGAGGAAGCGCCGGTCGTTCTGAATGCGCAGAGCGGTGAAGCCGACCTCCATGTCGTCACGCAGCCCGACGAGCTCGGTGCGCAGACGGACGAAGCCCTGGTGCGTGTCGCGTCGCAGGGCGGAGATCTCTTCTTTGAGCTCGGTACGAACGCTGGCGACCTCGGTGCGAACGCTGGCGACCTCGGCCGTGACATCACGTCTCAGGTTCACCAGCTCGGCCTGAATCTGCTTCAGCACCTCGAGCTGCAACATCGGCACGTCGTCTTTCGGAGTTGTCATCTCCTCTGGATACACGACGGGTCTGACATTCCTGCGCGGCGCCATGGGCTCATCGTGGCACCGCGCGCTCAGCCTTCGCAACTCACGGCGTGACGCTCACGTTCACCGTCTGCGAGACGCTGCCTGACAGCGCCGTCACGACCGCGCTGCCCGGCGACACGCCCGTCACCAGACCCTGCGAGCCCGACGCGTTCGACACCTGCGCCACGCCCGTCGCCGACGAACTCCAAGTCACGCTCGCCGTCAGGTCCTGCGTGGAGCCATCGGAGTAGCTCCCGGTCGCGACCAGCGGCACCGAGGCTCCCTGCGCCACCGAGACCGGCGCCGGCGCGATGGCGAGGCTCACCAGCGAGGCGTTCGAGATGGTGTGCGTGGTCGTACCCGTCACGCCGTTGAACACCGCGGTGACCGTCACCGACCCGAGCGCCACCGATGACAGCAGCCCGCGCGACGACGACGCGTTCGAGATGATGGCCTTCGTCGGGTCGCTCGAGCTCCAGGTCGCCTGATTCGTCAGCACCTGCGAGGTGCCGTCCGTGTAGTGGCCGATGGCGATGAACTGCTTGGTGAAGCCGAGCGCGGTCGAGCCCGCCGTCGGGTTCAGCTCGATGCTGGCGAGCGCGGCCTGCGTGATGCTGACGGAGGAGACGACGGTGAAGGCGCCGAACGTCATCGTGACCGAGGCCTGGCCGATGGCGATGGTGGTGGCGAGGCCTTCGCTGCCCGCGACGTTCGAGATGTCGAGCACGCCCATGTTGGCCGAGCTCCACGTCGCCTGCGTGGTGAGGTTCTGTGACGTCGAGTCGGTGTAGCGGCCGGTCGCGACGAACTGGCGCACGGTGCCTAGCGGCAAGGTGACTGCCATCGGCGTCACGTCGACACGGGTGAGCTGCGCGGCCGTCACGGTGAAGGGCGTGGAGTCGCTCACGCTGCCGTGCGTCGCCGTGATGGTGGCGCTCCCGACGTTCTGTGCGACGGCGCGGCCCTCGGCACCGCTCGAGTTGCTGACCGGCACGACGCTCACGTCGCTCGACGTCCACGTCACCTGCGACGTCATGTCCTGCGTGGAGCCATCGGAGAAGATGCCGGTCGCGGTGAACTGCACCTCGAGGCCGCGCGGACGAGAGGGGTTCGCCGGCGTCACCTGAATCTGCTGCAGCACCGACGGCGTCACCGTCACCGTCGTCGAGCCCGTCACGCCCGAGAGGCTCGCGGTCATCACGACGCTGCCGATGGCGCCGCCGGTGACGATGCCTTCGAAGCCGCTCGCGTTGCTGATGGTGGCGATGCCCGTGTCGGCCGAGGTCCACGTCACCTGGCTCGTCACGTCCTGCGTGGTGGAGTCGGAGTACACGCCCGTCGCCGAGAGCGGCAGCGTGAGGCCCGCCGAGACGGTGGGGCTGACGGGGTTCACCTGAATCACCTGCAGAATCGCGGCGCTCACCGTCAGCTGAATGGAGCCGGTGCGCGCGCCCACCGTGGCGGTGATGGTGACGACGCCCTGGTCGATGGCCTGTGACATGCCTTCGCTGCCGCCTGCGTTCGAGACGGTGGCGATGAGCACGTCATCGGAGCTCCACGAGGCCTGCGTGGTGAGGTCCTGCGTGGTGCCGTCGGTGAAGAGGCCCGTCGCGGCGAGCTGACGGGTGAGGCCGCGCGGCACGGTGGGGTTGGGCGGTGAGACCTGAATCGCCGCGAGCACCGCAGCGCTGACCATGACCGAGGCGGTGCCGCTGATGCTGCCCTGCGTCGCGGTGATGGTGGCGCTGCCGACGTTCGCGGCCTGCACGACGCCGCGCGTGCCGGGCGCGTTCGAGACCGAGGCGATGGAGCTGGCGCTCGAGCTCCACACCACCTGCTCCGTGAGGTCCTGCGAGGTGCTGTCAGAGAAGATGCCCGTCACGGTGAACGGCGCAGTGAGACCGCGAGGCAGCGACGCGCTCGACGGCGAGACCTGCAGCTGCGTGAGCACGGCCGGCGAGACCACGAAGACGGCGGCGGCCGACTGACCCGAGAGCGAGGCGGTGATGATGCTGGTGCCCTGGGCGATGGCGCTCGCGCGGCCGCGGGAGCCGTTCGCGTTCGAGATGGAGGCGACGCCCGGCACCGAGGAGCTCCACGTCACCTGGTCGGTGATGTCGGAGGAGGAGCCATCGGAGAAGCGGCCCGTCGCGACGAAGTCGTAGGTGAGCCCGCGCGCGACCGAGACCGAGACGGGCGAGACCTCGAGGCCGGTGAGGAGCGCGCTGGTGACGGTGAAGGTGACGGTGCCCGTCTGCCCGAGCGCCGACGCGGTGATGGTGGGCGTGCCGACCGCGAGCGCACGGGCCAGCCCTTCCGAGAGGGCCGCGTTCGAGATGGTCGCCTTCGAGACGTCGCTCGAGCTCCACGTGACGAGACCGGTGAGGTCTTGCGTCGACGAGTCACTGAAGGTGCCGACGACGGTGAGCTGCTGGCTCAACCCCGCGGGCACCGACGGCGCCGAGGGCGAGATGGCGAGGCTCGTCAGCGTGATGTTCGCGATGTCGAGGGTGGCGCTGCCGGTGACGCCCTGGCGCGCCGCCGTCACCTGAATCGTTCCCGGTTGGAGCGCGCTCACCCGGCCGATGAACGGCGCGGCGTTCGAGGCCGAGGCTTTGGCGACGTCAGAGACGCTCCACGTCACCTGCGTCGAGAGGTCTTGCGTGGTGCCGTCGGTGTAGCGGCCGGTGGCCTGGAAGGTGGCGTACGTGCCGGTCGCGATGCGCGCGGTGGCGGGAGCGACCTCGATGCTGTCGAGCACCGCCGCGAGGACCGTCAGCGTGGTGCTGGCCGATTGTGCGCCGAGCGTCGCGGTGACGAGCGTGCTGCCGACGGCGACGGCCTGCGCGCGCCCTTCGGTGCCGGTGCCGTTCGAGATGGTGGCGATGGCATTGTCAGCCGAGCTCCACGTGACGGTGGTGGTGACGTTCTGCGTGGTGCCATCGGAGTAGGTAGCCGTCGCGACGAAGGGCACGGCGACGCCGCGCGGAACGCTGGGCAGCGTCGGCGTGAGGCCGAGCGAGGTGAGCACGGCCTGCGTGACGGTGATGGTGACGCGCGCTTCGACGGTGCCCTCACGCGCGATGACGTCGGCCGTTCCGAGCTGCAGCGCGGTGGCGAGGCCCGACGACGAGACGGAGAGCGCGGAGGTCGAGGCGCTCCAGGTGACCTGCGAGCTGACATCGCGCGTGCTGCCGTCGGTGTAGCTGCCGGTCGCGACGAAGGCCTGCGTGGTGCCGCGCGGCATGCTCGCGATGGAGGGCGTGAGCGAGAGCGAGACCAGCGTGGCCTGCGTGACGGTGACGGCGACGTTCGCCGAACGGCCGCCGAAGGTGACGGTGATGGTGGCGGCTCCGACCGCGACGCCCGCGACCCTTCCGCGCGAGACGCCCGCGTTCGAGACCGAGGCGATGGCGCTGCTCGACGAACTCCACGTCGCCTGCGCGGTGAGGTCCTGCGTCGAGCCGTCGGAGTAGAGGCCCGTGACCAATACGTCAGCGCTCACGCCCACCGGCAGCGAGAGCGAGGTCTGCGACACCGACAACGACTGCAGGGTCGCGGCGCTCACGGAGATGGGCACCGTGACGGTGACGCCATTGAGCTCGACGTGCAGCGACGTGCTGCCCTGCGCGACGCCACGCACGAGGCCTTGCGAGCCGCTCGCGTTCGACACCGTCGCGATGGCGACGTCATCGGACGAGAAGGTGACCTGCGTGGTGACGTCTTGCGTGGAGGCGTCGGAGAAGACGCCCGTGACGACGAGCTGGGCGCTGGTGCCCGCCGCGACGGTGACGGGCGACGGCGTGACCTCGAGCCGCGAGAGCGTGGCCATCGAGACCTGCACGACGAGCTGCGCGCTGACGCCCTGATGCTGCGCCGAGATGATGGCCTGGCCGATGGAGACGGCAGAGACACGGCCCGGGTTCGTCACCGGGTCGACGGCGGCGATGGCCGCGTCGGCGCTCGTCCACGAGACCTGGCTGGTGAGGTCTTGCGAGGAGCCGTCCGAGAAGACGCCCGTCGCGACGACGTCGGCGCTGGTGCCCATCGGCAACGAGAGCATCGCGGGCGCGAGCGAGAGCGACATGAGCGTCGCGGGAGAGACGGTGACGGTGACGCGAGCGGTGCGCGCTCCCGAGGCGGCGACGAGCTGCGTGGTGCCCGCCGTGAGGCCCTGCACGAAGCCGCGCTGGCCCATGGTGTTCGAGACCTGCGCGACGGCGCCGTCCTGCGAAGTCCACAGCGTGGTCTCGGTGAGGTCTTGCGAGCTGCCGTCACTGAAGCGGCCCGTCGCGGTGAGCTGTGCGTTGGTGCCCGCCGCGAGCGTGAGTGGCGAAGGAGAGACCTCGAGGGCAATCAACTCCGCCGCCGTGACCGAGACGGCGACCGAGACCTGTTTGCCGTTGAAGTCGAAACGCAGCGTGGCGGTGCCGACGTCGACACCTCGCACCTGGCCGGCCATCGAGACGGTCGCCTTGTCGGGTGCGCTCGAGCTCCAGCTGCCTCGGCTCGTCACGTCTTGCCGGCTGCCGTCGGAGTAGATGGCCTGCGCGCTCACGACCGAGAGCGTGCCTTTGGCCAGCGTGAGCTGCGTCGGGTCGACCTCGACGCGCGAGAGCGTCGCGTCGGTGACGGTGACGGGAATGGCGGCCTCGGCGCCCCGCACCTTCGCTTGCACCTCGGTGACGCCGGGCGCGACGCCGGTGAGCGTGCCGCGTTCACCTGCGAGCATCGAGACGAAGACGGTGCGCGGCGCGCTGCTCGTCCACTGCGCCTGCTCCGTCACGTCGAGGAAGGTGCCGTCAGACAGGCTCGCCGTCGCGGTGAGGCGCTGCGTGGTGCCGACGGGAACGGAGGGGTTCGACGGCGCGACCGTGAGCTGGCGAATCGTCGCGTCGGTGACGGTGATGATGGCGTGCGCCGAGACGCC